>JBHHWO010000015.1:0-48301 GCA_046756565.1 Thermoanaerobaculia bacterium | reverse complement strand
GGGGACCTCAGGAGACGGAGTCGACAGGCCACCGCGCCTGAGGTCTACCAATGTCGAAAACGCGGCTCGAACGCGGCTCGGACGAGCTTTTCGCCCAGCTTCGCGAGGATGTGGACTTCCTCGGGCGCGCCCTGGGAACCGTGCTTCGAGAGCTCGAGGGCGAAGGGTTCTTCGAGCTTGTGGAACGGGTCCGGGGCCTGACCAAGGCGCTGCGCGCGCGCCCCGACGCCGAGCATCTCCGTGCCGAGCTGGCAGAGCTCTGGGGAGGTCTGGAACTGTCGCAGGCCGAGGGGCTGGTGCGCGCTTTCACCGTCTATTTCCAGCTCATCAACCTGGCGGAGGAGATCCATCGGGTGCGGGTCAATCGGGTCCGCGAAAGGGAAGCGAGCGAGGGGGCGCCCAAGCCGGAATCGATCGCCGCGGCAATCAAGCACCTGGCAGACCAGGGATGGTCCCTCGACAAGGTGCGCTCCTTCATCGACGGCCTCGACATCCAGATGACCGTGACCGCGCATCCGACCGAGGTCAAGCGATACACCGTCCGTCTCAAGCTCGAGCGCATCGCCCGGGCACTACGCCATCTGCGCGAGTGGGACCTGGCGCCGCAGGACCGTGCGGTGCTGAGAGACGAGATTCACGCCGAAGTGGCGACTCTGTGGCGGACCCGGGAGCTTCCGGCCCAGAAACCCCGGGTGCTCGACGAGGTCAAGTCGGCGCTCTACTACTTCCGGCGCTCGTTGCTGGACGCCGTGCCGCGGCTCCACGGCGATCTGGAGCGGGCCCTCGAGACCTACTTCGAGGACGACTGTTCTGTCGCTGAGCGCCGCCCAATCGGACCGGTCGTTCGGTTCCGGTCCTGGATCGGCGGCGACCGGGACGGCAATCCCTTGGTGACCCCCGAAGTCACTCGGGAGACCTATCGACTTCAGGAAGCGGTGGCCCTCGAGAGACACATCTCGGACATCGATCTCCTGGTGCAGCGCCTGTCGCAGTGGCAAGAGCGACTGCCATCCGGCGCGATCGCCGGTCTGCGGGGCGACGTCGAGAGGCTTGGACGCGAGCTCGGCGTCACCAGGCGCTTTTCAGGAGAGCCGTTTCGAAAGCGCCTGTTCTACGTTCACGGCCGGTTGATCGCGGAGCTCGAGCGGGTGGGCGACGCCGGGGCTCTCGCCGAAGGGAATAGGGAAGCCGGCGACCAGCATCACGCGGGACTGCAGGCGGTCGACGAGGCACTCCGCGCGGGCGGCGACGCTCGAGCGGCGAACGCCTTCGTGCGGCCTGCGGTGCACCGTGCTGAGGCCTTTGGTCTTCACCTGGCGGCACTCGATCTGCGGGAGCATTCGCGTCACCATGAGGCCGCGGTGGCGGATCTGCTGCGCGCAACGGAAATCGAAGCCGACTACGCCGCGCTCTCAGAGGAAGGACGCATCGCCGTTCTCCTGACCGCCTTCGGCGGTCGGGAGCTGGCGAACGGGCCGGCAACCGAGCTCGGCGAGGCGACGAATCGGGCATTGGATTTTCTGGAGGAATTCCGACGGATCCAGAATCGTCTGGGTCAGGCGGCGACCGGTGGTTACGTGGTTTCGATGACCGAGGGAGTGTCGGACGTCTTGGAGGTGCTGGTGCTGGCACGCGCGGCCGGAGTCTCCGAGATCGATGCAGTGCCATTGTTCGAGACCGTGGCCGATCTCGAAAACGCGCCCGGAATCGTCGAACGGTTGCTCGACATCCCCGCATACCTCGAGCACGTCCGAGCCCGCGGCCTTCAGGAGATCATGATCGGCTACTCGGATTCGAACAAGGATGCCGGGTTCCTGGCGGCCAACTGGGCGCTCTACCAGGCCCAGGAGGGCATTGCGCGGGTGTGTCGCGAGGCCGGCGTGGAGCTGCGCATCTTCCACGGCCGTGGGACGTCGATCGGCAGGGGAGGAGGACCCGCGGGTCGCGCAATTCTGGCCCAACCCCCCGGTTCGCTCGGCGGCCGGATGCGGATCACCGAACAGGGAGAGGCGCTTGACAACCGCTACTCGGATCCCGATCTCGCGCATCGCCATCTCGAGCAGGTGGTTCACGCGTTCTTGCTCAGCTCGGCGCAAGACGACGCTCAGGTCCGCGCTGAGCCAGCGGCGCGCTATCGCGAGGCTCTGTCAAAAGCTGCGGGCATCGCCAAGGAAAGATATCGATCCTTGCTCGAGGCGCCGGGCTTCCTGGACTTCTACCATTCGGTGACCCCGATCGACGAAATCAGCCGCCTCGACATCGGTTCGCGGCCGGCGCGTCGCGCTCAGAAAAAGGGAGAGCGCTCGCTTTCCGGCTTGCGCGCGATCCCGTGGGTCTTCTCATGGACGCAGTGCCGGGCGAATCTGCCCGGTTGGTTCAGCCTCGGCTCAGGACTCGAAGTCGTAGACGACGCCCTGCTCGCCGAGATGTACGCGATGTGGCCGTTTTTTCAGACGCTACTCGACTTCGCGCAGATGAGCCTGGCCAAGGCCGATCTGGGTGTCTTCGAGAGTTACCTGACCCTGGTGTCCGGCCGCGAGATCCGCGAACGGTTCGGAGACCAGGTTCGTGAAGAGTTTGCGCGAACCGTGCGCGTGATCGAGCGCGCCACGGGGTCGGGCCTTCTCGACGGCGATCCGACTTTGGCGCGGTCGATCCGGCTGCGCAATCCCTACGTGGATCCGATCTCTCATGGCCAGGTCGAGCTCCTCAGGCGCCTGCGGGCGATTCCCGAGCATTCGATGGACCGTGACGCCCTCGACTACGCCGTCAAGGTGAGCCTTGTCGGTGTGTCCGCCGGCATGCGCAACACGGGCTGAGGCCGGTGGGGTATCAACCTTGTGGTGGCCGGCCTGCGTGCGACCGTGGCCGATTCGCCAAGCCCGCTACAGCTTCTTCAGTCTGACCGTAAGCTTCGAGTTCGGGTTTTCGATGATGGGGATCGTCCGGTCCGTCTCGATGTAGGTCGAGCCCTTCCAGCTCCCGACCCGTGTATGGGACGTCTCGCCGTCGCCGTACGTGAATTGCTGCTGCAGCTCGACGGAGAAGTCGAGCAGCTCTCGGCCGTCTTGCTGCATCCGGAGGCTGCCCCGGAAGTCGAATCGGCGCTCCGGCGGAGCCACCGCGAAGTGCCGCTGCGCAGTGACCGTGGAGAACTGATGAACAGCGTCTCCGTCCTCGAGCACCAGAGTCACCAGATAGGAGTGGGGTAGAGCCGACGAGTTCTTCTGGTGGAGAGCCTTGGGGTCGAGCTCTGCCTCCGGCTCGGCGTCCAGACCAGCGGGTAGGACCACGGTCGAGACCGCTGCGAGCACGATTATCGATAGGTTGCGCCTGCGGGTTTCGAGCACGATGACCTCCCTGGCGGTCGTTGCGGTCGCTTTGCTTCTGACAACTTCCTACGGACCCGGGCCCGTCCCGTCTAGGCGAGCCCGCCGGACAGCGGCTGGAACCGATCCGTATTCGAGGCGTTATGGTCTAGGAGACAGGTAGTCGAAGGAGGTCCGGAATGAGGCGATTCACGATCTCGGCAACGATCGCCGTCGCTGTGCTGGCGGCGGTGGCATTCGCGCAGCAACCCCAGAGCGCGGCGGGGTTGCTGAAGGAGTTTTTCGCGGCAGTGAACTCGGACGATCCGGAAGCGCTCGTCGAGTTCTACAAGGAAGGCGTGACCGAGGACTTTCGCACCCGAAGGACGGCCGAGGAGGATCGGGCGTTCTATCGGCGCGTGCGTGACGATCTCGGCGCTCTCACCGTCGAGGGTCTGCGTCGCGTGGCTCCGGACAAGGCGCTTGCGATGGTCAACGCGGAAAAGACTGACATGCCGGTCGAGTTCGCTTTCGATCTTGCGGGCGGCAAGATCGACGGATTCTCGGTGCGGGTGGGTGGCCCGCCGGGCGGTCGCGACGCGATGGTGCAGCTTCCCGACGAGGCGAGCCCAGAGGAGTTCGCGGCAACTCTAGATCGACAGCTGAAGCGGCTGGCAGCCACCGACCGGTTCTCCGGCGTCGTGCTACTGGCGCGCGATGGCGAGCCGGTGTTTCATCGCGCCTATGGCAAGGCGGAGCGTGAAGCAGGTCGCGCGGTGACCACCGCGACCGCCTTCGACGTCGGCTCGATCACCAAGATGATCACTAAAGTCGCGATCGCACAGCTTGCACAGGCGGGCAAGCTCGGGCTCTCCGATGCCGTGTCAGAGCACCTGCCGGACTATCCGAACTCGGAGGTCGCGAAGATGATCACCATCCAGCAGCTCGTCGACCACAGCTCGGGGCTCGGCGACATCTTCAACCAACGCTGGGTGGAGGCGGACAAATCGAAGTTCGTGCAGCCCGACGATTTCTTCTCGCTGTTTGCCGACGAACCCCTCCAGTTCACGCCGGGCGAGAAGAGGTCGTACTCGAACGCCGGCTACATCACGCTCGGGGCGGTGGTCTCGGCGGCCTCCGGCAGGCCGTACTTCGATTACGTGGAAGAGAGGATCTTCCGGCCGGCGGGCATGTCCGACTCGGGCTTCCCGGTCAAGGATGGAAGCGATGTCAGTCTCGCGATCGGGTACACCCGAGGTGGTCCCACGGGCGGCCATGCGGACGCGACCGGACCTCTGGAGTCGAACCTGGGCATGCTTCCCATCCGCGGCTGCCCGGCGGGAAGCTCGACGCACACGGCGTCCGATCTTCTGAAGCTGGACTCGGCGCTCAGAGCGGGCAAGCTCGCCGACCCCGAGTGGACGGCATGGGTTTTTGGCTCGGTGTCCGTGCGCGAGACGAGCGACTATGGGATCGGGGTGGCCGGCGGCGGGCCGGGCGTCAGCGCGGGGTGGGAGGGCAATGGTGGAGCGACCGCGATCGTTCTCGCCAACCTTGACCCGCCGGCCGGTTCGGGACTGGTGCTCGAGTTGTTCCGGGCGATCCGCTAGAGCCGGAGGCCGAAGAAGCTGACCGACGGCTTGACGGTTCTTGCCGGCTCCGGCATCGGCGGGCTCTCGACCGCGGCACTGCTCGCCAAGCACGCCGGCAAACGGGCCCTGGTTCTCGAGCGGCACTACATGCCGGGTGGTTTCACTCACCTTCTCCGTCGGCGCGGGTACGAGTGGGACGTCGGGCTGCACTACATCGGCCAGGTTGCCGCCCAATCGGCCACCTCGCCGGATGGCACTTTCCGAAACCCGCGCATTTGCGCTTCCGTAAGAACACTCAGCGGCTTCTGGGCCGCTGAGTCCTATAACGCCCGAACAACGGAGAGAGAGAGTCCTATGAGAAATACCGGAGCCGCTCGCCTGATCACCTTGCTCGCGATCCTTGTCTTCCTTCCCACGATTGCTGCCGGAGAAGGTCATGAGACCACAAGCGCCGCCGCCGAAGAGATCAAAGCCGCGGTCGAAGCGGGCAAGCTGGCGCAGTTGCTGGAGGACTACTTCGAGGAGAATCTGCAGCGCAGTCCGATCATGGCGACGTCGATCGGCGATCCCCGCTACAACGATCGGCTGCCCAACTTTCTCAGTGAAGAGCGCCAGGCCGAGGACCTCCGCCTGGAGCAGCGATGGCTGGCCCAGATCCGAAAGATCGACCGCGAGGCCTTGAGCGGACAGGACCGGCTCAGCTACGACATCTTCGTCTACGAGCGCGAAATGGCGATCGAGGGCGCGCGGTTCCCGTTTCACCTGTTGCCGATCAACCAGATGTTCAGCCTCCCGTCGTTCTTCGCGCAGCTCGGTTCGGGAGGCAGCATCCAGCCATTTCGAAACGAAAAGGACTATCGTGATTTCCTCGGGCGCATTGATCGGCTCGGCGTCTTGATCGACCAGTCTCTGCAGAATATGCGGGTCGGGATCGAAGCCGGCGTCGTGCAGCCAAAGCCACTCATGGAGAAGGTGCTGCCGCAGCTCGAGGCGCACTTCGTCGAGGACGTCGCCGAGAGTGTTTTCTACCGGCCGGTGAACGAGTTCCCCGAGGGGATCGACGAGGAGACCCAGGCCGAGCTCAGAGTGGCCTACGAAAAGGCGATTCTCGAGCAGGTCATCCCCGAGTACAAGAAGCTCCACACCTTCATGATCGACGAATACATCCCAGGCTGTCGCGACACGACTGCGATCGCCGATCTTCCGGACGGCGACGCCTGGTACGCCTACCAGGTCAAGACGATGACCACGACCGATATGACGCCGGACGAGATTCATCAGTTTGGGCTGGATGAGGTCGACCGGATTCATGCCGAGATGCGCGGAGTGATGAAGGACGTGTCTTTCGAGGGCGAGCTTCAGGATTTCTTCGACCATCTCGAAGCGGAGGAACGCTTCTACTACACCGACGAAGAGGAGCTGCTGCAGGGTTACCGGGATCTGCAAGAGAAGGTCAACGAGGCTCTGCCCGATCTCTTCGACATCTTTCCGAAGGCCGACTACGTCGTGAAGCCGGTGCCCGAGTTCATGGCGCAGTCCTCGGCGGGCGCCTTCTATCAGCCGGGCACTCCCGATGGCAGCCGGCCGGGCCAGTTCTACGTGAATACGTTCAATCTCAAGGCCCAGGCCAAGTTCGGGATGACGACCCTGTCAATCCACGAAGCCTCGCCCGGTCATCACTTCCAGATCTCGATCGCTCAGGAGATCGAGGATCTGCCGCGGTTCCGCCGCTTCGGCGGGCAGACAGCCTTTTTCGAGGGCTGGGCGCTTTACGCCGAGTCACTGGGCAAGGAAATGGGGCTCCTGGACGATCCTTACGACTACTACGGCCGGCTGAGCGACGAGCTCCTGCGCGGGATGCGCCTGGTCGTGGACACCGGCCTCCACGACAGGGGCTGGAGTCGGGAGAAGGCGATCGCCTACATGCTCGAGAACTCGTCGATGGCCGAGAGCGACGTCATCGCCGAAGTCGAGCGCTACATCGTCTTCGCGGGCCAGGCGCTGGCGTACAAGGTCGGGCAGAGAGTGATCTCAGGATTGCGCGGCGAGGCCGAAGACGAGTTGGGCGACGCCTTCGACATCAAGGCCTTCCATCGGGCGGTGCTTCAGGACGGAGCTCTGCCCATGCGTGTGCTCCAGACCAAGATCCGCGAGTGGATCGCCGACAAGAAGGGCGTCGAAGTCGAGCGCGGAGAAGCGGTGAAGGGCTGACCTCACCGCAGTTACCGCCACTTCCGGGAGCACCGGGTGCCTGATACCGTGGCCCTATCGAGGAGGTAGCCATGGACAGGCAGTGGATTCCGACAGTCGCGGGTGTGCTCGAGATCGTGTCGGGAGTCTGCGCTCTCATAGGCGGGCTGTTTCTCGTCTTTGCGGGCGCCATCGTGAACTGGGTACCGGACCTGCAGAAAGAGCCGGACCTGCCGCTGCCGATGATCACCGGATTCCTCGGCACCCTAGCGGCACTGATCTTGCTGGGCGGGCTGGTTTGTTTCGTGGGAGGGATCGCCGGAATCCGGCGCAAGGGCTGGATCTGGGCGATGGCCGGCGCGATCGCCTCGGTCTTCCTCATGCCTCCGGCCGGTATCTTCGCGCTCGTTCTGGCGATCATCGGCGAGAAGGAGTTCAGCGAGCGAGCGAGCGCGGCGGGGGGCTGATCTTCTCCGAGACAGATCGCGTACCCTTCGAAGCGAACCACTACGGGACGCTGCGGGCTAGGTTTGATCGCGGTCCATCCACTTTCCGACGTGCACGGGCTCGTAGGCCTCGAGCTTGTCGATGAGCTCGGCCGCGCTCTCGGCGACCTGGATGATCGAACGATGCTCGGAGCGGACGAAGCGATGCTCGACACCATGGTCGAGGTAGGCCAACAGGGGATCGAAGTAGGCGCGGACATTGAGAACGCCGCATGGCTTGGCGTGAATTCCGAGCTGGGCCCAGGTCAGGACCTCGGCCAGCTCCTCGAGGGTGCCCATGCCGCCTGGCATTGCCACGAAGGCGTTGGCGAGCTCGGCCATGCGCTGCTTGCGCTCGTGCATGGAGTTGACGATCTCGAGCTCGTCGAGCTCTTCGTGCGCGACCTCCTTGCCTATCAGAGCTTGAGGAATGACGCCGACGGCATAGCCCCCAGAGCGAAGAACCGCATCCGCGATGCTGCCCATTAGGCCGACCTTGCCACCGCCGTAGACCAGCCCGTAGCCGCGCGCCACGATCTCCTCGCCGAAGGCCGTGGCTGCGGAGCGGTAGTCCGGCAGCGTGCCGGGGCTCGAGCCGGCAAAAACGCAGATGTTTCTCTCAGGTGGCGACATGCCGCGGATTATCTAACAGGACGGTGGCAATGCCACCTGGTGTCCCGCGCGGGACACTAGTGTCCCGTGCGGTAAGTTCGTTGCCACACCGAGAGCGGTGAAGCGTGCGCTGGGCAAGGCGCGACGACTGAGAATATCGGGCATATTCGACAGAGGAGCAACGCCGCCCAGCGGAATGCAGCACCGCTCGAATGTAAAGGAACTTGCCGCGCGGGACACTAGTTCAGGTTTCGGCCGTGCCACGCGAACAAGGCTGTTCCCGCCACCCCGCAGGCAGTGGCGGTCAACAGGTTGGTCGCCGGAGAGATCTGCCACAGGAACCCCGAGGCCAAGGCCGCGGCCGAGACGACCACATCGCGGGCCAGGTAGTAGGCGCCGAACATCGCCGCCTTCTCGTCTTCGGGAGCGAGATCCATGATCAGCGCCTTGCGGGTGGGCTCGCCGAACTCCTTCAATCCGCGGACGATGAAGGCGACGACCAGCAGGCCGAAGGAGTCGGACACCAGGAGCGCCAGCGGAAACAGGGTGAAGAAGCCGAAGGTGATCACCACAAACGGCTTCTTGGTCGAGCGGTCGGCCAGATACGCCACCGGAATGTAGATCAGCGCCGCGGTGATCATCTCCACCGTTGTGAGGACTCCGAACTGAAAACCGGTGATTCCGACGTTCTGGATGCACCAGATCACTACGTAGGCGTACGGGATGTGCTCGGCGAACCGCACCAGGATGTCGGCCGTCAGGAGCGTCCGTAGCGCCGGGCTCATACCGGCCAGCACTCGACGCGGGCTGACCTCGGCTTTCCTGCCTCGAGGCTCCGCGGATTCCTCGATCAGGGCCTGTTGGAAGACGATCGAGACGAGGCCGAGGACCATGGCCGCGGCGAACGCGAGCCGGATCCCCGGAATCGTGCCGTAGCGATCTATCAAGAGACCGCCGATGATCGGCCCTAGAGCCATCGGGGCGCGGCGCATCAACGAGTGCATCGAAACACCCATTGTCCGGCGGTCCCTGGGCAAAGCGTCCGCGACCAGGCTCATGCTCGCCGGAAGCGAAATGGCCGACCAGGACAGAAAGAAAAAGGCTCCGAGAAAAACCGCCCACCAGGTGGGAAAGGCGATGACGATGGCGTAGCCGACGAGCGAAACGAGGTTGAAGACCAGAAGAGCCCGCTTGTAGCCCAGGCGGTCCGAGAGGTAGCCGCCGGGGAAGGAGTAGAGCGCGCTCAACAAGTTGTCCATGGCGTTGAGAACGCCCGGCAGCTGGATTCCGGCGCCCAGTGCGAGCAGGTAGATCGGCAGGAAGCGCTCGGCCAGCCGCTCACCGAGCCCGACCAGCACCACCATCGCCAGCAGTGCGACCATCGAGCGGCGCAGGCCGAGGAGATTCGCCAGCTTGTAGAGACGCGTCGGTGGGGAGGTCTCCGCCATGGGGGCCTACTCGATCCAGTCGCGCGGCAGTCGCCGCAGCAGGTGGTATTTCGCGCGGAGGATCTCGATCTCGGCGGCGTAGCGGGCGAGTGGCTGGGGCCCCAGAAAGGCCTCGAGCTCGCGACGCCGCAGCTTCCGCTCGCGGATCTCGAAGGTCATCAGGACTCGCAGAAACCGGTAGATCAACCGCGGTTGGACGTCCGGCCCGGGCACGACGCCAAGCAGCCGCAGAGCTTCCACCACCTCCTCGCGGTATCGGATCGGAGTCGGAAACTCGGGAAGCTCGTGCACTTGAAGCCGGCTACGGCACTAGATCCGGTCCCAGTCCCAGATCCCGCAGCGGACCGCCTTGTCCGGGATGAGATAGAGGTTGATCCGATTGTTGGTGCGCCAGGCTTCGAGCATGGACGGCAGGATAACGAAAAAGGGGCTAGAGAAATCGACCGAACTTCGGGGGGCTCGCACCGCTCGCCAACGGCGCGGTCAGCAGTGTGGTCAGGAGCACGGCATATCTTGTTCTCGAGCGGACCATCGGGATTCCGACCTCAACTTACTAGAATCCCAGACAACCAAGGAGGTTCCCATGATCAAGCCAAGTCGTCGGGCCCGCCGTCTCTTGTCGACGCTCGTTGCCGCTGCGTTCTTGATGGGTGGGCCGGCCCTGTCTGCCCAAGCCCAAGCAGACGCCATCTCTATCCTGAGCGGAAGCGCGGTCGCCGAGGACCGACTCACCGAGATCAGCGCGTCGTTGGAGCGAATTGCAGACGCCCTCGAGGACCAGCGCGCCGACCGGGGGCTCGAGCTTCTGATCCAGCGTATGGAGCTGAGTGAGACTCGGCTCCAGCCGATCGAAGCACGGCTTCGCGAGCTTAGGTCGAACCGCGAATCTGCCTTCTCTCAGCGGGCATATGCCGAGAACAATCTCCGATCCGTCGCCGACCGAGTCGACGCCGGCGAGACGGAAATGACCGCCAGGCAGCTCGAGAGCCTGACCTCACAGCTCGAGCTCGAGATCGAATCCCTCGATTCGAAGCTCCGTTCGTTGGACGACGAGATCGCGATCCTCGAGAACCAGGCGGCTCGGCAAAAGCGGGAGGTCGAGGACTGGCAGGCCTACGTCGACCGGCGTCTCGGTGAGCTGTAGCCGGTAATCAGTCGGCCAGGAAATCCGACAGGGCTTCGAGTCCTTCTGGCTCGATGATCATCTCGAAGTGTCCGCCCACGATCAGCCGGCTGGCCGCCAGTGCCGCCTCTTCCTGGTGGGAAAGGTCGCGCTGGCTGGCAAGAGTGGCGTGGCCGTCGCCCTTGCCGACCGCGAGCCGGCGCAGGATCGGTTGCCTTGCGACCTTGCCGTCGTCGAAGAGCCGAATGCGCCATCCCTTCGCGCCCCGGTGAAGAAGCGCCCGGGCCGCGGTCGGAACCGATCCGTTCTCGAGGTGGTAGTAGCGCGTCGACGCGAACCCGATCGCGTCGCGGCTCAGGAGCCGCTGCATCCTCGAGGCGGTCTCGAGCCGGGTCTCGAGGTAGTCGAGGCGATGGTCGCTCGACGCGAACAGGTCGGGCCGCACCCGTCGCTCCAGGCGGCGTCGCGGTTTCGGCCGGAAGATCGACCAGCCGTACTCGATCCAGGTGCGAGTGTCGGTCAGATCGACCTCGAGGTCGGTCCCGGTCTCGTCGAAGAAGAGGTCGGTTCGAAGGAGTGGCAGATCCGCGAACAGAGGCCGGATGGAAAAGAAGGTCTCCTGTGAGATCTTGCGCCCGACCAGCGGGACATAGCGGCGGCCCCGAGTCATGAAGTCGAGGGTTCGCAGCGCGCCGCCGTTAGAGGCTCCGACCAGGATCAGCTTCCGGATCCGGTAGGTCTCGGGCGGTCTCCCGGCGCCGGCCTCGGCTTCGGACAGCGACATCGCCCCGTACTTCACGAGATAGCGGCAGACCTTGGCCGCGTTGCTCTGGCAGATGAGATCGATGGGTAGAGGTTCCTCGACCCTCGCTCCGCGCTTCCGGCCAAGTGCATTCAGGCGCTCGGCGAGCTCGAACGCCGTCGCCACGTTCTCCCGGCGCCAGTCGTAGTCGAAGAAGAAGAAATCCTCTCCCGGTTGCGGCGTATCGAGCCGTCCAAGCCTGCGCCCCTCGGCCAGGAAGTGGTCGCGCAGCGGACGGTAGACCTTCTTGTTCCAGAAAAGAACCCTCAGATCCCAAAGCGGGCCGGTGGCGAGATAGGCCGATTGCGGGTGGTCGCCGGCCGCGGGACCCAGGGGTAGGGCGAGTGAGTAGCCGCGATCTCTAGGCCGGAACAGGTTCGACCCTCGTCCCCAGACGGTGCGGCCGGATTCCGGGTCTACGAGCTGGGTGCCGGTCATACCGGACACGAAGACCAACGGAGGACGACTCGCCGCAGGTTGGGGCGCGGCGATAGCCGCCGCGTAGGCGGCCCAGAGGATTGCGAGCAACGCGGTCGCGCGGATCGATCGAGCCGGCATTGTCGCCCGATCTTGCCGATTCGAGGCGCCGTGGTCTACCCTGCGCCCATCTGGAAGCCAGAGTCGGGCGACCGTGAGGATCAGCCGTCAGCCGGGCCCGTCATTTCGATCTCGACGGTCACGACCTCCTCGAGCTGCAAGGCCACGATCTCACCGGCGGGAATCTCTGCGTCCTTGCCCTTCGCGCGGGCTACCACCGCCGTACGGATCGCGGCGCCGGCCGCAGCACCGGCAACGGCGGCCTCGGCGTCGCCTCCCAGGACCCGGCCGAGGATGGCACCCACGATCGCGGCACCCGCGATCTTCTTCTTGTCGTCGCGCTTGTCGGCCCCCAGCTCGACGAACGAGGCGCTGATGGCAATCGACTCGGTGGGGGACACGACAATGTGCGTGAACTCGATGTCGAGGGCGGCCCGACCACCGACGCTCTTGAGAGGTTTGACGTGGGTGACTTCTCCGATGACCTCAGCCCCCGCCGCGACCACCAGCATGCCGTCCTCAGCTCTCAGATCCTGCACCAGGCGCGCGGAGAAGGTGTCGCCCACCCGGCTGTCGCGGCTGGTAAGGGTCTCGAGGATCTCGATCTCGAGCAGGCGTCCGGGCTGGAGCGAGGCCTGAACGGTCTCCGGCTCGGTCGTGAGCTCGGGTCCTTCGGACGACGCGCGCTCTTCTCCGCGGTCGTCGGGAGACCAACCGTCCATCTCGCCTGATTCCAGGTCGGCGGCGTCGGGTGGTTGGTCACCGGTTCCCGCGAGGGCTTCATCGACCACTGCTTCCCGGTCACGCAGCTCCCTTTCCTGAAACGAGAGATTGGCCTCGAAGTTCTCGAGCTCTTTTTCGCGGACCGCAAGTGCTTGCTCCCGCGCTTCGAGCGCGGTGATGCGTGCGGCGAGGCGGGCCTGGTCGGCCCTCAGCGATTCGGTCAAACGTAGTCGCTCTTCGCGCTCCGCGAGCAGCTCCTCGCGCGCCGCGCGCGCCTTCTCGGCGGCTGCATTGGCCGCCGATTCCGCCGCCAACGCTTCCTCGAGGCGCTCTTGTGCCTCGCGTTCCTGCGCCTCGGCGAGTGCCGCCGCGGCATTGAGCTCGGAATCGGCGGCGGAGTCCGGCTCACCCTGCGGGCAGGGACCGGCGCCAATAAGGGTCGCCGCGAACAGCGCGACGAGTGCGATGCGAACGAAACGGGTGGAATGCGTGTGGCGCGGCATGACGTTCTCCTTTGTCGCCTCAGATCCTGTGCAAGTCCCCTGCCGCCGGTCGAAGCCAGATCGCGGGCCCTTCGGGAAGGCTCGTGGCGATCGGCGGGCCCGGGCTCGTACCTGAGGGAGGACACTCCCGCGAGTCAGTGCCCGCGATACCAAGCCCTCCGGGGTCTCGCCCACCTCTGCGGAGGTGTAGCGGGCGCGAGAAGAAGGGCTAGCATAGGCGTCCATGCGCCGCCTCACACCCGCCAGCGCACTGAAACGCCTGGAGCAGCTCAAGCTCGTCTATGGCCCGGACAGCGAGATCGGGAAACGAGACCTCCTCGAGCCCCTGCGCGACGCGGAGCTCGACACGGTGAGCCAGGTCGTTCGCCTGCACGAGACCCTCTGCTTTCTGAGGGCCTACCCGGACGGCCCTGAGCTGCTCAAGAGAGTGGAAGAGATGCTCGAGGGCTTCGACCGGCGGCCGGATCTCCTCTGGTTCCGCGACGAGCTCGACAGCTCGGGTATCTCGGGGACCACGATCTCCTACAGTTTCTTCTGGTTCACGGCGGTCTGGCTGGCCCGGCGCTGGCCCGAGCTCTTTCACGTCGAGTGGGAGCTGTTCGAGAATCAGGTTCTCCTCTCAGCCCGGCTAATGGCGCTGATGCCATACAGCGAGACACTGGCGCTCGAAGAGGTCTGGCTGGAAGCGCCCGACTGGGTCGAGCGCCTCAAGAGCGCGACCGAGACCGATGCGACGTTTCTGACGCGGCGGTTCGGAGCGTTGCCGTTCGACGATTTCTGGAAAGAGCAAGTCTTTGAAGAGCTCGATCTCCCTTGCCGGCTCGACCCCGGACCTACGACACCGAGCCGAAGCCGCGCCCGCTACGAGCCGTCCCCGGTCGTGTTCCAGACGGGACCGCTCGAGACCTCGCGGGGTTGCTTCCCCGGCGCCCTGCGCAGGCCGCCGCGGGCCGTGCGCCGGGCAGCGCCCCGGGACGCCGATCGGTTGATCTCCCTGGCCCGCGAAGCCATGGTCTGTCGGGCGCGCGACCTCGACGTGTTCATCCACGCCGAGCGGCGCGACGTCCACATCATGGATTGCGGGCGAGGCTTGCAGTACGTCTGCTATGGAGCGATTCCGGAGCGCCGCCAGATGCTCGATGCGGTTTATGGCTTTCTGATTCTCAAGAACGGGGTACCGATCGGGTACTTTTTGACCAGCGCTCTCTACCGATCGGCCCTGGTCGCCTTCAACGTCTTCGAGACCTATCGTGGAGCCGAGGCCGCGTACGTGTACGGCCGGGGCCTGGCCATGGTGCGCCACATGTTCGGCGCCGACAGCTTCGGCATCGAGACCTATCAACTCGGCCACAACAACAAGGAGGCCCTGGCCTCTGGCGCCTGGTGGTTCTACTACAAGCTCGGATTCCGGCCGCGCGATCCGGAGACGCTCGCGATCGTGAGCGATGAGGTGCGAAAGATCAGAGAAAACCCGAGTCACCGCTCCTCGATCGCGACTCTGGCACGCCTGGCCGAAGTGGAGATGTACCTCCACCTCGGCCGGGAGCGTGACGACATCGTGGGACTCATCTCGCGGGAAGCCATCGGCTTCCGGCTGAGCCGCTTTCTGGCCGAGAGGTTCGGCGCCGATCGCGAGCGGGGGGTGCGCGTGTGCGCGGGCGAAGCGGCACGCCGTCTCGGCGTCCGCTCGCGGTCCCGATTCTCCGCGGGCGAGCGACTCGCCTGGAATCGCTGGGCGCCGCTGGTACTGATCTTGCCGCGCGTCGAACGCTGGTCGGAGAGCTCGAGAGCGGACCTGGTCGAAGTGATTCGATCGAAGGGCAGCGCGCGGGAATCGGAGTTCGTCGCCCGGTTCGATCGCCACCGTACCCTGCGCCGGGCGATTCTCGAGCTGGCGCAAGAGACCGGCTAAGGCGTATTCGGCAGGCGCAATAGGGGAACAAGGCAGATCGAATGCGAATCGAAGTACTGGATCTTCACTATCGGAACACGCCTCACACGATCGCTGCCTTCCTGGTGTTTGGCAGCGGTGGTCCGGTTCTGGTCGAGACGGGGCCGGCGAGCACGCTTCCGGCCCTCGAGAGACGACTCGCCGAGCATGGAGTCGCTGCCGACGACGTCCGGCACGTGCTCGTGACTCACATCCATCTGGACCACGCCGGCGCTGCGGGGTGGTGGGCCGAGAGGGGCGCGCAGGTCTATGTGCACGGGCGCGGTGCGCCGCACTTGATCGATCCGTCCAAGCTCCTCACTAGCGCCAGGCGGATCTACGGCGACATGATGGGCCCGCTCTGGGGAACCGTGACTCCAGCGCCCGCCGATCGGGTGACCGTGGTCGAGGACGGCGGCGTCGTCGAGCTCGAAGGACTGCGGCTCACTGCGATCGAAACGCCGGGTCACGCTTTCCATCACCATGTCTATCGGCTCGAAGACGTGATCTTCACGGGCGACGCGGCCGGCATCCGCGTCCCGGGCTTCGAGTGGGTCGATCTGCCGGCGCCGCCCCCGGAGTTCAGTCTGGAGCTGTGGAAGGAGACGCTGGACCGGCTACGGCGCGAGGATGCACGGGCGATCTACAGGACCCATTTCGGTCCGTCGAGCGACGTCGCGGCCGAGCTGGACCGGCTGGAGGACCTGCTGGACGAGACCGTCGAGGTGGTGCGAAAGCTCAGCCTGCTGGGCCTGGATCGGCCGGAGCTTCTGGCTCGATATACGGAGTGGGTCGCCGATCGCGCGCGTGCCGCGGGTGCCGACGACGAAACCGTTGGGGTCTACGAGATCGCCAACCCACGCGATATGAGTGTCGACGGAGTCGCCCGGTATCTGCGGAAGAAGGCCGGCGCCTAGCCGGCGTCGGCCAGCAGACCCGATCATTCAAGAACGCCGCGAGCGAATCGGCTAGCGTGCGGTGGCCGTTCTCGACGTGGTACTCGAGCAATCGAGAGAGTGCAAAGCGATCGTGCCAGGCGGCCCGACGGAGAGCGCGCCGAGAGCCAAACCCGGCGGGAGACCCAGGAAGCCTAGGAGGCCTCCTGGTCCTGGATCCATTGCTCGAGTCTCTCGATGTGGGCGGGATCCAGGTCGCCCGGGTCCAGGCGCTTCTGACTCAGCCACCGTTTCATCGCCTCCATGAGCTGGGCGGCTCGATCGGGCCGCGTCGTTTCCATCTGGGAATAGGCCACGGTCGCGTCGCCCAGCATGTTGAGCGCGAGCAGCGAGTCCGCCCAGCCTTGGAAGTTGGCGCTGTCGTCGGGAGAGTTCTTGAGCGCCGAAGCATGCACCTTGAGTGCCCCGTCCGGTTTTCCTAGCGCCCGCATGACGGTGCCGAGCTCGGCATAGGCCTCCAGCATCGACGAGTCGTTCTGGATCGCCTGAATGAAGTCCTGAGACGCTCCTTCGTAGGCGGAGCGGATCTTCTTCTCCATCTTGGCTCTTTTGTTCTCGGGAGTGTCGGCGAGCTTCTCCTCCAGTTTGCGCGCCGACTTCATCCTGCGTACACCCGAGTGGTAGAAGGTAGCGGCGGTCTGGACCACGTTGCCGAGGTCGGAGCGATCGGGCAGGTCGAAGGTGCCGGGCTCTTCCGCGGGCGAGGGCGGATCCTTGAATTCCTGGGCGGAGGCGGGTGAGACCGCGGTTGCAGCCAGCAGTGCGAGCAGTACTAGGGTGATCTTGATAGTTCGGTCGAGCCTCATCGGACAGCTCCTTTTTCGTTCTCGTAGAGACTATCGCTCGAGCGCCGAAAGGGCCACCGGGAGGGCAACGGAGCCGCTAGAATTCCCGCGCTTTGGCCTCCCTTTCACAATCAGCGCATGAGAGTTCCGCGTCCCGACCCACCCGCCGATCCGGCGGGCGGGAGTGGTGTCGGCTCCGGGGCGCCCTCTGGCTTGTCTCGGCGCTTGCGGTTCTCGGGGGGTGGGTGTAGGAAAGCCGTCGACCTCTCGGAGGCGGCTCACGGCGTCTTTCCCGAAGGCGTTCAGGCCTACGACGTCCAGATGCACGTACACGGCCACTCTCATCACAACGGTGACCTCAAACCCGGCTCGATGCAGTGGCATTCTTACTTCGCCGATTTGCACGGATTCGACGTCCTCTGGTGGAGCGATCATTCCGAGATGTTCGATCTCCACACTCCCTTGAAGATCGACTACCAGACGACAGAGCTCGAGACCGACCCGACCGAGCCCGAGAGCCGGCAGGCCGGTCATCGCGCGGACCGTGGCGCGGGGTTCTCAATCGGACTGGCCAGCGCGCCCGAGGAGGACGTCGCCTGGATCGAGCGGCAGGCTCGAAAGCTCCCGGGCCGCACGAATCTGGTGGTGCGCTCACCGCGAGACAGATCGTACACCCAGGTCTCCTACTCGCTACTGGGGCCCTCTGGTACGCCACGCGGCTTTCTGCTGCCGCGGCCGGTCAGCAGCGGCGCCGTACTGGCGCTCGACATCAGGGCTTGGGGAACCAGTGCCGACGCCTGTATCGAGGTCGAGGTCGGCCTTTCGTGGCACCGGCGCAATGCGGCGCGGCGTCATCAGATCCGCTACCAGCTCAGTGGGAGTACCGAGGCTTCGCGGCGAGTGGTAGCCGGTGCCAGCACGGTGCTGGTGAAGGTCCCGATCTCGCCCGAGCGCGAGCGAATCGTGCTCGATCTTCAACGAGACGCCTCGCTTCTCCTGGACGGAGAAGACAACACCATCACGAGTATCGATTTCCGTATGTCCGCTCGGCGCGGCGCGCGAGCTTCGCTCGAGCTGTTCGGACTCGAGCTCGCGAGCCTCGCGCCCGATCCGGAACACCAACTCGCGCAGATCCGTCGGTTTGCATCGAAGTATGAGGACGAATACGGGCACGAGCAGCACGTCGGCGTCGAGTTCCTGTCCGAGGACAACGGCGCGGTGCGTCTCAATGCGTTTCTTCCGAGCGGCGCTTTGACGAGCAGTCTGGCGGCCGGAGACGAAGAGACCTGGAGGAGTCCCGGCGAGTTCGTGGGGCGAACCCAGGCAGCGGGCGGCGTAGTTTCGCTCAACCATATGTTCGGAACCACCGTGGCAGCGGCGGGGCCGGCGTGGCAAGCGACGCTGTCGGAACGCAAGGTTCGAGAGCTCCTCAGCAAGCGGGCCTATGGAGTGGACTTGCTCGAGGTCGGCTATCTCGAGCGCGGCGGAGTCGGACTCGACTACCATCTGCGCACCTGGGACGCCCTCACAGCGCGTGGTCTCTATCTCTACGGCAACGGCGTCACGGACACCCACGGCAGTGAGTGGGGCCCGGAAATGAAACCAAACCCCTTCTCGACCACGATCTTCTCGATGGGCTCCGAGCCGGAGCAGCTGATTGCCGCGATCCGCAAGGGCCGGATGACCTTCGGAGATCCGTTCGGCTACCGCGGGCGCCTCTACTTCCGGGTCGGCGATGCCCAGATGGGAGATCGGGTTCGGGTCCGTCGAGAGCCGCAGGAACTGCGCATAGGCGTCGATCAGGCTTTCGATCCCCGGCTCCATCGGCTGTTTCTGGTTCAGGGGCGAATCCGTCCGGACAATCCGGAGTTGCTCTATTTGACTAGCGGCTCCGAAGGAGGCCACCGACAGCCCTTGTCGGCGGATGACGAGACCCTGGTCGACGTGAGCCGGCCGAGCTTCGTTCGGCTCGAGCTATACGACCGCGATGATACGCCGCTCTTGTTCACCAATCCGATCGTCTTCGAGCGCAGGAAGCCGGAACCGAAGTGAGCCGGCCTCTCGACGTTGCGCTCGCATCGTGCGTGAATCTCCCGGAGCGCGATCCCGACGAAGCCCTCTTGAGCGCTGCTCTCGACGGCGCCGGCATCAGAAGCGCGGTGCTGGCGTGGGATGATCCACAGGCCGATTTCGGGTCGGCGCGGATGACCGTGCTGCGCTCGACCTGGGACTATCCGCACCGGCCCGGCGCTTTCGATGCCTGGTTGGAACGGACGGCCGCCGCGAGCGAGCTGTGGAATCCTCTGCCTGTTCTGCGCTGGAACCTCCACAAGCGCTATCTCCTGGAGGCGGAGGCGGCCGGACTGCCGGTCGTGCCCACCGAGCTCGTCCCGTGCGGCTCGGCTGCGAGCCTCGCCGAGGTGAGCCACAGGCGGCGCTGGGACACGATGGTCGTCAAACCGGCGGTCTCCGCTGGCTCGTTGAGAACGATCCGAATCGATCGAGACGACCTCGAGGCCGGCGAAGCGCATCTGCGAGAGCTGGTCGCTCACCGTGACGTCCTGGTGCAGAAGTACCTTCCCTCGGTCGAAGGTTATGGCGAGCGCGCGGTTGTCTGGATCGACGGCGAGCTGACCCACGCGATTCGAAAGACCACACGATTCTCGGGGTCGGACGAATCGGTGTCCGGGGGACCGGTCGAGATCTGCTCCGCCGAGGCCGCTCTGGCCGGGCGCGCCATTGATCTGGCCCGGACGACGCTTGGCGAGCCGCTGCTTTACGCGCGCGTCGATCTGGCGCCGGACGCCGACGGCATGCCGATGATCATGGAGCTCGAGCTCCTCGAGCCCTCGCTCTACCTCGAGCAGTCCAATCGGGCCTTGCGCTTGTTCGTGGAGGCCATCGGCCGACGGCTCGGCTCCTGATCCTTTGCGAACCGGCGCAGGCTCCGTTGCCCGAGCTCAGGCTACCGCCGCGGGAGAGGCGAGCTCGACGGCGAACTCGGGCGGCTCCAGGACGTGCCGCTTGACCGCGCACTGATCGATAGACGAACGGGCGGGCGCCGAAGGAGTAAGATGTCCCGACAAGGAGGTTCAGCCTATGTTCGACCGCCGTCAGTTCCTAGGCGCTGTCGCCCTTCCCGCGGCCGGAGCTGCCGCAATGGCAGTCCTCAAGCCGGGACGGGCTGCTGCGATTGCCGCCGAGCTCGGCGCGGAATCCGGCAGCCCCGCCGAGGTTGCAGGCAATGAGGCCTTCTGGTTCGAAGCCCAGCAGGCGTTTCAGGTGGACCGGAGCCTGGTCAACTTCAACAATGGCGGGGTCAGTCCGTCGCCGACGGTGGTGCAGGAGGCCATGGCGCGTCACCTCGCGTACTCGAACACGGCGCCGCCTTACAGCATGTGGAAGATCCTGGAGCCACAGCGCGAGCCCGTGCGGCGGCGCCTGGCTCGCGCCTTCGGCTGCGATCCGGAAGAGATCGCGCTGACGCGGAACGCCTCCGAAGGGCTGCAGATCTGCCAGCTCGGAACCGATCTCGAGCCCGGCGACGAGGTCCTGACTACCACTCAGGACTATGGCCGAATGGTGACCACCTTCAAACAGCGCGAGCGCCGAGACGGCATCGTGCTCAAGCAATTTCAGATTCCGATCCCCGCCGAGGACCCGAACGAGGTCGTGGGCCTCTTCGAGGCCGGCATCACCGAGAAGACGCGAGTCATTCTGATGTGCCACATGATCAACATCACTGGACAGATCCTGCCGGTCAAGGCGATCGTGCAGATGGCCCGCCGGCACGGAATCCCGGTGATCGTGGACGGCGCCCACACCTTCGCGCACTTCGACTTCGATCACTCGGATCTGGACTGCGACTACTACGCCACCAGCCTGCACAAATGGCTGTTCGCGCCCCACGGCACCGGCATGCTGTTCGTTCGCCGGGAGCGGATCGCCGAGCTGTGGCCGATGATGGCCGCGCCCGAGACCATGGATGACGACGTCCGCAAGTTCGAGGAGATCGGAACCCACCCGGCAGCCAACTATCTGGCGATCGCCGAGGCGCTGACGTTTCACCAGGGCATCGGTGCTAAGCGCAAGGAGGCGCGCATGGTCTATCTGCGCGATCGCTGGGCGCGCCGGCTCCTGGAACACGATCGGATCCGGCTCCACACCAGTCTGGAGCCGGGCTTGGCCTGCGGCATCGGAACGGTTCAGATCGAAGGGATCGACTCGGTCGCGCTGGCCGAATCGCTCTGGAACGATTACCGGATTCTCACTGTGGGCATCAAGCACCCCGAGTTCGAAGGGATTCGAGTGACGCCGAGTGTCTATTCGACCCTCGAAGAGGTCGATCGCTTCACCGACGCGATGGAAGCCGTGCTGCGCACGGGTCTGCCCGCCTAGGCCCAGATGAGCTTGAAGCGAGCGCCGTCTTCGGTGAGCACGAACTCCGAGGTCACGTCGTTCAGGCCGAGCGCGCGGCCGGCGCCGAGATAGAAACCGGAGGCGATGTACAGGTCGGCCTCGGAGTAGGCTGGAGCGCCGGAGTGGATGATCTCTGCCGAGACACCATCGTCGCCGATGACGACTTCTATGTCGCCGGCATCGTAGAAACGCTGGTGGAGAATCGCGGCCCGGTCGAGGAATCCGACGTAGTCTGTGCCCTGAACAAAGCTCCGGTAGACGGAACCCAGGACCTTCTCAGCCGAGAAGATCCCGACCTCCTCCAGCCGCCGGAGCTCTCCGTCGACAAAGAGCTCCGCGATCGATCGAGCTGCCCTTGAGGTTGTAGTCGGTGCCGCCGGACATCGCGGTGGAGTTTGCCATACGCGTCGGCCGCCAAGTCAAGCGCTCACGGCTCGCGCAGGAAGATCTGCTCGATGCGAACCGCGAAGAGGTCCGCGAGCTTGAAGGCCAGGGGCAGGCTGGGGGCCGACTTGCCGCGCTCGATGGCGTTCACCGTCTGCCTGGAGACCCCCAGCCTCAGAGCCAGGTCCGCCTGGGACCAGTCACGCTCGGCGCGGAGTACTTTGAGACGGTTCTTCACGTTGGCGGCCCGTTCACCGGCCGCAGGGTCAGTCGGTCGTGACTTCGGACTGGGCGAGGCTGCCCAGCTGAAAGGCGGTGAACGCGCCGAGCGCGAGCGCGATGACCAGGCCGTCGGCCCAGTGCGCGTTGCCTGCGATGATCGCGAAGGTGAACAGCGCCGCGCTCAGGAGCCAGACCACTGCAATCGTTGAGGTGTTCGCCGCTCGGTCGGGCGAGACTCCGAAACGGGGTCCGGCGGCGAGCGCCTTGCGCAGGTCATGGCGGACCTGACATGCCCAGCCGAGCCAGGCGGCGCCGACCAGGAGCGCCGTTCCCAGGGCGATCGAACCGAGGCGCGTGATCGGCCAGCCACCCGCCGTGACCAGGAGTCCCAGGGCCGCTGCCCAGACCGCGGCCCAGGCGCTCACGAAGAGCCGCGCGGGCCACGGCCCCACCGGCCCGAGTCCTCTCGCCCAGATCAGGCCCGCGACCAGCAGAACGGCCAGGAGCCGCGCCATCGCCGAGGCCAGGCTGGGTGTGTTCTCCAGAGCCAGAAGGACCAGAGGCATCCACACCAGAAACCAGGCTGCGGAGGGCTCTCCGCAGCTTCGCCAGAAGAAGGTCGGAGAGGTCAGATGGGATGACATGTGTCAAGTCTCCTTGAATAAAAAACAAGCAGGATTGACTAAAGATAAAATAAATACGACAAAAAGACAAGCAAACTTGATATATGGGTCGTGCTTTGACCGGAATTCGACGAGGTCGGCCGGCCGGGCCTCGGGCCGTTCGCCGCTTGACGAACGGGGGGTCTGTCCGTAGATTCGGGCTCGTTGAGCCTCCTCCTAAACCTGGCTGGCCTGATCGAAGCGGGCTCCGTATTCGAAAGGAGATATTCGATGAAGCGATTGACACAGTGGGGGTGCGTGCTCGCAGTGAGCCTGCTGGCGGTTCCGTCCGCCCGGGCGGTTGGGCGCGAGAGGGTGACCGAGACGCTTTCCGAGCGTCCCGGACGAGCGTTCGACGCCGCCGGGCTCCTCGCAAAGCAGCTACGTCTGCACGGTCTGCTCGTGGACGAACGAGCCGAAGCCGGGCTCGAGCGAGCGATCACCGTGAATTTCAGCCCGGCCGAGCTCGCCGCACTGCGCGAGCCCGAAGGACGAGAGCGCAAGCTCCTGGTCGGTGTTTCCAAGCCGGTCCACGGAGCCGCGTTCAACTTTGCCGGCTATGAGGGTTCGCGAGGCCGCGCCAGAGCGATGCCGTACGGCGCCATTCGGGACCAGGCCGACGGCGGTTTTAGCTGGACCACGGCCGTTCGAGTGCCGGGCGCGACCGCGGTGCGTTTGCGCTTCGACCGCATCTTCCTCCCTGGCGACCACGAGCTCTACGTATATTCCGAAGACGGCCAGGCCTACGGTCCGTACGTCCTGCGGGGCCCTCAAGGCAACCGGGACTTCTGGAGTCACACCGTTTCGGGTGACGAGGTTATCGTTCAGCTTCGCTACCGGCCGAGTGCCGGCCCCAGACCCGAAGGGAATGCGCGGTTTGTGATTCGCGAAGCCGGCTACATCGGCGACAAGTTCAAGATCAGTCGCGGCCTAACTCAGATGGCTGCTGGCTTTTGCTCGTTCAACGAGCCGTGCGTCGAAAACGTCAACTGCACCTCGAGTCCGGCCGTTGCCGACGCCCGAGACGCCGCCGCGCACATCCTGTTCCGGTCGGGCGGTTCGTTCTTCATTTGCAGCGGTGGTCTTCTGACCGACACCGACACGAACACCGATCGGCCGCTGTTTCTCACGGCGAACCACTGCATCAGCAAGGGGAGGGAAGCCAGCTCGATGGAGGCTTTCTTCCAGTTCGATACACGCTGCGGCGGAGCCTGTTACGACCCCGATGGCGTCGTCCCGAGCACGGTCGGCTCTTCGATCCTGGCCAAGAACCGGACCAGTGACTACACGCTGCTCGAGCTCTCCGAGTCGGCCCCCAGGGGCAGCGCCTTCATGGGCTGGAACTCGTTGCCGGTAGCGTTCTCGAACGGCACGAGCTTGTTTCGAGTCAGTCATCCGGCCGGAGCTCCACAAGCCTATTCCGAGCATTCGGTCGACACCGGCGCGGGGACCTGTGGGGGTTGGCCCCGAGGGAATTGGATCTACAGTGCCGACACGCTGGGAGCGACCGAAGGCGGCAGCAGCGGCTCTCCGGTCGTGAACTCGAGCGGCCAGGTCGTCGGGCAGCTCACCGGAGCCTGCGGGACCAACGTCAACGATCCGTGCGACTCGGCCGCGAATGCCACGGTCGACGGCGCCTTCGCGGCCTATTTCCCGTCAATCGAGAGCATTCTCGATCCCGGGTCCGGTGGCACCTGCACGCTCGGACAGGTCGGCGACCCCTGCAACTCGAACGGCGATTGCTGTTCGAACAAGTGCCGGGGCCGAAGGGGCTCCAAGACCTGCCGCTAATCCGCTGACGACTCACGGAGGCGGGGACTCGGGTGACCTCCATCGGAGCCTCCTCTTGTTCTGGCGTGCGTGTGGGATAGTCGGGGCGCGCCAGCGCGGTCCGATGTCGTACGACACCGATATCTCGTCCGACTTTCCGTTCGAGCCCCACTTCGCAGAGGTGCAGGGCTCCCAGATGCACTATGTCGATGTGGGGCAGGGGGAGGCGTTCTTGTTCCTCCATGGCAACCCGACCTGGTCGTACCTGTGGCGTAACGTAATCCCGCACGTCGAGCCTCTGGGCCGATGTATCGCGCCCGATCTGATCGGCATGGGCCGATCAGACAACCCCGACATCGGCTATTCGTTCTTCGACCAGGCCCGCTATCTCGACGGGCTCCTCGAGCAGCTCTCGCTCGACCGCGTGGTCCTCGTGCTGCACGACTGGGGATCGGCGCTGGGATTCCACTGGGCACGCCGTCATCCCGAGCGCGTTCGGGGGATCGCGTTCATGGAGTCGATCGTCCGGCCCGCGCGCTGGAAGCACATGCCGCTGCCGCTTCGGATCGTATTCAAGCGGCTCCGCCACCCGCGCAAGGGCCGGCAGATGGCGGTCGACAAGAACATGTTCATCGAAAAGCTCCTGCCCAGCGGCACCGGCCGGAAGCTCACCGAAGCCGAGATGGAGCACTACCGGGCGCCCTACCTCGATTCGAGGCACCGCGAGGCGGTCCGTACCTGGCCGACGCAAATCCCCCTCGACGGCGAGCCCGCTGAGGTCCACGCCACCGTCGAAAGCTACTTCGAGTGGCTCCAGACGAGCCAGGTGCCAAAGCTCCTGTTCTACGTTCGGCCTGCTTTCATCATCCCTCCGGCGGTGGTGCCGTCACTCGAGAGGCGGCTGCCCGAGCTAGACACGGTCGATCTCGGCGAGGGACGACATTTCACGCCCGAGGAGTACCCGCACACGATCGGTCGGGGAATCGCCGACTGGTACCGGCGAACGCTGGCCGGTTGAGCTCGGCTCCAAAGCCCGGGCTGGGAGCTCAGGGAGAGTCCTTTCTCGCGAACGGTCTAGCTGAGGTACGCGGCCGGATGTAGCAGGTTCGAAGCCGCTGGTTCTCGAGGTGGTCTCGACAGATCTCTCCGCCGGCTCCCTGGCCGACTACGGACCGGTGCTCTCTTCGGCCGGCTCTTCAGCGCCGGGCTGTTCCACCTCGGCGCCTCCCATCAACTCGCCCTGAAGGGCCGAGAGGTGCTCGACGATGTCGTTGTGAAACTCGGCGATGTCGGCTGCCTTGCGCTTCCTGAGATCGAGATATTCCGGGCAGCTCTTGCACTGCAAGCGGGTGCGGTCGAACTCGTGGATGCGGCCTACGAGTGCCGTGGTCTCGGCGGAAAGACCCGAAATGTGGCCACGAATCGCCCGGCGCTCGCTCTGGGCGGTCCGCGCCAGCTGATTTCCCGTTTGGAGCTCCTGGCGCGCTTCGCTCAGTAGCACCCGGGTGTCCTCGAGCTGCTGCTGAAGCGCCTGATTGCCCTTCGAAAGATCCTGGAAGCCGGCGACCAGTAAGCTCTCGACCTCGTCGATATGGCCGCCGATCTCGCTCTCGATGACCTGCGGAACCGCAGAACGGATCTCATTGAATTTGAGCTGGATCGTGTCGAGGCTGAGAGCGGTTGCCGCCTCCTGCTCCTGGAGCCTCAGGCCGATCTGGTGCTCCCAGGTGTCGAGGCGATCCCTCCAGGCCGTGGCGTCGGAGCGGGTGCGCTCCAGATCGGCCGTGCAGGTCTCGAGTTGGGCCAGCACGGCCTCGTGAGTCGAGCTCGGCGTACACGCCAGCGCCAAGAGCGCGGCTGTGATCAAACAGGATGCGTTTCGAAGCATTCCGACCTCCGTCCGGTTGAATGGAACGGAGACAGGGTACGGTTCGCCGAGGATACTGTCAACGAAATGGTAGGGTCTTCGCGACTGTTACCAGGCCAGAGGAGGTGGTAATGAGCAGCGAGCGAAAGAAGCCCGAGACCCTGCGTCTGCGGTCGGCACTGCCGGCTTTCACCGTCAACGACATCGAGAAGAGCATCGCCTGGTACCGGGATGTCATGGGGTTCGTGGTTGCCGACGAATACCGGCATGAGGACAAGCTCGTCGGCTTTCGCGTCTACTGCGAGACCAGGACGTGGACCAGCTCGCAGCCGACATCAAGGCCCGCGGCGGGAGCCTGCTGTCGGAGCCCACTGACCAGCCCTGGGGATCCCGGGATTTCGCGGTCGAGGATCCCGACGGCTTCAAGATCTCGATCTCTAGCCGGATGGAGCGGGATGCCTAGATCACCGCGCCGAGCGTCTTGGGTGCGTAGCTCTTGTCATTGAAGATCGTTCGGTAGTCGGGATTGCCCATCCTCTTGGTGAGGATCTCGGTTAGGATGTCGCGATAGTCGATGGTGATCTGGAGATCCTGCGCTTCGAACAGCTGCGAGTTGTCGAGCCCCGGCCACTCGGTCAGTACCTGGCCGCCGTTGATGCTCGAGCCCATCGCCAGCATGAGCCCGCCGTAGCCATGGTCGGTGCCCCGGCTGCCGTTCTCGAAGACGTTCCGGCCGAACTCTGACATGGCAACGGTCACGACGTTGCGCACGTTGGAGGCCTTCAGGTCCTTGTAGAAGGCTCCCAGCGAGTCGGACAGATCCTGGAGTAGATACATCATCGAGCCGTCGAGATTGCCCTGGAAATCGTGGGTATCCCATCCTCCGATATCTACCGCGACCGCCTCGACGCCCACATCACCCTTGATCAGGGCGGCGGTGGAGCGCATGGCGTAGCCGAACTCGCTGTCCGGGTAGCGGGCGCCGCCCTTCGGCCTGTAGCTCGAGAATCCGATGCTCTTGAGGGTCTCCACGGTGCGGAAGGTGTCGCTCGCCGAGGTCTTGAGGGGCTCCTCGGCGTAGGCGTAGATCTCTTCGAGCACCGCCTTGCGGTCCTTCTTGGTCGCGCCCCGGCCGGTGAAGCCGAAGCTGGCCAGATCGGAGATAGGCAGCGCCTTGGGCGCGCCCACCAGCGTGCGCTGGAGTCCGAAGCCGATGCCGACCGCCCGGAGGACTCCGTCGCGCAGCGTCGGCGCCGTGGATTGGAGATGGCGCCCCAGCCAGCCGGTGAAGTTCGACGGCGATGGATCGGCCTCGCCGACTTCCATGAAGTGCATCGCGTCGAAGTGGGAGCGATTGGACTCGGGCAGTCCGCAAGCATGAACGACCAGGAGCTCGCTGTCGTTGAAAGCGTCCATCAGCGGCTGCATCGTGGTGGCGAATCCGAAGTCTCCATCGAGGTCGATCGCTGCTGTCGGTTGGCCGCTGTCGGGTTGGGGAACCGCGATCGTGGGGCGCAGGTTGTAGTACTCCTGCTCGTTGAATGGCACGCACATCGAAAGCGAATCGAGGCCGCCGCGCAGGAAGACCGAAACCATGATGTCTCGCTCCGAGTCTTCGGACTGGGCGTAGGCCACGCGCGGGACCCAGGAAGGCGTGACCGCGGCGACCACCATGCCGGCGGATAATCCGACAAACTGCCGGCGCGAGAGGTCCCGATACTCCGCACAGCCTTTGCACTTGTGTTGGCTCATCTTGTACCTCCTGGCTGGCGCGCTAGTAGTTCTGGAACTCGGGAGAAGCGATGGCAATGCCGACCGCTTCGCGCAAGCGTTTGGTGTTGTACTTTCCTGCGTCGAGGAATTCCTCGATGCCGATGCGGGTCTCGTCGGACATGGTGCCGTTGAACATCCGCCGATCGAGCCGCCTGACGAACTTCTTCTTCGACTGCGACTCGTCGAGTAGCGCCGGCGCGACGTGAATGCCGGATTCCCGCGGGTCGGGCATGTCGGCGGCGAAGTTCCAGCGCGGCAGGATGTAGCCGGACCAGTAGATCTCGTCGTCGGGGTAGCCGTCGGGAGATGTCCATGCGTACGGTAGGTGCCCGGAGGACTCCAGCGTCTCGACCATGTAGTCGATGCGGTTGATGTCGGCCGAGGTCGCGCGGACAGCGGAGACCATCAGGTGTTGAGGGCGCTTGAGCTTCGGCGTCGCCGTTCTCATGTTGGACTTGGAGAGCACGGTCTTCATGGTCGACCGGATGTTGCCGCCGGTCTTGCTGAACTTGGAAGCCACTCTCTTGACCGTTCGCTTGTCGGGGTCGTAGCCCTGGAAGAAGCGCAAGAGCTTGTAGGAGATGAACTCGGCGGTCTTGGGATGCTCGGAGAGAAGCGCCAGCACCTGCAGGCCGTCTTCCTCGTCCTGGTTCTTGCGGATCCTGGTTCCCAGCACCCGCTTCGAGCGCCGGTCGTGGTTGAATCGCTCGAAGAGAAAGGTACCCATTTCGCGGCTGGGGTTGTAGACGTTGTGCAAGGTCCAGCCGGTGAAGCAGCGGGCCACCTCTCGCACGTCCTCCTGCGTGTAGCCGCCGTCTACGCCCATCGTGTGAAGCTCCATCAGCTCGCGCGCGTAGTTCTCGTTCGGATGCCCGCGGACGTTCGAGTCGTTGGTCAGGTACTCGAGCATCGCCGGACTGTGAGCGCTCGCCGACAGCAAATCGTGAAACCTCCCGAGCGCGTGGGCGCGGATCACGTCGCGGTCGTCGGTGGCCTTGAGCAGGTATCCGTGGTTGGCCAGGATGTCGATCGCGAAGTGATCGCTCCAGAAGGCGGCCATGCGCTCGTAGAGCTGGCGGGGGCTGTACGCGGCGCGCAACAGCTTGGCGACGATCAACTCGATGACGGCACGGAACTCGTCACCCGACTGGTAAAGCTCGAACGGCGTCATCGCCAGGGTCGGGAGCGACTCGTTGAGGGCGTCCTCGAAGCCGCCGTCGTCGATGGTCTCCGGGCTGAGCTGCCGGCTCAAGAACTTCTTGTAGCCGAGGTCCGAGACGTTGGCCATGTCGGTCACGGTCATGCCCCAAGTGGCTCGCTGGATTAGGCGCTGCTCCGGCGTGGCCTTGTTGGAAGCCGGCTTGATCGCCTTCATGACCGCTTTGCGCGCCTTGTCGGCGGTCTTGCGCTGCTCGGCGATGAACCAGCCGGGCACCAGACGCCGGCCGGGGAGCGAGCGAACCCGATTGAGAAGCGAGCCTCGGCGTTCCGATCCGAAGAATCCGCGGGAGTAGGTTCTTCTGCGAGCCATTGCAACCTCCTTGTGGTTGCCCCCAGCGCCGGCTCCGCCCAAGCGCTGGCCAGCCTGGGGTTGAGAACTATTGGATCAGACTACACGAGGGCCTGGCCACGATGTGACCGGTTTCACAGCCCGCCGCGCCGCCGTGAACTCCATGATTGTCATCCAGGGGCCTGCGAAACCGGTGCCGACGGCTTGCGAGGCGGGGTCCGAGGCCAGCCGACTGCTGTAAACTATTGATTCCCATAAGCTTGTACGGCCTCTCCGGCGGGATCGGTGGGAGGGCGTGCTCGATTCTCGTTGTTGCCGCATGACCACTAGCCAGGACACCGGGGCACGATCCAGGGTTCCCGGCGGTGTCCGCGAATTCCTTCCGATGACGGGCCGCGGTTTCACGTTACGATTCCGATCATGGCAATAGATGACGCATCTCCGGGCCAGCGGCTACTCGCCAGATGGAATCGGCTCCGGGGAATTCCCGGCGGCAAGGCCCTGTTCAGCTACATGGTCGGCAGGGGAGCGCCCTACACGGGCACCATCGGTGCCAGGATCGCGGAGCTCGAGCCCGGCTATGTCAAGGCCGAGCTGCGAGACCGTCGCAAGGTGCGCAACCACTTGCGTTCGGTACACGCGGTGGCGCTCACCAACCTGGGCGAAGTGGCGAGCGGTCTGGCGACACTGACCGCGCTGCCAACGAGCGTCAGAGGGATCGTCACGAACCTGTCGACGGAGTACACGAAGAAAGCTCGTGGCCGACTGACGGCCGAGTGCCGGAGCCAGGTGCATGACGTCGAGGAGCCGACTCCGCATGAGGTCGAGGCGGTCATCCGCGATCGCAGCGGTGACGAGGTAGCCAGAGTGCGAGTGACCTGGCTCCTGAGCCCCAGGGACAACGGCGTTGGATAGCGCACGGGCCAATCAGCGAGCTGCCGCCAGCGATCTCGAGACCGCGTTCACCCGTCACGCCGGCGTCGACATTCCCTTGATCTGCGGGCCGATGTATCCGTGCTCGAATCCGGAGCTGGTCGGGGCGGTCTCGAAGGTAGGTGGACTGGGCGTGTTTCAGCCGATCTCGCTGACCTACGTCCACGGCCACGAGTACAGAGATGGCCTTCGCCTGATGAAAGAGCTCTCCGGTAACCGGGCGATCGGCATGAACGCGCTGATCGAGAAATCCTCGCGGCGCTACATGGACAGGATGGCGCGCTGGGTCGACATAGCCCTGGAGGAAGGCGTCCGATTCTTCATCACCTCTCTGGGCAACCCGCGATGGGTCTGCGAGAAAGCCCACTCGGTCGGTGGGGTCGTCTACCACGATGTGACCGAGCGGAAGTGGGCCGAGAAGGGGCTCGAGGGCGGAGTCGACGGGCTGATCGCAGTCAACAACCGCGCCGGCGGCCACGCCGGGCCGAAGACCGCCGCCGATCTCTATGGAGAACTGGCCGATTTCGGTGTTCCGTTGATCTGCGCTGGCGGCGTCGGGAGTGAAGACCGCTTCGTGGAGGCTCTCGAGATCGGCTACGCCGGCGCCCAGCTAGGCACCCGCTTCATCGCGACTACCGAGTGCAGTTCAGCGGTTCCCTACAAGCAGGCGATAGTCGACGCCAAGGAAGCCGACGTCGTCCTGTCCGAGCGGATCACCGGCGTGCCGGTGTCGGTGATCAAGACGCCTTACATCGAGCGCATGGGCTTGAAGGCCGGAGCGTTTGCCCGCTGGATGCTGCGCGGACGAAGGCGAAAGCACTGGATGCGGACGATCTACGCCCTCAAGTCGCTGTGGCAGCTCAAGCGTGCCTCCCTGGACGAGGAAGGCACCAAGGACTTCTGGCAAGCCGGCAAGAGCGTCGCGGGCGTTACCGCGATCGAGCCGGCCGCGAAGATCGTTCACAGGTTTGCCGAGGCGGCCCGGGAAACCCAGGCCGCCTGACCTTGTAGCCGTTCTAGTTCTTGAGAACCAGACCGAGACCCAGGCCCATGATCGTCATCGCGATGAGCTTGCTTCCGGCCCAGCACCAGCTCAGGAAGTAGGGAAATCCGTCGATCGTGAGGGCCGGATAGAATTGCGCGAAGAAAAACACCAGGCCGAGGAAGAAGCCGAAGGTGGCGCCACCCTTCCAGCCGTCGCCCCAGCATCTCCGGCTCTTGGAGAACAAGATCGCCGCGAAGAAAGCGATGAAGAGAGCGATCGCCAGGTAGTACAGCGGGTTCACCTCGCCCTGGTTGAAGACGTCCGGATACTTGGCGTAAGTGCCTCCCAGGATGAGGACGTGCTCGACGAACTCGGTGATGTTCATGAGAATCCCGCCAACGACGGCCGCCAGGATGATCTTGGTCCAGTTCATTCGTGCTCCCTTTCTGAAGTTCTTGATCGAATCCGGCCCCGCAGGGCCGCCCGCACCGGTCTCCCCGATACGAGATGCGAATTGCGTACTGTGGCCGAAACCGTGGTGATTCTAACCTAGATCGTCACGTTCGTCTCGCCGGCGCCGAATAAGATCGCCGCGCGATGAGTGCACGGAGCCGGCGGGCTCGCCGCAGAGTCCTGGTGCTTACGCTGATCGGGCTGATCTGGTTCATCGGCGAAGGGCTGACCAGCGGTCGGATCGCGGTCGGCGATTGGGTTCTCTGGGAACGTGAGGCCGACACCGCCGATGGCCGTGGCGATCGGAGCGCCGGAGTCTCCGGCGACGACATCAGACGGCTGTATCTCCAACGCCGATCCAACGTGGTCGTGGCGGCGGAGGGAGAGGTCTCGCGGGTACTCGCCGACGACAACCAGGGCTCGCGGCACCAGCGGTTCGTCGTCGAGCTCGCTTCAGGACAGACTATCCTGGTAGCCCACAACATCGACCTGGCCCCCAGGGTGCCTGTCAAGAGGGGCGACAGGGTCGAGATCAAGGGCGAGTACGAATGGAACGATCGCGGAGGAGTCCTTCACTGGACCCACCGCGATCCCCAGGGCCGCCACGAGGGCGGCTGGATCCGGCACCGGGGCGAGATCTACCAGTAGGGCGAGTGCGTCCCCCCGAGCGCGGCGGACTCGTGCTCAGCTCTCCCCGTATGTCATCCTGAGCGGAGCCGAGGGTCCCGACTTGTGTCCCAACGCCGTAAATGATTCTCTAGCCGTCGCCCAGCAGGCCCTGTTCCTTCAACCACTTGGGATTCAGCTTCGACAGATACCGTTCGCCCGAGTCCGGAAACAGCGTCACCACGAATCCGTCCTCACCCAGCTCGTCCGCCACCCGGCGGGCGCCGACCGCGGCCGCCGCGCCCGAGGACCCGGTGAAGATAGCCTCGGTCTGTGCGAGCTCGAACACCGCGTCATAGGCCGACTGGTCGTCCACCTTGATGATCTCGTCGATGGTGTCCATCCAGACACTCTCGGGCAGGAGGTCCTCGCCGATCCCGTCGATCAGGTACTGGTGGATGTCGTCTTCGTGAGGGAGCTCGCCGTGCTCCTTGTAGTGCTGGTATACGGAGCCGATGGGATCCACGCCGATGACCTTGATGTCGGGATTCTGCTCCTTGAGGTACTTCGCAGCGCCGCTGATCGTGCCACCGGTGCCGACTCCGGCGACCCAGTGGGTCACCTTGCCTTCGGTCTGGCGCCAGATCTCCGGTCCCGTGGAGCGGTAGTGCGCCTCGGGGTTTGCCTGGTTGTAGTACTGGTAGGGAAGGAAGGCGCCGCGCTCGTCCCGAATGCGCTCGGCGGTCTTGTAGTAGGACTTCGGATCGTCGGCGGAGACGTTGGTGGGGCAGGTGATCACCTCGACGCCGTAGGCCTCCAGCAGAGCGACCTTCTCCGGCGGGATCTTGTCGGCCGACGTGCAGATCATGGGATGGCCGCGCAGGATCGCGGCGATGGCCAGGCCGAGACCGGTGTTGCCCGAGGTCGGCTCGACGATGGCCTGCCCGGGCGACAGCTGGCCGGCTTCCTCGGCGGCCTCGATCATGGCGATGCCAATCCGGTCCTTGACGCTCGAACCGGGATTGAAGGACTCGATCTTCGCGGCAACCGTGGCCGGGCCCTTGCAGTAGCGGTCCAGCTTGACGAGAGGAGTGTTCCCCAACGTCTCGAGAATGTTTTCGTATAGATCCATGGAGGCGTCCGCGCCGGAGATGCAACCGATCGCCCGCAATCGAGCGAACGGGAATGTAGCATAGCGGCGTTGCTAACAGAGGAGAATCGAACATGATCGGAAAGCAGCCAACCACAGTCATTTTGGGGCTGGTGCTGACCTGTGTCCTTGCGCTCTGGAGCGCGGGTTGGGCGGCCGCCGTCGCGGCCGCCGAATGGCGCCACGACGCCGTCTGGGACGATGGCAATGCAGAGTTCTGCGCCTACGAGATCGAGTGGCAACGCTACGGCCGCGGCAACCCAGGCACCGCCCTCTTGATCGCCGTCAAGGAGCCGTGGGCGCCGGACTTGGAGGTCAAAGCGGATGCGGCCCGTCCCGACGGTTTTGAGGTCCTCAAGCTCAACCACGTTCGAGACGTCCCGACCGGGATCTATACCTATCACCAGATGGCGAGCACCTTTGTCCGCCGCGACACCGGTCGGCTGCAGAAACTCGCGGTAACGAGCTCGGAAGGCTGCGGGGTCTCGACGGCCCAGATGGTCGATAGCCGCCTGAACACGCGGTCGTACTTCGACGGCCAGGGGGAGAGCACTGTCGACTTCGAGCAGGGCGCGCTGCCGCGCGACGGCCTCGCGCTGGTGCTGCGCGACTTTCTCGATGGCCCCTTGCCCGGGGAGGTATCGGTGTTTCCCACTCTGATGACCGGCCGTTTCCCAGAGCTTCTCGCCCGGTCCTATGGAATCGATCGGAGAATCGGCGAGAGAGACGTGCCCGCCGGGAGCTTCGAGACGATCGAGCTCGAGCTGGCTCCACAGTCCAGAGGCGCGGCCGGCTGGATGCGATTCGCCTTCGCGAGGGAAGCGCCGCACCCTCTGGTCTACTCCGAGGACCGCGCGGGCACGGTCTACAGGCTCCTGAAATGCGAACGGATTCCCTACTGGCGAATGAACGGTCCGGAAGGCGAGGACTGGCTGCCGAAAGCTCTCCGCTGACCAAGTTGCGATAGGATCACGTCCCGATGCCTGCGAGCCGCAGACTCCTGTTCGTTCCGAACGCTGTAACCGCAGCGAACATCGTGGTCGGCTTCATCGCCATGGTGGCGGCGGCCGACGGCAAGTTTCGCCTCGCGGTCATTCTGTTGATGGTCGCGATCCTCCTGGATCTCGCCGACGGCCGGGTGGCCCGCATGCTCAACGCGACCAGCAAGTTCGGCCAGGAGATGGACTCGCTGTCGGACAGCTTGAGCTTCTGCGCCGCGCCGGCGTTTCTGGTGCACCAGGCGATCCTTAGACCACTCGAGGGGCTGGGCGTGTTCGTTGCGGTGAGCTTCGTGCTGGCGGGTGTATACCGCCTGGCGCGGTTCAACCTCACCACTAACGAGCACGAGAAGGCGAATCGAACCACCGGAGTGCCGACGCCGATCGCGGCAGGCTATTTGATGGCTTTGGTGCTCATGCGGGATCAGGTGCCGGCACCAGCCGCTGCCACCGTGGTGCTGGTGTTCGCCATGCTGATGCTGTCGCACTGGCACCTGCCGGAAGTGCAGTCGCGCGGTCTGCTCGGGCTGGCCTTCGGCATCGGGATTCTGAACTACTTCGCCCTCGTGGCCTGGCCGAACTGGTACACGGTCGGCTGGTGGAACGTGTGGAACGTCGCGATTCTGCTGATCGCCGCTCGCACCGGCGCTGCCGACGCCGACGACTCGGAAGAGGATCTGGCCGAGACCTCTCCCTGAGCGGCGACTCTATTCCGGTGGACCGCCCAGAGTCGGTTCGTAGCCGTGAAACGCGGCCGCGAGCTCGTCGATGCTTTCGGCCAGCCGAGGCCCGGGCCGGCTGAAGCAACCGTTGGCCTCGACCGGCCAGACGGGGTCTTCCTGCACGGCTCGCAAGCGAGACCAGCCGGTCTTCCCGTCGGTTCGCTCGATCGAACAGATCCGCTCGAAAGACCGAGCGGGACGAGGGCCTCCGTATACTCCCGGCATGAATCGCCTTGCCAAGTCGAGCAGCCCGTACCTCCTCCTTCACAAAGACAACCCGGTCGACTGGTTTCCGTGGGGTTCGGAGGCGCTGGCTCGCGCGCGTGACGAGGACAAACCGATCTTCCTCTCGGTCGGCTACTCGACCTGCTACTGGTGTCACGTGATGGAACGGGAGTCGTTCACAGACGAGGATACTGCGGCGCTCATGAACCGCCACTTCGTCAACATCAAGCTCGACCGCGAAGAGCGCCCGGATCTGGACGAGATCTACATGTCGGCTACCCAGATCCTCACGCAACACGGCGGCTGGCCGAACTCGGTGTTCCTGACGCCCGCACTCGAACCGTATTTTGCCGGGACCTACTTCCCGCCCGTGGACCGTCCCGGCCTGCCGGCGTTTCGCACCGTCCTGACCTCGATGGCTGACGCCTGGTCGAATCGAAGAAGCGACGTCGAGGAGCAGGCGAAGAGCCTCGCCCAGGCGATTCGCCACAATCTGGAGGAACGCCCTGAGCCGGCGGACGAGATGCCCGACGGCTCGGCCGCGGAGCGCTCGCTCGCCGGGCTCGAGCGCTCATTCGACCCGCAGTGGGGCGGCTTCGGTGGGGCGCCCAAATTCCCGTCGCCTTCGAACCTCTTCCTGTTGGCCGAGTTCGCGCCCGAGCGCGATCGAGCGGCCGAGATGCTCAAAGTGACATTGGATCACATGGCTCGCGGCGGAATCTACGACCACCTCGGCGGCGGGTTTCATCGCTACGCGACCGACCGCGAGTGGAACGTACCGCATTTCGAGAAGATGCTCTACGACAACGGTTGGCTGCTGGAGGCGTACGGCCGTGAGTTCGAAAGGAGCGGTTCGCGGCAGGCAGCTCGCGTCGTGCGCGAGACCGCCGGCTTCCTGGCGCGTGAGATGACCTCGTCCGAGGGCGCCTTCTGGAGCGCGCTCGACGCCGAGACCGACGGTCATGAGGGCGCTTTCTACGTCTGGACACGCGATCAGCTGCTGGACGCTCTCGGCGAGGAAGACTACGCCTTTCTGGCGCCGCTATATGGTTTCGACAGCGCGCCGTTCCTCGAGGGCACCCACTACGTCCTTCATCGACCGGAGCGGTCCGAGACGCAGGCACGCAAGCGAAGACTGGAAGTCGAGGAACTGCAGACTCAAATGGCGGCGCTGAGCACCAGGCTCTTCGCCGAACGCTCCAGCCGTAAGCAGCTTCTGATCGACGACAAGATTTTGACCGACTGGAACGGGGTCGCGATTTCGGGACTTGCAACCGCCGGCCGGTTGATCGGCGAGGAGAGTCTTATCGACCAGGCCGGCCGCGCCGCCGAGTTTCTCCTCGAAACGATGCGGTCTTCCGACGGCACTCTGCTGCACTCCTGGCGTGAAGGGCACGGCGAGATCGAAGCGTTCCTGTCGGACTACGCCTACCTGGTGCGAGGTCTTCTGGCGATGAGTCGCGCCCGGCCTGCTCAGACGCGCTGGCTGGAGGCCGCGAGACGGCTCACCGAAGAGCAGACCCGGAGGCTGGCCGATCCGAGAGGTGGGTTCTTCGCCGCCGCCGAGGCCGACGACGTGCTGGTGCGCTCGAAGGACTTCTTTGACGGTGCGATGCCGTCAGCCAATGCGGTGGCGGTGCTCAACCTGCTGGAAATGGCCGGGCTGACCGGTGAGACGAAGTGGTCGGACGAAGCGGGAACGGCTCTACGCAGTTTTGCCCCGCTGCTCGAGCGCCTGGCTGAGCCCGCGCGGATGATGACGATCGCGGCACGCAGGGCGGCCGCTGGCGAACCGCCGAGATCTTCCGCGGTCGTCGGCGAAGCGGCCGCTCCGGCGGACGGCCGGTTCGACGACGAGGCCCAGAGAGCCGTGCGGGCCGAGCTTTCGGCCGGAGAGCCGGGCGTCGATGGAGTCCGGAGCTTCTCGCTCCTACTGACGGTGGACGAGGGCTGGCACATCTACGCGGCGTACCCGGAGGGTGACGCTCCCGAATGGATTCACGCCCTTTCACTCGAAGGCCGCGACGTCGAGCTTCACGAGGTCGTTCATCCGGAAGCCGACGAGTTGCCGCCGATTCTGGGCCGGGATCGGGTCCGTATCCATGAGGGCCAGGTGGTAATCAGCGGGCGGCTCGAACAGACCGGCGACGCTCCGGCCCTGGTCGTGAGTTTGCAGGCATGCGACGAGAGACGCTGCCTGGCCCCGGTCGAACAGGTGGTCGAGATTTGAATGAGACAGGCCCGATTCCAGCCCCTGTTCGTGCCGGCAGTTCTCGCGAGCCTGCTCGCGGGTGGCTGCATCCTTCCCGGTGACCCTGGTGCGCGGCGCATATTCCAATCCTCGTGGCGACTCGACAACGAGATCAGCGAGGGCGAGGAGACCCTGGTCGCCACCTGGACGGTTCCCGGCAGGGTCAAGCTGGGTCACCGTCTGCTTCAGGCATCGGGCCGGCTGCGCGGGGCCGATGAAAACACCTTGCTGCCCCAAGAGGTCGTCGTCCGCGTCGAGATCCAGAATATTGACACCGGCCAGACTCGCAAGCGCTACCGTTTGATCGTCGACCGTTCGCCTGAGGACGGCTTTCGCAAGTCCAAGAGGTTCCCCAAGAGCGTCGCCCAAGATAGCCTGGTTACGGTCAGCGTCGAGCCCCTCGGCTCGGCGCTCGCCGCCGGGACCGGGATCACGCTGTGCATCGACCTCGTCCGAAAGCGAAACCAGCTCGACGAGTTTCCCAGCTGTGCGGTCGGTACCGCCGCGACCACCCTTTCCGGCATCCAACTGAGCGTGTTCTCGGGCCGGTGCGCGACCAGCGGCTGCCACGACAGCATCACCGCCGCGAACGGTCTCAATCTGGAGGGCGGTCGCAGCTTCGCCAACCTGATCGACGTGCCGGTGACGCAGTCGCCGGGCGAGCTCCGGGTGCGGCCGGGTGACTCCGAGCGCAGCTACCTCGTCAGGAAGCTCCGTGGAACCAACAACATCGGCGGGCGCATGCCTCTCGGAGGCCCTTTCTTGGCCGACGAGGAGATTGCAGGAGTCGCGGAATGGATCGCCCAGGGCGCGCGCGACAATTGACTGGGTCCGCCGCATCTCGAGCGGCTCCTCTTCACCGACAAAGCGCCACCAGAGCTATACTTTCTCTGCTATGCGGACGGACCGATCCATGAGCTCGCGCTGGGCCTGGCCCCTACTCTCGATGCTCGCCGGACTCGCGGTGAGCGCCCTTGTGCTCGCCGACGAGGTCGAGGCCGAAGCGGACGCAACAGCTCCGGTGGTCACGATCAAGATCGACTCGATCATTCACCCTCCGGCGGCAGAGTTCGTCAAGGAGTCTCTGGCCGAAGCCGAGAGGCTGAAGGCGGGAGTTTTCGTTATCGAGCTGTCGACGCCCGGAGGCCTGCTGACGTCGACTCGCGAGATTTTCACCGCGATGCTGGGCTCCGAGGTGCCGGTGGTCGTCTATGTGTCTCCGAAGGGTGCCCAGGCGGCGTCGGCGGGCTTCTTTATCTTGATGGCAGCCGACGTCGCGGCGATGGCCCCGGGAACCAACACGGGCGCCGCCCATCCGGTGTCCGGATCGGGTGAGGAGATCAGCGGCGTGATGGCGGACAAGGTCGAGGAGGATGCAGCGGCGACGATTCGCTCTTTGGCCGACCGGAATGACCGCAACCTCGAGCTCGCCGAGAGCGCGGTGGTCAACAGCAAGTCCTTCACCGCCGAAGAGGCACTCGAGAACGGTCTGATCGACGTCATTGCCGAAGACCTGGCGACGCTGCTCGACGAGATCGACGGCCGTGAGGTGAGGCGCGGGGAGGCGGCGACCACGCTTTCGACTTCGAGCGCGGTCATCGAGCGCCGGGAGATGTCCGCTTTTCAACGACTGCTGTCGGCTCTCGCGCACCCGAACATCGCCTACATTCTGATGACTCTCGGGGGCCTCGGCCTTTACTTCGAGCTCTCGAATCCAGGCGCGATCCTGCCCGGGGTCGTGGGAGCGATCTGCCTGATCCTGGCTTTCTTCGCACTGTCCGTTTTGCCGGTCAACTACGCGGGTATCGCCTTGATACTGCTGGCGATGATCTTCTTCATCGCCGAAGTCAAAGTGGTGAGTTACGGTTTGTTGACGGCCGCCGGTCTCATTTCGCTGGTCCTCGGATCCTTGATGCTCTTCAAGTCGGCCGATCCCGCAATTCGCGTCGGGCTCGACGTGATCGGAGCAGCGACTATATTCAGTCTGCTGGTCGTCGGATTCATGACCATGATGGCCATTCGCGCTCACCGGAGCCAGGTGCGCACGGGAAGCGAAGGACTCGTAAACGAACGCGGTGTTGCCAGGTCGGCGCTTTCGCCCAAAGGCAAAGTGTTCGTACACGGCGAGCTTTGGGACGCGAGAAGTGAGGAACCGATCGGGTCCGGCAGCGAGGTCGTCGTTGTCGGAGTCGACGGGATGACGTTGCGGGTGCGCGCGAACAACGCGAACGGTGCGCCCGCGGAACCAGAGGAGCTTCTTTGATGCCCTACTACGGTCTGATCTTTCTGCTGTTCCTGGCGATTTTTGCGATCTCCAGATGGATCAACATCCTTAACGAATACGAGCGCGCGGTGACCTTCTGGTTGGGCCGGCTCTCGCCGGCGCCGAAGGGGCCGGGCCTGGTATTCATCTTCTGGCCGTTCGAGCGGATGGTGAAGGTGTCGCTGCGGACCATCGTCCACGACGTGCCATCGCAGGACGTGATCACCAAAGACAACGTCTCGGTGAAAGTCAACGCGGTGGTCTATTTTCGTGTCCTCGATCCCGCCAAAGCCATCGTCGAAGTAGAGAACTATCTGTTCGCCACGAGCCAGATCGCCCAGACCACCCTGCGATCGGTGCTCGGTCAGGCCGACCTCGACGAGCTGCTTTCTCATCGCGAGAAGCTCAACAACCAGCTGCAGTCGATCATCGATTCCCAGACCGACCCGTGGGGCATCAAGGTCTCGGCTGTCGAGGTCAAACATGTCGACTTGCCGCAGGAGATGCAACGCGCCATGGCCCGGCAGGCGGAGGCCGAGCGCGAGAAGCGAGCCAAGATCATTCACGCGAGTGGCGAGCTCGAGGCCTCGGCGAAGCTCACCGAAGCGGCCGAGAAGATCAGCTCCAACACCACCGCCCTGCAGCTTCGCTATCTGCAGACCCTGACCGAAGTGGCTGCCGAGAAGAACTCGACTATTCTCTTCCCGATTCCGATCGAGATGTTCCGGGCCTTTTCGGACAAGGGCTAGGCTCTTTCCCAGCTGGGAGTTCCAGAGGCGTGAGCCAAGAACACGATCAGAGCTACTACGAGATCGCTCTGACCAACCGGCAGGTGATGTCGATCTTCGTGGTGCTCCTGGTCTGCATCCTGGCCGCGTTTCTGGGTGGCGTCTGGCTGGGCCGAGACGCCGACGCCGGTCTCGAGCTGGCTTCCGCCCAGTCGATATCCGCGGGCCCGGCCTCGGCAGAGGCTCCGCTGGAGCAGCTCGATTTCTTCACCCGGCAAGAGGAGCCTCCGGAGCTGGCGGAAACCGGAACCAATCCGGTGCCCACGGGCGCCGCTGGCGAGAGCTCGCCTGCCGAGTCCAGAGATCGCGCCGAGCGGCGGGCGCAGAAGGCGCCGGCTGGCGGGAACGACGAGGCTCCGTCCCCCGGCAAGGCTGGGAGCGAGCCGACTCCGGCCGCCGCTCGAGGGCCTGCCGCCGATACCGGGAGCTCGGCGGGTCCGCCGGACGCGCTCGTGATCCAGGTCTTTTCGTCTACCGAAGAGGTCCAGGCCCGGCGAGTGGTCAGCCGCCTGCGCGAAGGCGGTTATCCCGCGGTGATTTCTCCCGTGGAGGTCGACGGCCGGGTTCTTCACAGGGTGCGGCTCGGGCCGTACATGGACCGTGACGAAGCGCAGGTGGTAGCCGAGAGTGTTCGACGCACCTACAAGCTGGATACCTGGATTACCCACTGAAGCTGCCGAAGTACGTGACTCGGGCGTCGCGCTGGGCGCTGGCGTTCGCAGCCGGCGCTCTGTGGGCGTTTTGTTTCGGTCGCGAGCCGCTGGCGGTCGCGCCATGGTTTGCCCTGGTTCCGTTGCTGCTTTTGTGGTCATCCGGAGGGAATGCGTCGATCGGCTGGTTCCACGGTCTCGGTTTCTGGATGGCCGGTATTTCGTGGATTCCGGCGACGCTGAGGACCTTCGGCTCCCTGCCAGGGTGGATGGCCGCGGCGGCCCTCGTGCTTCTCGCCGGCTATCTCGGGACGTATCACGCGGCGTTCTCATGGCTCGGAGCGCGGCTCTGGCGGCGCGGCGGCGTTCTCGACTTGGCTGCGGTTCCCGCGCTCTGGGTCGCTCTCGAGGTCGTGCGCACTCACGTCTTCACTGGCTTCCCCTGGAACCTTGCCGGCTACTCCGCGGCGGCCCTCCCGGGAGCTCTCGACGCCACCGCTTGGGTCGGATCCTACGGGCTGTCCGCAATCGTCGTCGCGACGAATCTCGCCGTGGCGCGGTCCATCCAGCGCCGGGCGTGGGCGCCGGCCGTCTGGACATGCCTTTCGGTGCTGCTCTTCTTTGGTGTTTCCGGGCGGCTGGCGGAGGCACCATCCGAGTCCGGATCGCCGCGAGCGGTGACGATCCTCCAGCCCAATATCGCCAACCTCACCGAGTGGGACCCGCAGGCCGCGGAGGCGAACTACCGCCGGGTGTTCGAGCTTTCGACTGACGCGTGCCACCCGGGTGAGCTTCTGGTATGGCCGGAAAGCGCGGCCTGGCCCTACGCCTATCGGCCCGGGAGCCGGCTTCAGCGCGACATCGCCGCGCTGGTCCGGTCCGGATGCACCCTGCTGTTCAATTCCCCGTTCGAGCTCGACGGCAGTTACTACAACGCCGCGCTCCTCAAGTCGCCGGGAGGATCCGCCGGAGAGCTCGACGGTCGCTACGACAAGCAGCATCTCGTGCCCTTCGGCGAGTACGTGCCGCTCGGCCATTGGCTGCCGTTTCTCGAGCGGATCGCGCGGGCGGCCGGTGACTTTGCTCCCGGTCCCAGCCCGGGCAACCTTTCCTGGCGCGGCGAGTCGCTGGGAGCAGCGATCTGTTTCGAGGTCACGTTTCCGGGCGAGGTGGCGGCAAAGGTCGGCGCCGGGGCCACCGTTCTGGTCACCGTGACCAACGACGCCTGGTACGGAGACACCTGGGCGCCCTGGCAGCACCTCCGGGCGGCCCAGTTCCGGGCCGCCGAGAATCGGCGACCGCTCCTGCGGTCGGCGATCACGGGTGTGTCGGCGGTGATCGGTCCGCGCGGCCAGCTGCTGCAAACGCTGGGAGTCGACCAAGAGGGAACGATCTCGGCGAGTGTCGTCGGAGGCTCCGCCGAGACCTTCTACACGAGGGCTCCGTGGGCGGTGTCGGTCCTGGCTTTCGCCCTGGTCGCCTTTGTTATATTTCGGGAATCGCGGAGGTGAGAAGGCGATGATTCCCATCGAAACCCAGCAGCGGATCGACCAGTTGGCGGAGCGTCTCGAAGCGCTCAGGGGGTATCTTTGAGGAGGCCGACTTGGCAGACCAGCTTGCGGACATCGACCGCGAGATGGAGGCGCCCGGATTCTGGGACGATCCCAAGCAGAGCTCGCCTTTATTGCGCCGGCGGCGCGGGCTCGAGCGGAGGCTGAAGACGCTCGAGCGCCTGCGCTCGGACGGCGACGACCTGGCGGCCTGGAAGGAGCTTCTGAACGAAGCCGGCCCCGATCCCGAGGCGGATTCGTTTCTGGACCGGCTGAGCCAGGAGCTCGAAGAGCTCGATCTACAGCTCAAGCTCTCCGGGCCGGACGACGACAAGAACGCGCTAGTGGCGATCCATCCGGGTGCCGGCGGAACCGAGTCGCAGGACTGGGCCGAGATGCTGCTGCGAATGTATCTGCGATGGGCCGAGTCGAATGGCTTCGAAGTCCAGCTGCTGGACCGGCTGGACGGCGAGGAGGCCGGGATCAAGAGCGCCACGTTCGCGGTCCGCGGCGACTACGGCTACGGCTACCTCAAAGGCGAGAATGGCGTGCACCGGTTGGTCCGTATCAGCCCGTACGACGCCCAGAGCCGACGTCACACGTCGTTCGCTTCGGTCTATGTCTACCCCGAGATCGACGAAACAGTGGAGATCGAAATCGACGACAAGGATCTGCGGATCGATACCTATCGCGCCTCGGGCGCGGGCGGTCAACACGTCAACAAGACCGAGTCGGCGGTGAGGATCACGCACGGCCCGACCAACATCGTCGTCTCGTGTCAGAACGAGCGTAGCCAGATCAAAAACCGTGCCACCGCGATGAAGATTCTCAAGGCCCGGCTCTACGATCTCGAGATGCAGAAGCGCCGCGAAGAGCAGGCAAAGCGGGAGGGCGAGAAGATGGAGATCGGGTGGGGGAGCCAGATTCGGAGCTACGTCCTGCACCCGTACCGAATGGTCAAGGACCACCGCACTTCGACCGAGGTCGGTGACGCGGACAAGGTTCTCGACGGGGACATCACGCCGTTCATTCACGCGTGGCTGGAGGCGCAGATCGCCGTCGGAGCCGAGGAACCCTCGGCGAACTGACGCTGATGAGCCCGGCCGACCTCAGACTCGACTACGTCTCGCCGCTGCCTCCGGTGCGTTCCGGTATCGCGGACTACAGCCGCGATCTGCTGCCGGTGCTCGCCGCCGAGTGTGACCTTCGCGTGGTCGCGGTTCCGGGGCAGGAGGTCGCCGCCGAGTTCAGCTCCACCTGGGCACCGGTCGACGCTTCCGAGCTGGGGTCCGAAGGCCGCCTGCCGCTGTTCCAGATGGGCAACAACCCCCACCACGAGGAGGTGCAGAAGCTGGCGCTCTCCCGGGTCGGGGTCGTGACCCTGCATGATGTGGTCCTGCACCACCTCCTGGTCGAATCGACCCTGGCGCGGAGTGATTTCAAGAGCTACGCTCGCCGACTCGAGGACGACCACGGCTGGATCGGCGAGCTGGTGGCTAAAGCACGCTTCTGGGGAGAGCTCTCGAGCGCGGCGATGTTCGGGCTGCCGGTGCATCGCAAACTGGTGCGAAGGCAGCGTGGCGTTCTGGTCCACAGCCGTTGGGCGGCAGACCAGCTACTAGAAGACTGCCCCGACGTAGAGGTGCGAGTGGTTCCAATGGGGATGCCGCTGCCCGAGCCGATCTCGGTCGCGGCGGCTCGAGCCTTTCGCGAGGCGAAGGGGCTGCCCACGGAGCGGCCGCTTCTGGGTTCGTTCGGATTCCAGACGCCGATCAAGCGAACCACGGTCGCGATTCGAGCGCTCGCCGAGCGCGGCCTCGAAGACGCACACCTGGTCATTGCTGGCGATGTCTCCCCCGAGATCGAGTTGGAGGTCCTGGCGGCCGAGCTCGGAGTCGAGGATCGCGTGCATGTGACCGGCTTTCTGCCCTATGACGAGTTCGAGACCGCGATAACTGCGTGCGATCTTTGCGTCAACCTCAGATATCCGACAGCCGGCGAGACGTCGGCGTCGCTGCTTCGAGTGCTCGCGCTGGGCCGGCCCGCTTTGGTCTCGGACTACGCGCAGTTCCGGGAGCTCCCGGGCGAGGTTGCGCTCCGAGTGGCTCTGGGCGACGAAGAGCCCGCCGAACTGGCTCGGGCGGCGGGGGAGGTGCTCGCGTCTCCCGGGCGACTCGAGGAGATGGGCGCTGCGGCTCGCCGGCTCGTGGCCACCGAGCACGACCTGGCCACCGCGGCCTCGGCGATTGCAGAGGCTTGTCTCGAGCTTCGCGATTTCGAGCCGCCGGATTCCCGGCCGGTCCGGGTACCCCCGCCGACGACTCTTCTCTGGCGCGATCTCCCGGGTCATATCGAGGTCTCCGGAGCGGAGACCCCGTGGCCGGAGGGTGAGCAGCGCAGCCTGGGCGTTCATCTCACGAATCGAGGCGTCGCGCGCTGGCTGGCGACCAAGGAACGGCCCGGGGGCGTCCAGCTGGGCGTCGAGTGGCGGTCCGAGATCGGCGGCGGCGCCATGGAGGAACACTGGCGAGAATTGCCGCGCTCGCTCGATACCGGCGACTCCTACGATTTCTTGCTGTCGCTTCGCCGTCCCCACGGTAGCCGGTTTCTGGTGATCGAGCCGCACATCGAGAATCTCTCCGGTCTGAGCGGACTGGGTGGTCCCTCGTGGGTCGGTGAGTTCCCGGGCGGCTGAGAGTGCGCTTGCGCGGGATCTCGGATGCGCTGCCCGGCTGGATCGCTTTGGTCCTGGCGTTGGCAGGGGTCGCGTACTCGGCGCTGGTGGTCCCGGCCACTCCGGGTGGCCCCACCGAAGCCACATACAGGCTTCAGGCCGAGAGCCTGGGGAGGGACGGCGATCGGGTCTATTCGGAATCGGACCGCGATCGGTTCGCGTCGCGGGAATGGACCACTCGCGGGACCCGAATCGAGGTCTCACTCGAGCGGGAGACGCTGCGTTTTCATCGACCGTTGCCGTATTCGGCGGCTTTGGCGCCCTTTGTCCGGATCGCGCCGGAGCGGGGGCCGTACCTCCTGAATCTTCTCTTGCTCGGGGGCCTGGCTCTGGCTCTGGGCGTACGTCTGCATCGTGACAGCCCGCGCGGCGCTCCGTACTGGTCGCTCGCGCTGGTGGCGGGAACTGTTTCGTTCGCCTATGTACGGGCAGTCTGGTCGGAGCTGTTCGTGGGCGCCCTCCTGGTGGGCGCGTATCTTCTGACTCGAGACGAAGCTCCCCGGCGTGAGCTGCCCGAGATGGCGCCCGAGTCCCCGGCCAGGGGCCTCTTCGTACTGCGCTGGTTCGGGGTCGGGGCCCTGCTCGCGCTGGCCACGCTTCAGGAGCCGCTCTACGCGGTCTTCCTGCCGGCGGTTCTGGTACCGGCGTTCCGGTCTCGCGACGAAGTAGCCTGGGCCAGCGCCATCGGGAGCTTTTCCCTGATCTTGGCAGCGGCATGGCTGGCCGGTGGAGTCTTGTTCCCGGGCGTCGCTCCCTGGTGGCCGGATGCGGGCGTGCCGGTCCGGGCTGGCGATTCCCTGGCGGACGTCGGCGAGTGGGCGGCACGCCTGCAGGCCGTCGAAGCGCCGGGTCTCGTCTGGGATCCGCTGCTCTCATTGTGGAACGTCGTCTACGCACTGGTCGGCAGGCACGCGGGGTGGGTGCCCTGTTTCTTGCCGCTCGTGGTTCTGGCCGCCACCGGTAGGCGGCATCGATGGCCGATATGGGGGGCGATGACTCTGGTCCTGGTTGCGACGATCACTCTGGATCCGTTCAATATCGCCGGCGGTCCCGAGGCAATTGGGTACCGGCGCCTGGTGCCGCCCGCTCTGCTGGCCTTCTTCGCGGTTCGTCCCGAGAGAGCCGCCGTACCGGCCGCGGCTGCAGCGGCTCTGGGAGTCGCCGTGCTTGCGCCCCTTTGGATCGGTCTTGCCGATTCGCCCGGCCGGTTGCGAGGCAGGAGCTTCGCGAGGCCTGTGGCGGCGGTGCTGCCGTACGAGACGAGCCAGCGATCGGTACCCGCCAGCGCGGAGGTCTTCAGCAGGCTTTTCCTCGCGCGAACCGCCAACGACGGCCTGCTTCCGGGCTCGGGAGGGGATCACTTCGTTCTGCGCGCCGGTGCGAGGGGCGAGATCGTGGTTGCTTCGGCAGGCCGGTTGGCTCATCTGGACTTCGAGTTCGGTCCCGGCGCGCCGAGCGAGCTCGAGGTCGACGGCGGCGAGGTCGAGAACCTCTTGTTTCGGCCGCAAGGAGGCGTTACTTTCCGGGTGGTTCCGGCGACGCCTCGAATCCGGCATCGCATCTGGGGCCGCGACGACATCCATTTCCTGCACATGCTGACCATTTCCATGCCCTCCTCGGAGGGACGAGATCAGCCTTTCTCACTGACCGGCCGATCGGCCGGCGACGGCGCTTCATGACCGACACGGGGGTTTCCGAGGCGCATAGCTGGATCGTCGAGCTGCGCCGCATGCTGGACAATCCGCCTCCTTTCCGGATAACGCCGGGCGAGCGTCGTCCGGCGGCGGTCCTGGTTCCTCTCTTCGTTCGCGCGGGCCAGCTCTGGGTGCTACTCACCAAGAGGTCGCATGATCTGCCGCAGCACAGCGGCCAGGTAGCCTTTCCGGGCGGCGGCTACGAGGTCGGCGAAGACGCCTGGACTGCCGCTCTGCGCGAGACCCGCGAAGAGATCGGCCTGCTCGAGAAGGGCGTCGCCCGTTTGGGCGAGTTGGACGATCTCGACACGTTCTCGGGCTTCCGGATCCGTCCGTGCGTCGGCGCGATTCCGTATCCCTACAAGACCGAGATCAACGAGGCCGAGATCGCGGAGGTCTTCGAGGTACCCCTGGTGGCGTTCGCCGACGTCCGAGTGGTCGAGGATCGCCTGGTGACGATGGATGGGATCGACCGGACGTTCCGGATCTACCATGTCGGCCGGCATCGAGTGTGGGGCCTGACTGCGCAGATCGTGCGCAATCTCATGGAGCGCCTCGGACTCGAGATGACCGGGGCTGAGTAGGGCGAGACGCGGCGCCTGCTGGCTTTGTGCCCCCCGGCGTCGGCGGCGATCGGCAGGCCAATCCTTCCCGTTCGACTTCGCTCAGGGCAGGCAGGGGACGGCTCGGGCTAGAGG
>JBHHWO010000014.1:0-50737 GCA_046756565.1 Thermoanaerobaculia bacterium | reverse complement strand
TACCGTAAGACCTTGTCGCGCGACCATCTGGACTTCTGCCACGGGCTGCTAGGGCAGCGCCGCCAGAAACGACTTCGCCTCGCTCGGCAGCTCGGGCATCTCGTGGTCGACGAGAACGGCCCGAGCATCCAGGGGCTGGCCGTAGTACCGGGTCATCGACTTTCGATGCGGGGCCAGGCGGGCGCCTTCCACCGAGACGCCGGCGAAGAAGCCACGCGCTTTCGCGTAGGAGTAGATCTCGGCGCGGAAACGCGCATCGGTCGCGGCCTCGGCGCTACGCCCGAGAGGACCGGCGGCGACGTTGACGTCGCCTCCGAGCGTGAACTTGCTCTTCAGAAGCGAGCGGATGCTCCGTTCGCTCATCATGAACAGAACCAGATCCGCCGCCTGGACTCCGACCTGAAAGCCGAAGCTGCCACCCGAGACACGAACGAACACCGGTGCGCTCCACTCGCCCGCTTCGTTGCGGCACGACAGCACGCCTCGACCGTGCTTGCCCCCCCAACCGAAGGCTCCTTTGACCACGCCGGGAAGTACCGCGACACAGCGCGCCCGCTCGAGCAACTCCTCGGGCACCTCACGGTCCGGCGAGGACAGGAGCTCCTGGAAGACCTCTTCCGAGGTCCTCACCTTCTGCGCCAACCGGGCGTCTCCGACCGCCGGAGTGGCGACTACCGCACCGAGGCAGACTGCGACGAGCGCGCCAATGACGGCTCTGTACATTGATTTCATGGGCATTCTCCGAGCGCTGAGCGTTTCCGGTGAACAGGCGTCTTGTCTCGGGCTTGCAATTCCGGGACCGGAGACAGGGCACCGCCTCGATCAGTCGCCGCCCGCGACCGCTTCGGCGCCGGTCGCCGACAACCGGTAGAGCGGATATCTCTAACGACAGACACGTCACGATGTTGCGTCAAGATCCGCCACCGCGGTCGCCGGCCCCCGATCCGTCCGGCACTTCGCGCATCCGCCCATCTCGGAAATCGCAACTCTTCATTCGCGGTTGGGGACCGAAAAGACCTCACGGTCCTCGAGCCGGACCGCAGTGAGCGATCCGCCGTAGACACAGCCCGTATCGAGCCCGACAAAGTCGTCTTCCCGGCGCAATCCCAGAGCCGCCCAGTGGCCGGCAACCACGGTCACGTCGCGGCTCCGCCTGCCGGGGACCTCGAACCACGGGATACAACCCTCGGGCGCCAGCTCCGGCGGACCGGTGAAGTCGCAGACCTCGCCGTCTTCTTTGAGCATGCGCAGGGAGGTCAGCCCGTAGAGATTCCGCGGAAGTCGGCCGCCATCGCTCGCGACAGAGGCAAACAGCGCAACCCGCGAGGACTCCTCGCGCAAGACCGCCTCGAACTCGGCGGCCCGCCCGGCGGCCTCCGCCAACGACCACTCCGGAAACAGCCCCGCGTGCACCAGGACCGTCGCGCCGTCGCGGTGGAAGAGGGGCCTGCGGGCCAGCCAGTCCACCAGCCGGTCGGCGTCGGAAGCCTCGAGCAGATCGGCGAACGCGCCTCGATGGTGCGGACGGCCGTGCCCCGCGGCGGTCGCCAGCAGATGAAGGTCGTGGTTGCCTAACACCGAGACGAAGCGCTTGCCGAGATCCCGACTCACGCCTTCGGCCCAGCGCAGCACCTCGAGCGAGCGGGGTCCGCGATTGACCAGATCACCGGTCAGCCAGAGCCGGTCGCTACCGGACTCGAAGGGCAACCGGAGCAACAAGAGCTCGAGCGTGCGAAAGCACCCGTGGACATCGCCGATGGCATAGGTCGCCATGGCCGGAGTCCACTCAGCGGGGCGCCATCCGCAGCGCGCCGTCCAGCCGGATGACCTCGCCGTTGATCATCCGGTTCTCGAACACGTGCAGCACCAGATCGGCGTACTCCCCCGGATGCCCGAGACGGGAGGGAAACGGGACCTGCTCCCCGAGCGACAGCCGAGCCTTCTCGGGCAGGCCTGCCATCAAAGGAGTGTCGAACAGGCCGGGAGCAATTGTCACTACCCGGATCCCGGAGCGCGCCAACTCGCGTGCGCTCGGAAGTGTGAGCCCGACCACGCCGCCTTTCGACGCGGCGTAGGCGACTTGGCCGATCTGGCCCTCGAAGGCGGCCACCGACGCGGTGTTGATGATCGCGCCCCGCTCGCCCGAGTCGTCGGAATCGGTCCGCGCCATGGCCTCGGCGGCCAGCCTCAGGACGTTGAAGGTGCCGATCAGGTTGACGTGAATCACCTTGGTGAAGAGCTCCAGCGAATGCGGCCCCTCTTTGCCCAGCACCTTGCCGGGAGTACCGATGCCGGCGCAGCTGACGGCGCCGTTCAAGCTGCCGAATGTTTCCTCCGCGAGGGCGATCGCGGCTCGAACCGAGTCCTCCTGGGTGACGTCGGTCGGCGAGAAACGCGCGTCCTCACCAAGCTCGGCCACGAGTTCGGTGCCCCGCTCCTGATTGAGATCGGCGATCACCACACGCCCCCCCTCGCTGACCAACCGTCTCGCGGTCGCCTCGCCCAGCCCCGAAGCGCCACCGCTGACTACGAATGCCTTGCCGCGAACTTCCATGTCTCCTCCCTTTTTGAACCGGGAAAAGATACCATCGGCATAGCAATGAGCGAGCCCACAAGACCGGAAATCGGCTCGATCGGATGGATCGATCTGACCTCTCCCGACGCCGAGGTGACGCGCGACTTCTACGCGGCTGTCGTAGGGTGGAAAACCCAGCCGGTCGACATGGGCGAATACTCCGATTTCAACATGCTCGCGCCCGCCAGCGGCGAGCCCAAGGCCGGCGTCTGTCACGCTCGCGGAGCGAATCAGGACATTCCCGCCGCCTGGATGATCTATATCGTGGTCGCAGATCTCGACGCCAGCCTGGCCGCGTGCCGCGAGCGCGGCGGGGAGATCCTGGGCGAGCCACGGTCGATGGGGGGCGCCAGCCGCTACGCGTTCATTCGCGATCCCGCCGGCGCGTTGTGTGCCCTCTACGAGTCCGCTTGAGCCTTCGGCGGCTCGGACGAGAGTAGAGCCACCATTGCCACAGTAAGCCGAGCGACGTCTTCCAGAGCTCGGGGACCGAGGTTGTCCCCACGATCGTGTTTCGAGTGGACGGCCAGGACCGGCCTGCCCAGAGAGCCGCTGGCCAGGGTCAGGCTTTCGATTCCCCGATGTGCGAACGGAATCGCATCTACCCCCATCGCGGGAGGAAGCATCGCGCCGCGGACTTCCAGTCCCAGATCGCGAGCGGCTCCGCGAGCGACCACTGAGAGCCGGGCCGAGAAGCGGCGGCCCAGTCCATAGCGCTCGAGCAGCGCCACGCGGCCGGGAATACCGGCCCCGTCGAGATTCAAGACCAGAACCGGCCGGTCGACGAGCTCCTGCCAATGGCGCTCGAGCCATCTCATCGCTCCGACCATGTGATCCTCTTCGGCTCCGGGCGACAGAAACACGAGCTCGGTGTCCGGAGCGACCCGTCGGGAAACAGGCGCTGCGACCTCGGCCAGGATGGCCACCGAGCCAGCGTTGTCGACACCACCCGGCGAGCGGTTGCCACTGCGAAGAGTGGACAGCACCACGAGCGCGACGCACGCCGCGCCCGAGACCAGCCCGACGGCGACCGGCTCCACCCGGCCGCCGCCCAGCGCCACGAGCTCGAGGAAGGCGAGCGCCAGCACGCTCGCGATCGCCGCTATCGTTGCCAGCGCGCGGTAGGGAAGTGTCAGGCTCTGAGACTTCGAATCATGGTGGGCCATCAGGATCAGGGTGAGCCTAGGCGTGCCTCCAGCGCTCCCCGACCGGCGGCGGCCGACCACGTTGGCGGTCTCGGTCGGACCATCCCGCTCATAGATGCGCTCCAGCCAAGGCGCCCAGCTTAAGAAAGCTCCCCCGCTCGCGAGAGCCAAGGCCAGCGCCACCAGAGCGATCCCCGGGCGCGTCGACGCCAGGGCTCCGGATCCTGCCACCAGAGCCGCGCAGATCAGGAGCATCGCACGCAGCGCGCGAAACGCCGGCCGCACATCGTACGAGAAAGGCTCGCAAACGACCTCCAGGCCCGCGGCCTCGAACCACGAAGTGACGATCTCGATCGCCCGTCGATCCCCTTTGGTTCCGGGGTACCGAGGAAACGCGAGCTCCTGAGCCCGGTCATATATCGCCCGGCCGTCGATCGCCGGGCCGTGTCGAATGAATCCACGCGTCATCGCCCGTCCGGGCTCAGGGTCTCACCGATCGCCAGACGGGCCAGGCGCCTGCCGTCGCGAGGACCGTGGTCTCGCCACCAAGCTTCGACTCGCTCGATCGGCTCCGAAAGCGTTTCGTCGGTGAGGCGGATCGACCCCCAGTGCATCGGCACGAACGTGCGGGCACTGGTATCCAGGAACGCCCGACAGGCCTGCTCGGGGTTGAGATGATTGTTCTCCATGAACCAACCGGGCTCGTAGGCTCCCACCGGCAGCATGGCTACGTCCAGGCCGGGAAACCGGCGGCCGATCTTGGAAAAGCCGTCGAACCACGCGCTGTCGCCGGAGTGGTAGATCGAGTCGTTCCCGGCCTCGAGAACAAACCCGCCCCAGTGCGTCCGGTTGACGTCGAGAACGCCGCGCCGAGACCAGTGCCGCGAAGGCACCAGGGTCACCCGGACTCCGCCGATCTCGATCTCCTGCCACCAGGCCAGCTCCTCGATCGGCCTGGGGTTCCAGCGCTCGAACCAGCGACCCAGGCCCTGGGGGAGGACGACCGGAACGTGACTCGCCACCGCCCGCACGGCGGTCGCGTCGAGATGGTCGTAGTGATTGTGGCTGATGAGGAGTGCATCCAGTTTCGGCCAATCCGCCGGCACAAGAGGCGACGGCACGTGGTTGGTGTAGACCCGCGCGACTCTCGGTGACAGCACCGGGTCGACCAGGAGATTCCCGCCGCCGATCGAGACCAGAAAACCCGCATGCCCCAGCCATGTCAGTCGCATCCCGTCGTCCGGTCCGTGAATCAGCGCGAGATCCGGCTCGACCGCGGGCGCCGGCTCGCCCGGCGGCGTTCGCTTGCGCTTGCCCACCAGGGGCTCCCAGATTCCCCACCGGAACACCGCGGCGCCAGTGGCCGGGCGATGACGCGGGTCCATATTCTGGTATCGCTTCGGCACTCGGGAACCCTCTATGATTGGCCTATGCTACGCGTTGCCGCGGCCGTCGTTGCTCTGCTTGCCGCTCTACTGGTCGCGCGTTTCATCCATCTCAGCATGACCGCCGACCCGCCGGGAAATCTCGCAGCCAAAAGCCACTCGCTGGCGCCCTGTCCGGAAAGCCCGAACTGCGTCTCGAGTCAGGCGAAGCGTGACAGCCAGCGTGTCGAGGCGTTGATCGTCGAAGGCGACCCCCAGGGCGCGCTCGAGCGCGTTGAAGCGGCGATCGAGAGCATGGACCGTTCCCGTATCGTGTCGGCCGGCGACGGCTATCTCCACGCCGAGTTCAAGAGCGCTGTCTTCCGCTTCGTGGACGATCTCGAGTTGGTCTACGACGCCGAGCTGCCGGGATTCCAGGTGCGCTCGGCCTCTCGCGTCGGCTACGCCGACATGGGCACCAACCGCAAGCGCGTCGAGGCGCTGCGAGGGCTCCTGGGCTAGCAGCCAGCCCGAGACCGAGAAGAACCCCCGCCGGCGGCGGGGGCCGAGCTCGCGACGATCGATCCCGCTCAGCGGTTCCAGCGCTGCTCTCTCCTCTGCTCGAACCGCTCGCGGCGCTCCTGCCGGAAGGCATCCCGCCTTGTCTTCATCTGTTCGAGCTGCTCACGTTGATCCGGCCCCAAGACATCCATGACCTGGCCGGCCTGCCGAGCGCGCAACACGGCCATGTCGACGCCAATCTCCGCCAAGGCTGCCGCTTTCGCCCGCACCGCCTCCTCGTCGTACGGGTCGTTCTCGATCTGCGCTCTGAGCTCGTTGGCGAGGGAACGCATGCGCTCGTGGTTGGCCTCGACGGCCTCGCGCTCGGCCTCGAAGATCGTCTTGATCTCCTCGCGCTGGGACTCGCTCAGATCGAGGTGTCGCAGCGCCATCCGAAGTCCCTTAGCTCGCGCAGCTCCCGGTCCGCCGAATCCCTGCAGTTCTCTCATTCCGGGGCCCCTCAGTCCGTAGCCGGCGTGGCCGCCATGGCCGATATCGCTGCCTCTGCCTCGGCCGGACCCCGGGTCATGGGCGCTCGCCGGCGCGGGCGCTACCAGAGCTACCGCTGCGATCAGTATCAAGCTGGTCATCGTCTTCGTCTTGATCATCGTTCTCTCCTCTCGAGATCGGTTGCATTCAACTCGTGCGTTGGCGCCGGCCGGCTCACGCTGTCGTTCACATCCTGATAGATGCGGCGGCGCGGTCTATGGTTACGGCCGGGGACGCCGATCGGGGCGCCTGCCGTGAGGCGGACCCTCTCCGCGAAAACCGTGCCGCCGGCGCTGACGTCGCTCCATGAAACGCTCGAACTGCGCTCTCTGCTCGGGCGTCAGCACTTCGGCGATCGCCTCAGTGGTCTGGCGGTTCAGCATCTCGAGGCGCGGACCCATTTCCCTGCGCAACTCCTCGGCCTCGATGCGGCTGTGCTCCAGGATCTCTCGCACTTGGCCACGCTGCTCTTTGTTCAGATCCAGATAGCGCACGACCCACCGTTCGAACATCGGACCAACTGGCATCGGAGGGCTCGCGGCACCCGTGACCTTCTGGGAATAGAAGAGATGAACTCCCAGAGCTCCGATCGCCAGGCCACTGGCAAACAAAGCGGCCGCGGCCAGAATCGCCAGGGCTTTGTTCATCTCGACTCACCGTTTTCTGGAACGCTCTCCACGCCTTCTAAGATCCAGGTCAGAACCTCGTCTTGCTCGGCCAACGTCCTGATCTCGCCCGGTGAGGGTGTTGCCACCCAACACCACCCAAGCAGGGTCAGCGCGAGGGCTGTGGTCACCGGCAACAGGCGCAGGCTGGCCCAGGCCAGGCCGCTCTCGGCTTCCGGCAAGGAGGCCACGACGCGGGCCGAAAAACCCGGGCTCGGGCTCGGGGAGTCGCTGGCGGGGGTCTCCAGAAGCCTCTTGACCGACTCGTGTCGCGCCGCAAAGCGGGCGCACTCCGCACACGTTGCCCGATGCCGTGCGAGGCTTTCGCGTGTCGAAGCCCCACTCGTAGACGCGGTCTCGCCCACCAGCATGCTTCGAAACTCACCGCAGTTCATCGAGCGTCCTCTCTGCCGAGCCGGTCCTGGAGCTTTCGGCGCGCGCGGTGGGCGCGCACCTTGACCTTGGATCGGCTCCAGCCCAGCTTGTCGGCGATCTCCGCAGTCGACCATCCCTCACCGTGCAGCAATTGCAGAACAAAACGATCCTCCGGCTCGAGTGTCGCGAGCAACCGCTCGGCATCCAGCCTCGCTCCCGGATCTTTCCCCGGCACCGCCGGCTCGAGATCCACGACCCCTGCCTCGTCCGGGCGGCGCTTTCGGAACCTAGCGTAGCAACAGTTCAGGCAGACCCGGGTGAGCCAATGCTCGAACGGCGCCTTGGCCCGGTAGGTTCCGAGCTTTCGCCACACCATCAGGAAGGTGTCCTGCGCAACGTCTTCGATCTCCTCCGGACGGCGAAAGAAACGCCCGGCGAGCCGGAAGACCCGCCGCTCGTAGCGTTTGACCAGTGCCTCGAACGCCGATCGGTCGCCACGCCGGCTGGCAGCCACCCAGCGCGCCTCCTGTTCGCCGCGCGCGACCGAATCCACAGACGTCATGCCCGTGTTCCAGCTGAGACTCCAACACGCGTCAATCGCCATGACTCACCCGGTTGAATAGATGCGGGTTGGGTGCGAGCGGTTACGGAGCCGGTAGCGGCCCCACGTCGCGTCATCCGCTTCGTCCGACGCCCGCGGGAGCGTAGCGGCGTCTCAGCCGCAGCACCTTGCCCTCGCGCGTCGCCTGGAAGAGCCTGCGGAACACCGGCTCGTAGGGGCTTCCGACCGCCACCTCGCCATTGATCTCGGTCAGATCGATCGCCTTGAGCGGCTCACTCTGGCGGATCAGGAGGTTCTTCATGAACGCCAGATAGCGTTCGAGGTCGGGGTTGTCGGGACCTACGGATACCTCCAGGCGGGAGCCGTTGCCGCGCGAGACGAGCACCCGGCGCCCGCCGTGAAACACCAGGTGGTTTGAAGGCCGACGCGCCGGAAGGCCTCCTCTCAGGGCGTCCAGCCCGAGCCCCGACGGTGAGGCCGGGTCGGCGGCGCTCATCCAGTACACGCAATCCGACGGCAAGCCCTCTCGCAGCCAGCGCACGGTGTCGTGAGAGGCAAATTGAAGCCCGAGGAGCCCATCGAAGAACTGGCCCGCAACGATCTCTCCAGAGAGCTCCATCAGCCGGAGCGTGCGAAACAGCTTGGACCAGCGCATGCGCGGCGTCTCCCGGTCCAGTAGCTCCCGGAACACGATGCCGTACCGGTCGAGCAACAGCCGCACCCGGTCTTTGTTCGCTTCCTCGCGATCCAGCGCGTCCTCGAGATGAGTCGGAGCCACGCTCTCGAGCTCGAACCAGTCGCCCGGGTAGGTCGCCCCGGCACCCCATCTGGCCGCCGAGCCGCGGCGCCTCGATCGCGCCGGTCCCCTTCGCTCGGAGGATCGCTCCGATTCCGGACGCTTTTCGCGCGGATCGAACGCGAAGCGGGAGGCGATGCCCTGGCGAACGGCGGCAAAGGTCGTGTTCGCGACCTTGCCGTCCCAGGCCTGGCGCCAGAGAGCTTCGGCGGTTTCCGAAAGCGACCGCTTGCGCTGGCGCGCTATCTCCTCGAGACGATAGCGCCCGCCCAGGTCCGCAAGCCACGAATCCCCCTCTCGATCCTGTTCCGGTCGCACCAGCCCGACTTCCTCGGGAAAGGCAAAGGCGAGCTTCTCCCGGCCGAGGCCGAGCCAGAGCAGGTCGGTCTCCTGGAACAGCGCGTCCAGCCACGCCGTGTAGTAGGGATCCAGGCGGGCGGGGAAAATGTCGGACTCCCAGAGGCGCGCGGCGGCCGGGTAGCCGATGAGCCGGTCCAGTGCTCGCTTGAGGCCTCGCGGCTCGCCGCCTCGGGTCGCCAAACCCTGGCGGACTGCCAGCAGCAACGGCAGCTCGGAGAGCGACCTGGCCTCGAGCCTTGGGCGGCTCCGCGCCCGCTGGATGCGCAGCAATCGCTCGACATTCTCGACGTCGCAGAACTCGACCAGATCGCGATCCCGCCGAAACCGGTCGACGACGATGATCCCCTGCTCGACCAAGGATTCGAGGGTAGCTTCGCTGCCGGCTGTAGACAGACCGAACGCGCTACGCAGGCGGTCTTCCGCGACCGGCCCGTAGAAGCGGACCCACTCGGCCACAAAATCGGCGACCTCGCGCAAAGAGTCCTCGAGAGCTTCGCATCCGGTCAGCTCCTCGCCCGACAGGCTCAGCAGTGACTTCGGCTCTCCCAGGGCGGCCGCGAGCTCGGCGATGCGCTCGCGAGCGCAGACGACGGGGATCTCCCAGCGAGCGATCACCAGCTTCTCCGAAGAACGCTCTAGAATCCGCTCCGACCCGCCGGCCGGCTCATCCGCACTCGCGCCGTCTCTCTCGATCGCGTCCAGGAGCTCGCGCCACTCATCTGCAGGAACCAGGATCCGCTCCTTCACCCATTCGACGAGCTCCTCCGCGTCTCTCGGCGCATAGTCCGGGTGTGTCCTCTGGAGCTTGCGCTCGAACTCGACGAGCAGAGACCCTTCGAACCGCGGCCGTAGCTCCGCGGAGAACACGACTTCCCGAAGCACACTCTCGCTGAGCGCTCCCGCTTCGCGCTTTCGCGGAGAATCGTCCTCATACATGAGGCGGTTGGTGGTTCTCCACATCAGATCGGCAGCAAACGGCGATACTTCCGTAGTCGTCACCTCGTCGAGCCGCAGCTCGCCTCGCCCGAACTCACCCAGAAGCGTCTTCAAGGCCTCGAGATCGAATCCGTCTTCGAGACACGTACGCCAGGTCTCGACCACGATCGGAAAATCTCCGTAGCCGGCGACACTATGGAGAAGCTTCTTGCCGCGCTCGCGCTGAAGCCATAGCGGCACCCGGCGCTTCAGGGTCGAGCGCGGCAGCAACAGAGCCCGCCCCGCGTTCTCACGGAAGCGCGCTCCGAAAAGCCCGGTCGACTCCAGACTCTTCTTGAGCTGGCTCTCGAGGGGCTGGTTTGCGAGATGGTCCAGCAGATCGGCGAGTGACAGGGTCTCCGGCCCGGTGATCAGCAAGCTGTCGTTGTCCGCGTCGACCTCCAGGGTCTCGCCGCTACGCTCCCGAAAGGCCACCGGCAGAATCAGCGCCAGCGGCCGGTTGACGCGTCCACCCCAGCCGGTGTGGAGAATCCAGGTTCGGCGGCCGCTCCCGGCTCCGTCGAGCGGAGCCGCTTCGAGCAACAGCCTACGACGATGGGGCAGACCATCGGTTGCGGACCGCTGGCGCTCGAGGAACTCGACCAGCGCGACAGCGGCGGGTGCATCCATCGCGTGGCGCTCGACCAGCTCGGTAGTGAGACGCTCTGCGCCCTGGCGCGCTGCGAGGGTTCGGTCCGCGCGCTCGAGAAACTCGCCGATGCGCTCCGACAGGTGGAAGCTGCGGTTGCGCTCCTCGGCCCGCCAGAACGGCGCGAAGGCGGAGCCCTTTGGCGACGGCGACACCAGGACGTCGCTATGGGTGATCTTGCGTATCCGCCACGACTGCGCGCCAAGAGTGAAGGTATCGCCCAGAGACCGTTCCCACACGAACTCTTCGTCGAGCTCGCCGAGCTTGGCGAGGGTCTCATAGTGCCGTAGCTGAAAGTAGCCGCGGTCCGGAATCGTACCGCCGGCGATGTAGAGGTAGCGCTCGACGCCCCGCCGAGCCCTCAACGTACCTTCGAGCCGGTCGAAGGCCAGGCGTGGCTCCAGCTCCCGAATCCGGCTGTCGGCGTAGCGGCCGGCGAGCATCTCCACCACCAGATCGAACCGGCGGCGCGAGAGATCGCGGTAGGGGTACGAAGCCCGCAAGCGGTCGAACAGCTCCTCGATGCTCCAGGTGCGGCCCGCGGTCATCGACAGAATCACCTGCGCCAGAACGTCCAACGCTCCCCGCACCGGCCGAATCTCCTCGATGTCGTGCTCGAGGACGCAGCGTGCGGTGACAGCGGCCTGGACCAGATCGCGCCCAAGGAACGGATAGAGCCGGGCCCGCGAGGTCTCACCGACGCCGTGGCCGGAGCGCCCTACGCGCTGGACCGCCGACGCGATCGTCGGAGGTGTCTGGACCAGAAGCACCTCGTCGAGCGAACCGATGTCGATTCCCAGCTCGAGGGAGTTGGTCGCCACGATCGCGCGCAACCGGCCCTCCTTCAAGCGCTGCTCGACCACCGCGCGCAGCTCGCGGGAGAGCGAGCCGTGGTGCGAGTAGGCCAGCTCGCCGCCGCTGCCTCCCTCGAAGGCCTCGTTCAGAAGCCGGGTGATCTTTTCGGTCTTGCGTCGGCTGTTGGCGAACAGAAGCGTCGACCGGTTGCCCTCGATCGCGGAGCGGAAGCTGGCGGTCAACGCCTCCCACAGGTTCGCGGGTGACTCTCCGGGCAGGGCGTCGACGCCCGCCGCTGGCACTGGGTCCAAGCCCTTGGGGCGGCAGACCCGAAGCTCATAGCGCTTTCCGGACTCCGCTCGCACGGTCGCGACCGGTCGAGGCGTGTAGACAGCGTCGCCGCCGGTTCGGTCCATCCGGTAGCCACCCACGAATCGGGCGATCTCCGCTATCGGCTTGACCGTGGCCGACAGGGCCACGCGCTGGAACTCGCCCGATAGCTCGGTCAGACGGTCGATAGCGGTAATCAGATGGGTGCCGCGCTTCGATCCCGCAATGGCGTGGATCTCGTCGAGGACCACGGTCTCGAGACCGGTGAAGAGCTTCTTGCCACGCGGTGACGTCAGCAGGATGTTGAGGCTCTCCGGAGTCGTTATCAGGATCTCCGGTGGCTCGCGGAGCATCTTGCGGCGCTCGGCCGCCGGGGTATCGCCGCTGCGCACACCGACCTTGACCGGCTGCGATTCGCGACCGGCCGCTTCGAATGCGGCTTCGAGCTCGGCCAGCGGCCCCAGGAGGTTTCTCCGGATGTCATTGTTGAGAGCCTTGAGGGGTGACAGGTACAGGACCCGGACGTTACCGCCCACCCAGGCGCCGGCCAGAAGCCGATCCAGAGCCCAGAGGAAAGCAGTCAGGGTCTTGCCGCTTCCGGTGGGCGCGCTGGCCAGAACATGTTCCCCCCTGGCGATGCCCGGCCAGGCGAGCGCTTGGATCTCGGTGGGGCTCTCGAAGCGGCTCTCGAACCAGTTCCTGGTCACCACATCGAAGGCGGCCAGAAGGTGATCCGGTGGCTGTCGGGCCGAATCAGCCGGCATCGGCCGAATCTATCGCGGGCGCCGCGCGGGCGACATCCAGATAGACCGGGCTACCGGTGAGCTCGATCTCACCGGCCGGATCGATCTCGAGCACGGATCCGTCGCGGCCGGTCGCTCCGACGACCTCGCCGTCGAGAGAGATTCGCTCTCGCTCGACCACGGTCCAGGCTACGAGCCGGTCGCGGCCGTCGACGTCGAATCGCAACTGGCGAGCCGTGCCGCTCAGTCCTTGAGCCTCGACGAATGTCGAGTCGGCAAGCAGGGACTGCATCGTCGCCATGGCCCGGAAGCTCGGTCGCCGACGAAGCTCGCCGGCCGACGGGTCGATCAGGCCGTACCCCCGCGCGGCCAGTTGCCACCAGTAGACCCGGTCGACAAACCCCGAGGCCAGGGCCAGAAGAAAGTACCGGACGAGATAGTCGGCTTGGTGCTCCTCGTCGACCGAGACCGTTCGTCCGGCGGGAGAGTGTGGGCCTTCCCAGAGCGGCCAGTTTACTTCGGTGACCCAGCAGGACTCACCGGCGTTGCGCGAGGTTTCCGCGATCGCCCTGAGCAGCGCGAATTTGGCGACCGTGTCGAAGCCCATCTGGGGAGCCTCGGGTGCTCCTCTTCGATCGACGTAGAGGAGTGCCGAGACCGCATCGAAGCGGGCGGCGGTCTTCATGTTCAAGACCGCCGCGGCCGCCTGAAACTCGAAGTCTATGACCGCCGGTCCCAGGAGGCGCGTACCTTCGAATCGCGCGAAGACCTCGCGCGCGATCTCCGCGAGCAGGAGGTACTCGCGGTAGTTCCAGATGCCCCACTTCGACCGGTTGATCGCTTGGCCGACCTGGAAGCTCGCGCCCATCGGCCTGAATCGCTCGGCCAGATCGGTGATCGCCGCTCGCCAGCGCTCTGGATCGTTGACCAGATCCCGATTCTGGGGCAGGGCGAACGCCAGGTCGTAGCCCCGGGAGTGAAGCGCCCTCGCCAGCGCCTCTTCGTCGTCGTGGCGCGCCTGCCAGGGATGAAGCCTCAGCAGGACGTTCGAGACTCCCAGTGCTTCGAGCGCGGCGAGCAGCTCTTCCTCCCGACCCGCGAGGGGCCGGACGGCGATGCCCGCACCTCGCCAGGGCCGGCGAGCCGTGAAGGCCCTGGCCTCGAGCTCCCGGTATCGCGACCAGATCCGGGGAGCGGCCGCACACACGGCTCCCAGGGCCGCGAGGTGGGCTGGCGCGTCCGCCATCCGGATCGCCGCTCGTTCCCTCCGGCTCGCGTGCTGGTGCGGCTGGTCCGACAGATGATCCCAAACCGCCTTGTCTCGAGCCGCAGCGTCGTCGGGCGCGCCCGGAATGTGCGCGTAGGCCCTTCGCGAAATCAGTAGGCTCTTGAGTGTCCGGATCGGGCGGCGCAAGCGCGGCTTCCACCGGTTCTTGGCGAGAAAGCCCTGCTGCAGTGCCCGAAACGCGAGCCCGCGCGGAGACGACAGCGAGCGCGGCCGGTCCCAATACGAGCGCCAGAAGATCGCTCGGTCGTCGGCGTCGAGAATCGGCAACCGACAGATGTCGCGCAGGCGCTCGCCGGTGGACAGCCGTCTGCGCAGTCGACAGCGATCGAGGTCGATCAGCTGAATCGTGACCGGCGAGCCGGCCTCGCCACTCTGGAGCAGCAGATTGCCGATCGACAGATCCCGGTGCCAGACCCCGGCTCCGTGCAGCCGGCGGAAGAGCTCGCCAATGGCCCTCATCAGCTCGGCGCGGTCGATCGCGGGAAACTCGGTCGCCTCGACACCCTGGGCAATGGCCCGAAAGTAGTACCGACTCTCGACGAAGTCGGCGACCTTGCCTGTGGCGTAGAGCGTCGGCCCGTCTGAGCTGGCCGACTCGACCAGAAACAGCGGCTCCGGCGTCAAAACTCCGGCCTGGGCGACCGCTCGAGCGGCCCGCCAGCTTCTGAGGGCCTTGCTGCCCTGGAGCCTTCTCTTCCAGCGCGCGCGTGCATCGGCGCCCGGAAACTGCTTGACCACTACCTCGAGCGCGCCGCCGGCCGTCGCCCCCCACGGTAGCTCGACCGTGTAGAGATAGTTGCGACCCCAGTGAAGAGTTTCCTTCGCCTCTCCGGGGTCGACCAGCCGCTGGACGGCCTCTTCCAGACGGTCGTCGGTGATCAGCCCGTCTCTGACCTCACCACTCCAGTCGCCGAAACGGAATGGCCGGGTTGCCCACATCAATTCAGACTATCGGAGGTTGGGCCGCCGAGACCGCGCGAGCGAACAAACCGGGCGGCCAAGGGCTGCTGCTGCGCGCCCCCGGTTACGCCTCGGCTATGTGGTACTCCTCGTGGTGCAGCGTGCGGTCGGCCTCGAATGCCAGCTGCTCGCCCAGAGCGCCGTGGAGCTCTTCCAGGATGTCGTGCTGCTCGCTCTCGAGAGAACGCAACACCTCGGTGTGTACGCAGACCACCAAACGGCGGTCGCCGAGATGGTTTGCTCGGGCAAGAATCTCGCGCCGTAGGCGCAGGCAGATCGTCGACAGGGACCGGATCCTGCCACTGCCCTCGCACGTGGGACACGGCCGGGTAAGGAGGCGGCTCAGGTTCTCGCGGCTGCGCTTACGGGTGATCTCGACCAGACCGAACTCGGACAGACTCAGTACCTGGTGCTTGGCCCGGTCTTTCTTGAGCTCGCGCTGGAGCGCCGCAAACACGGTTTCCCGATTTTCCGACTCGGTCATGTCAATCAGGTCGATCACGATGATCCCGCTCAGGTCCCGCAGTCGAATCTGCCGCACGATCTCCTCGACCGCCTCGAGGTTGGTCTGCAGAACCGTCGACTCGAGATCCTTGCGGCCCACGAACCGGCCGGTGTTGACGTCGATGGCGACCAGCGCCTCGGTCGGGTTGATCACGATGTAGCCACCCGAGCGCAGCCACACCTTGCTCCGCAACGCGGCGTCGATCTCCCGCTCGATTCCGAGCTCCTCGAACAGCGTTCCCTCTTCCTTCCACAGCCGGACGCGACCCGCGAGATGCGGCGCCAGGCGGCGAATGAACGATACGATCTCCTCGTAGGCCTCGGTGCCGTCGACCAGGACTTCGCGGATCTCGGCGGTGAACCGGTCGCGTACAAACCGCAGTGCGAGCCCCTCCTCGTCATGGAGCAGGCTCGGAGCCGATGCGGCGTGACCCCGCTCCTGGATCTCGTTCCACCTCGATCTCAAGACGCTCAGGTCCAGTTCGAAGTCCTCTCGTCCCTTGCCTTCGCCCGCCGTGCGCACGATCAGGCCGCCGTCGGCGACCTCCAACTCTTCGAGCACGGCGCGCAGCCGCTCGCGCTCCTCGGTGTCCTGCAGCCGCCTCGAGATGCCGTTGCTGGCCACCGTCGGCACGAACACCAGGTAGCGCCCAGGGAGTGTGATCTCGGTGGTGATCCTGGCGCCCTTGTTGGGCAGCGGCGCCTTGACGACCTGGACGATCAGCTCCTGGCCGCTGGTCAGAACCTCCTCGACCGGGGGCACGTTGACCGGCGGGAAGTCCTTGGTCTGGGGGTCCGCGTCCGAGAGGTCGTCGATCGCGGAGATCGCCTCCCTCACGTCCCCGGCAAACAAAAACGCGTCACGAGCCAGGCCGATGTCAACGAAGGCCGCTTGCATTCCGGGAAGGATCCTCGAGACCTTACCCTTGAAAACGTTACCGACGACACTGCGGTTCTTCTTGCGCTCGAGATGGATCTCGGTCAAGCGGCCGTCCTCCAAAACCGCGACCCGCGTCTGGTGTCGGTCATTCTCGACCAACAGCTGAGGTGTCGAGCTCGGCCTCTGTTCAACGGTTGACATAGCGACGGAAGTCGATGCCGAGAATCAGCCCGGTGGCAAAGAAATTGGCGACGACGAACGAGCCGCCGTAGGAGAGAAACGGCAACGGGATACCGGTTATCGGAACCAGACCGACCACCATCGCGGTGTTGTAGAGAACGTGGAACGAGAACAGCGAGAGACAGCCGACCACCAGCAGGATCGCCGTACGGTCCCTTGCCCTGAGGGCGACCGCAAAGCCATTGAGAACGTAGCTGGCAAAGAGCGTCAACACCAACAGAACTCCTATGAATCCCCACTCCTCGGCCAGCACCGCGAAAATGAAGTCGGTGTGCCTGGCCGGCAGGAAGCGCAACTGGCTCTGGGTGCCCTGCATGTACCCACGCCCGATCAGCATTCCCGAGCCGACGGCGATCTTGCTCTGCTGGAGCTGGTAGCCGGTGTTGAGAGGATCGCTGCCCGGCGAAAGAAAGGTCTTGACCCGGGTGCGCTGGTAGTCGAGCATCGCGAAGTTCCAGACCAGGGCGCCCAGAAGCAACAACACCAGCGCACCCGCCACCAGAACTCTCCAGCGTACGCCGCTCACCAACAGCATTCCCGCCAGAATCGGCAAGAACATGGCGGCTCCGCCGAGGTCTCTCTCGAGCGCCACGAGCAGGATCGGAAGGCCAGCGATCCCGCTCGCCATCACGATCTGATGAAGCCGCACGTGACTTCGATTCAGGCCCGCGAGGTATCGCGCGAGTAGCAGGATCGTGGCGATCTTGGCGACATCAGAGGGTTGGAGCTGCGCGGCACCGATCCGCAGCCAGCTCTTCGCCCCGCCAGCCTCGGCTCCCACCACCAGCACCATGGCCAGAAGCAGCACGGCGGCGCCGTAGATCGGAGCGGCGAATTTCGCCAGCACCTGGTAGTCGAGACTGAAAGCGATCGCGAAGGCCAAAAGCCCCAGCACGATGCGCAGGGCCTGCCGCGGCAGGTAGTCGATGGCGAGCTCGGAGCTCGCGCTGTGAATCGTCGCCAGCCCTACCAGCGCCAGCACCAGGGCGGACACCAGAAGCCCCCACCGGACGCCGGCCAGGTGGCGCAGCGTGAGCTGCTGCTCAGGAAACGTCCCGAACGCCGCGAGTTTTGCTGAAGTACTTCTCATAGATCATCCGGGCAAGCGGCGCGGCGTGTTCCGAGCCCTTGCCACCGTGTTCGACGAAGACGACGACCACCAGCTCCGCATCCTGCGCGGGACCGTAGGAGCCGAACCAAGCGTGGTCGCGCTGCTCCTCCGGCAGGTTGGCGCTATCGACCCAGGTCCTTTGCTCGATGACCTGGACCGTGCCGGTCTTACCGGCGATCTCCACATTCTTAAGCCGTGCGATCGCGCCGGTCCCACGGTCGTTGACCACCGACCACAGGGCCTTGCGAACCACCTCGAGCGAAGCCACGTCGGTGGCCACGGGCCGGCGGGAAGGTGCCTCGGCGCGGCTCACCAAGTGTGGCTCAATCTTGTAGCCGCCGTTGGCGATGGTAGCCATCAATGAAGCTATCTGCAGGGGCGTGACCAGAAGCGGCCCCTGACCGATCGCGACCGAAATTGTCTCGCCGGGATACCACGGAGTGTTTCGGGCCTTGAGACTCCAGTCCAGATCCGGCACCAGACCCTCTTTCTCCCCGGCCAGATCGATGCCGGTCACGCTTCCGAGCCCCAGTCTGCGTGCCCAGTAAGCGATCTTCTCGACTCCGAGTTTTTGCCCGAGGTGATAGAAGTACACGTCGCAAGATTCGCGGATCGCCTCGTGCAGATTCACCGACCTGTGTCCCGCCGGTTTCCAGCAGCGAAAACGCCGGTTGTAGATCTTCGTGGCTCCCGAGCAGTAGACGCGGTCGCTCTCGTCGACCGCGCCTTCCTCGAGCCCGGCGACGGCGACCACGATCTTGAAGATCGAGCCCGGCGAGTAGAGGCTCTGGACTGCGCGGTTCTGAAGCGGATCGTTGGGCGCGTCGACGATCTTGCTCCATTCGCTGCGGTCCAACCGCCGGGCGAAGACATTGGGGTTGTAGGACGGCGCCGATACGAATGCTCGAATCTCTCCCGAGCGCGGGTCGAGAGCGACCACGGCACCCACGCGCTCCTGAAAATAGCGCGCCGCTTCTTCCTGGAGATCCAGATCAAGCGTCAGGCGCACATCGCGGCCCGACGAGGCGAGTCGGTTGCCGTGCTCTTCACGCCGTCGCCCACGGCTGTCGACCACTACCACCCGCTCGCCGTCGCGGCCGCGCAGGACCTGGTCGTGGCTCTTCTCGATACCCCGCCGTCCGACGAGATCTCCAACCGACAGTTCGCCGCTCGCCCGCTCGAGTTCGCGCTCGGTGGCCTCACCGAGATAGCCGAGGGCGTGGGCGGTCAGCGGTCCGTGCCGATAGAGGCGGAGATGCTCGACGTCGATCTCGAACTCCGGATGCTCGAGCGCCTCGACCGAGAACCGCGCGACCTCGGCCAGCGACAGGTCCTCGGCCAGCAGCAACGGCTTGAAGCGCGAGACGCCTCGCGCGCGCTCCACGGTCTCTCTAAGTTCGACGGCCGGGCGATTCAGGATCGCGGCCGCGAACTCCAGGCTGTCTGCGAAGTCAGTACTGCGGCTCCGGTCCACGAGCAGGCGATAGCTGGGAATATTCTCCACCAGCGGCCGGCTTTCCCGGTCGTAGATCAGGCCCCTGGGCGCTTTGATGGGAGCCTTTCGCAGGCGGTTGTTCTCAGCCCGCTCGCGATAGTGGGTGCCGTGCACCACCTGGACGAACCAATAGCAGGAGGCGATCACAACGACCACCACCAGGAATCCTACCCGCAACGTCGGCAGACGACGAAGCAGGACCTCGCGGTGCTCACGGATTTCCATCATCTCGGCAGCCTCATCGTAGTCTCGCGGTTCTGTTCCGGCGCCACAGTGTCCGCCAGCGCCGAAAACGCTTGCGCAGCAGGTCGCCGGCAACGCCGGTGGCACCGACGGTCGCGAACAGAACGAGAAGCCACGCCGGATCCGGGCGTGCGGTGCCCGGTTCCAGCAACTGCGCCAGCGCGACCAGCAGCAATTGCTGAACCGCCGTCCCCAGGGAGAACAACAAGAACACGCTGCCTGTCTTGCGTACGACTAGCCGCTGAGCTGCCACCGCGGCACTGTAGCCCACCAAGGTATTGCAGAACCCGTAGGACCCATACAAGCCTCCGGTCATGGCGTCGGCGACCCAGCCGCTGGCCAGACCTCCCAGAAGCCCCGCCAGCGGATTGCCGCCCAGCGCGTTGAACAACGCCACCACCAAAAAGACATCGACGAACGAGGTGAAGTTGTCGAAGACGCGCACCCCGACGAAGTGCGCGACCACGGCCACCAGGAGCCCGACCAGGAACCTAGCGGTTCGCATCGTCGCTTCCCGACAGACCGGGCGGTGCGGTTTCCGGGTCGAGCAAAAACACCTGGTCCAGGTGTCCGAGATCGACTTCGGGCACGAGAGTTATCTGGTGAAACAACTCGCTTCCCGCCGCCACCGAAACCACGGTTCCCACCGGAATTCCGCGCGGATAGACGCCGTCGATCCCTGCGGTCAAAACCCGATCGCCAACCATGACCTCCTCCTGAAGGGGCACGAATTCCATCTCCAGGAAACCCTGCTCGCCGCCGCGGACCACTCCCTGGCGGCGGGTGCGCTCGATCATCGCTCCGACACTCGCCGATCGATCGGTGATCATCTGCACCTTGGCATACGGACCTGCCGGGACTACAACCCGGCCGACCAGGCCGGCATCCGTGACTACGGGCTGCTGGCGGCTGACACTGCCGTCGCCGACGTAGAGAACCAGCGTCTGCTGCCAAGAGCCGTAGTCGAGCAACACCACATCGGCGACCCGCGGAACCGAGCCCGTCGCCCGGGCGTATTCCGATGCCTTCGACAACAGCTCGAGTTTCTGTTCCAGCCCGAACGCTTCGACTCGCTCGCGGCGCAGCGCCTGCAGCTCGACGCGAAGGCTCTCGTTCTCCGCACGCAAGCTTCTGCGGGTCTCGAACCGCTCGAGCAGGCTCGCCCAGCCGGCCGCCACGCCGTCCACGCCGCTCGCCACCGGCGCCACCAACCGCAGCATCGAGCTTTCGAGCAGGCTGTCTCCCCGTCCATCGCGACGCACCTGCGCGCTCAGCAAGATCAGATGCGCCAGCAGCACGCCGACGAGAAACCAGCGGGTGCGTTTCTCGGACAATGGTCACCTTCGCTGAACTGGGCAATTCGAGATCGGCGTCGACCCTCTCAGCGTATTGAAACCTTCCTCAGAAGCTCGATGTCCTCGAGCACACGACCGGTCCCGAGCACCACGCTCGACAAGGGATCCTCGGCCAGCACCACCGGCAGCCCGGTCTCGTTGCGCAAGCGCTGATCGAGCCCGCGCAGCATCGACCCGCCGCCCGAGAGCACGATTCCCTTGTCCATGATGTCGGCGGAGAGCTCCGGCGGGGTTCGCTCGAGCGCCATGCGCACCGCCTCTACGATCGTGGATACCGGCTCGGCCAGCGACTCTCGTATCTCCTCGTCGGTAACCGCCAGGGTCTTGGGCACTCCTTCCACCAGGTCTCGGCCCTTGATCTCCTGACGCAGCCCCTCTTTGAGCGTGAAGGCCGACCCGATGTCCATCTTGATCTGTTCGGCGGTGCGCTCGCCGATCAGCAGGTTGTACTTGCGCTTCAAGTACTGGATGATCGCGTCGTCCATCTCGTTGCCGGCGATCCGTACCGAGCGGCTGTAGACGGTGCCCGCAAGCGAGATCACCGCGACGTCGGTTGTGCCACCCCCGATGTCGACGATCATGTTGCCGGAAGGCTCGGTGATCGGCAGCCCCGCGCCGATCGCCGCCATCATCGCCTGCTCGACCAGAAACACCTCCGAGGCCCCGGCGCGCATTGCCGAGTCCTTCACCGCCCGCTTTTCGACCTGGGTAATCTCGGACGGAACTCCAATGACGATTCGAGGGTGAACGTACATCCTTCGGCCATGGGCCTTCTGGATGAAGTACTCCAGCATTCGTTCGGTCACTTCGAAGTCGGCGATCACGCCGTCTTTCATTGGCCGGATGGATTCGATGTTGCCCGGAGTCCTGCCGAGCATCTCCTTGGCTTCCGCGCCGACCGCCTCGATCCTGTTGGTCAGCTGATTGACCACCACGACCGAGGGTTCCCGCACGACGATGCCCTGGTTGCGGGCATAGACCAGGGTGTTGGCGGTGCCCAAGTCGATCGCCAGGTCATTCGAGAAGTAGCGCAGTAACGAAGCAAACGGCATGCGTGTCTCTATCCTCCCTGTTGGCCCGTCTCGCCGGATCCGCCGGTCGGGGCCGGCGTCGAAACCTGCTTCGATGCCAGCACCCGAAAGCGATACACCGGACTCCACGGGCCCTGTTCCCCTTCATTGTCGAGCGCCGCGACCCGCCACACGAAGGCGCCCTCTCCCCTCAAGCCCAGCGTCGCCCCGGTCTTGCGCCGGTCCTCGGTGTCTATCAGATTGTCTACGAACAAGCGGTTCCCGGAAACCTGGAGTGCGTAGCGATCCGCGCCGCGAACCGGCCGCCACGACAGCGCCAGCTCGCGAGACGAGTCGAGATACAGCTCGAGATTGTCGGCCGGACCGATCAGCTCTGGCGGATCGGGGACCCGTCGAGGTCGCGACAGGCCGCCAGCCCCTTGCACGACTTGTTGCAGCTCGCCGATCTCGCGAACCGGGCCGCCGTCCTTTGCAGCGACTCGAACGCCTCCCGCAAAAGCGGTGAACTTGCCCTCTCCCTTTTTCTCGTCATACGAGACGACTGCCTCCGAGCGCTGCCGCACCTCGGCTTCCGCCTTCGGGGTCGTAACCCGGCTCGCCTTTTCGGCGGTGCTCAGATTCACCCAGCCCGATTCGAGAGCGATCGTCCGGCCGGCGCGCCCCGATTCGGTCCGCGCGCGGCTCACCAGAACTACGGTGCCCGGACGTACTGTGAACAGAGTGCCGTCGACCATCATGACCTCGGCGGATCCGTTCCCCGATGTCTTGATGTAGTCGCCGCCGTGAACGACCATGCGCCCGCGGGCCGGGCGCCATTCGCCGCGCTCGCCGCGGCGCACTTCGACGCCACCTCGAGTGGCGATGAACTGAGCGTCGCCCGAAGGGCTTCGGTTGCGCAACGAGTCGACAATCGACGCCAACAGCGATCGACTTCTCTCGGCTTTACTGAGCGCCTCGGGGAGCTGCTCGTTCTGGTAGTGAGCCCGCGCCCTGGCCAGCTCGCCCTCGGCCATGTCGAACTTCTCCCGGTAGCCGGAGATGCCGCGCTCGCGCTGCAGGCGTTTGGCAAGTGCGTCGGCCTCCTCGAGGGCGAGGGAAACCTCTCGATCCAGGAGATGGTTGGAGAGCAGCCGGTAACCGACGAAGCCGCCCACCACGATCGTCAAGAGCAGCAGAAGCGAGGTCCAGGCTCGGACCGAGTCGACCGAGATCTTGTACCAGTTGCGTTTTTGACTGCTGTTGGCCCCTGAAACCAAGGTGTTTTTCCGCCTTTCGGAAGCTGCTGAATATAGCACAAAGCCAATGCTCACCGTAGTTTGCGCGACCCGCGGGAACTGCGGACTCGACCCCGTCTCACTCGACCCGGCCGCCACCCCGATCTGCGCCCGCGAACCGCAGCGGGAACGGGCCGACCGGGCGGGCGCGTGCGAGCTTCCGCCACCCCCCATCGGTTCGTAACTTGCCTTGGCATCAGCACTTGCGGACGGTAGAGTACGGCCCCGGCTCCGACCTGGAGCCACGGAGGTTCCCAACATGCTGAAAGTGTTCCGCGACAACATGAAAGCCCTGAGCTGGGTGCTCTGGCTGGTGATTGCCGTCTTTATCCTGTTCGTCTTCGTAGATTTCGGCAGCACCGTTCCGGCCAACACCGGTGGCACGGACGTCGCCGCAAAGGTCGGCAGCCAGACCGTCTCATACGGCGAGTTCGAGAGCGCGTACCGGCGAATGGAAGACTTCTACCGCCAGACGTATGGCAACGCTTTCAACGCCGACTTCGCGCGCCAGATCGGGCTTCATCGCCAGGTCCTCGACACGCTGGTGGCGGATCGGATCCTGCTCCTCGAAGCGGAGCGTCTGGGCCTCGAGGTCACCGACGACGAGCTTCAGACCGAGATCCTGAATCTGCCCGTCTTCCAGGCCGATGAAGGTGGCTTCATCGGAGCGGGCGACTACGAGCGCATCCTTCGGCAGAACAACTACACAGTCGACGCCTTCGAGGCCGGCATGCGCCAGGACCTGCTGCTCAGCAAGGTCCGGGCCATGGTCACGCAGAATCTCTATATTCCGGAAGCGGAGGTCCAGGACGAGTACCGGCGACAGATCGAGAAGGCCAAGGTGCGTTTCTTTCGCGCCCCCTTCTCGGTGCTCGCAAACGACATTGAACTGGATGAAACCGCGATCGAAGCTTACTACAGCGACAATTCCGCGTCCTTCGAGACGCCCGAGCGGCGGGTGGTCGATTACCTTCTGGTCGACACCGAGCAGATCCGCAACGCGATCCGCGTGGAGCCCGACGAGCTGCGAGCCTATTACGACGAGAATCAGGACGACTTCAGCCAGCCCGAGCAGGTTCGAGCCCGGCACATCCTGCTGCAGGTCAACGCCGACCGAAGCGCGGACCAGGCCCGGAGCGAGCTCGAGAACGCCAAGCAGCGCATCCTCGCGGGCGAGGACTTCGCCGCTCTCGCCGCGGAGCTGTCCGAGGACCCGGGCAGCAAGCAGCGCGGCGGCGATCTGGGATTGTTCGGCCGTGGCGCCATGGTGGAGGGTTTCGAGAACGCGGCCTTTTCGACCGCTCCCGGCGAACTCGCCGGGCCGGTGCAGACCGACTTCGGTTACCACCTGATCGAGGTTCTCGAGCGCAACGACGGAGGCCTTCGCCCCTATCAGGAGGTCGAGTCGCTAATCGAGCAGAGGCTTCTCGGCGAACGCTCGCGCGAGGTCGCCGAAGAGAAGGCCCAGGAGCTCTCTCAGAAGATCGCCTCTTCGGAGTTGGATCTGGGTGGGCTGGCGGAATCCGAAGACGGAGTCACCTTTCAGACCACGCCACCGTTTGCCGTCGACGAGAACGTGCCGTCGGTCGGGCGGGCGACGCCATTCGCCAACGCCGCCTTCGATCTCGAGACCGGCGCGGTTTCGGATCCGGTGCGCCTCGCCCGGGGCTGGGCCATTCTCAGTGTCGTCGAAGTCCAGGAACCGCGAATACCGCCGCTCGGTGAAGTACGTGCGGACGTCGAGTCGGCGCTCAGGGTGGAGCGACAAAGACAGGTCGCGCTCGAGCGGCTGACCGCCGAGCGGCACCGCGGCCTCGATGCGATCGCCGAGTCCGTGGGGCTCCAGATCGAAGAGCCCGAGAGTTTCGGCCTGGACGGAGTCGTGGGTACGCTGGGAGCCGACGCACGGGTGGTCGATGCGGCCCTCGAGCTCGACGAAGGCGACCTGGGTGGGCCGATTGCAACCGACGAGGGTGCTGTGATGTTCGAGGTCGTCGAACGGCAACGGATGGATCCCGCCGAGTTCGAGAACCAGAAGTCGGCCACTCGGGCTTCGCTCGAGAGCCGGCGGGCAGCCCAGCTGGTCGCCGCTCTGGTCGCTGAACGACGCAAGCAGCTCGATGTCACCCTCGACCCGCAGCTGCTGGCCAACTTTGGTATCGAGGCGAGCGGCTCCGCCTCCGGGTAGCTGCAAGCGCCGCGAACGCGGGGGCGAACTCGGACCGAAAAGCCCTGCTACGATCCCGCCGTGATCGGCTACTTGCGGGGAAAGCTCCTCCGTACGGCCCCCGAGAGGATCGTGCTAGACGTCGGCGGCGTCGGCTACCAGTTGGCGATCCCGCTATCGACCTATGCCGAGATAGACAGGTCCGACAAGGCGGAGGCTCTCGGGCTCTTTGTTCATACGCATGTCCGTGCCGACGCGATCGAGTTGTTCGGTTTCTGGACCGAGCATGAGCGTCGCCTGTTCGACAACCTGATCGGGGTTTCGGGAATCGGACCACGACTGGCGATCGTGATCCTCTCCGGCATGGCGCCCGACGATCTCGCGCGCTCGATCGCCTCGGAGAACTCCGCGCGCCTGGCGACCATCCCGGGAATCGGCAAGAAGACGGCGCAGCGCATGGTCGTCGAGCTCAAAGACAAGATGCGTGAGCTCGGAGAAGAGAGCGGCGACTTCGAGCTGGCCAAGCCCGACGACGATCTTCTCGCGGCGCTGGTCAATCTCGGCTACCGCAGCGGCGACGCGGAAAAGGCCCTGGCCAAGGCAAGAGCCGAGCATCCCGACGCCGAAGTCGAAGAGCTTCTGAGAACCAGCCTGCGCTTCCTGTCGCGGGCGTAAGGTGAGCCGAAGCGGTGGCTGCTGCCTGGAGCGATCGCATGCGAACGTCCACCGAGCGGCCGCTAGAATAGCTCGATGCCCGCGAACCGACAGCTCATGTCCGGCGCACCGGACTCGGACGACCTCGGGGTCGAGGTCTCGCTCCGGCCGCGTGTTCTTTCCGAATATGTCGGTCAGAAACGCATCGTCGACAAGCTTGCGGTCTTCATCGAGGCCGCTCGCGGCCGGCGCGAGTCGCTCGACCACGTTCTCCTATTCGGGCCACCGGGACTCGGCAAGACCACCCTCGCGCACATCATCGCGCGTGAGATGGACACTTCGATTCGAACCACGGCCGGACCCGTCCTGGAGCGAGCCGGGGACCTGGCGGCTATCCTGACAAACCTCCAGCCGGGTGAAGTTCTGTTCATCGACGAGATCCACCGCCTGGGCCCGACCGTCGAGGAGATTCTCTACCCGGCGCTCGAAGACTACTCACTCGACCTGGTGATCGGTCAGGGGCCCGCCGCTCGAACCATGCGAATCGATCTGCCGCCCTTCACGTTGGTCGGTGCCACCACCCGGGCCGGCCTCATCACGGCGCCGCTACGAGCACGCTTCGGCATCGTCCACCGCCTCGACTTCTACGAGCCGGAGGAGCTCGCGACGATCGTCCGGCGGTCAGGACAGCTTCTCGAGATCGAAGTCGACGACGCCGGTGCCCGAGAGCTCTCGGGCCGCAGCCGCGGCACTCCCCGGATCGCCAACCGGCTGCTGCGGCGGGTGCGCGACTACGCGCAGGTTCACGGCGACGGCACCATCGACGCGCAATCCGCGGTCAAGGCGCTCGAAATGCTCGAGGTCGACGAGTTCGGCTTCGACGAGCTGGATCGCAAGATTCTGGCGACCCTGATCGAACAGTACCAGGGAGGGCCCGCTGGAATCCAGGCGATCGCGGCTGCGGTCGGCGAGGACCGCGGCACGCTCGAGGATCTGTACGAGCCCTATCTGATTCAAGAAGGATTCCTGCAGAGGACTCCGCGCGGCCGCGTTGCCACTCGCCGCGCCTACGACCATCTCGGCATCCAGCCGCCGGCCGGAACCGTCGGCTCGCTGTTTTAGCGGCCCGTGCGAGCTGCGGTTCTCGTCTTCAATCCGTTTGCCGGCCGCAGGCGCTCGGCAACTCTGCTGTCGCGGGTGACCGAAGCCCTACGCGGAAGCGGCTTCGACGCCGAGCCGCTGCCTACACGCGCTCCCGGAGACGCCACCGAACGCGCGCGCGAGGCCACCCAGGACGGCGTCGACATCGTCTTCGCGTTGGGCGGCGATGGAACGCTACGCGAGTGTGCGGCCGGACTTCTGGGAACGGACTCCGTGCTCGGCTTTCTGCCGACCGGCACGATCAACGTGATGGCTCTCGAGCTGGGTGTTCCACTGCGTCCGGTGGCGGCAGCGCGTGCGTTTGCCGGCGCATCGGCGATCCCGTTCGGAGTCGGCCTGGCCGGCGAGGTGCCCTTCTTGATGCAGGTCTCCGCTGGCGTCGACGCCTTTCTTGTCGGTGCGATGAGGCCGAACGAGAAGCGGTTTCTCGGGCCGGCCTCGGCAGTGCCGGCGATCTTTCGGTCGCTGGCGCGCTATTCCTTCCCGCCCTTCGAGATCTCGTCGCCTTCCGGCACGCGCACCGCGACCTTGGCGGTGGCCTCGAACATCCGCCGCTACGGGGGCCCTTGGAAACTCACTCCGAAGGCCTCCTCGGACGGCTCGAGCCTGGATCTGTTCAGTTTCTCGGGTCGGGGGCGTGCGGCGGCCATTCGCCTGGCGCTGTCGCTCCTGGTCGGCCGCCAGCTGCGAGTGCCTGGAAGCCACTGCGAGAGAATCGGCAACGCGGCGCTTCGGACCGTGCCGGCCCTGCCGTTTCAAATCGATGGCGACGTCTTGCCCACCGCGCCCGATCACGAGCTCGAGATCGCCCTTTCCGGTCACACCCTCCGTATGCTCGTTCCCCCTCGCTGACCTCCGACGTGCCCGAGCTTCCGGACATCGAAGCCTACCGCGGAGCGCTCGAGCCACTCGTCGTCGGGCGGCGCCTCGAGCGCGTCCGGCTGGCGAGCCCGTTCCTGCTGCGATCGGTGTCTCCGCCACTTGCGGAAGCCTCCGGGCGGAGGGTCACGGGCCTGACCCGTCTCGGCAAGCGGTTGGTCACAGCTCTCGAGGGCGACTACTTTCTCGTCCTACACCTGATGATCGCCGGCAGACTGCGGTGGAAAAAGAGCGGTGCGCGCATTCCCGGCCGTTGGGGGTTGGCGGCCTTCGACTTCGAGACCGGGAGCCTGATCCTGACCGAGGCCGGCTCCAAGCGCCGAGCATCCCTCTTCGTCGTTCAGGGCCGGGCCGACCTGGCCGAGCACGACCCCGGGGGTCTCGAAATCCTGGACGCCGACTTCGAGAGCTTCGCCACCGTACTCCGATCGTTCAACCACACCCTCAAACGGGCGCTGACCGATCCTCGCCTTTTCTCCGGCATCGGCAATGCGTACTCTGATGAGATCCTCCACCGCGCCCGCCTGTCGCCGTTCAAGCGCACTCGTAATCTGGCCGACGACGAGACCTCCCGGCTGTTTGCGTCGACTTCCTCGGTGCTTTCCGAATGGAGTGAACGGCTGGCCGGCGAGGCGGCCAAGCAGCCAGACGGCTTCCCGGTCAAGGTCACCGCGTTCCGACCCGAGATGGCGGTACACGGAAAGTTCGGACAACCGTGCCCGGATTGCGGTACACCCGTCCAGCGGATCGTCTACGCGGCCAACGAAGCCAACTACTGCCCTGGCTGCCAGACTGCGGGCAAGATCCTGGCCGACCGGGTGCTTTCCAAGCTGCTCAAGGACGACTGGCCGCGCACACTCGAAGATCTGGAGGAGATGCGCCGCCACGAACGGTAAGATGGCCTGCCATGGCAACCGCGTCTAAACAAGTTGGAAAATCTCTGGTGACCGGATGGGTCTCGCGGCTCCGGTTTCCGCAATTGTTCACCTTTACCGCGGTCCTGTTCGTGATCGACTTCCTGGTGCCGGACCTGATTCCCTTCCTGGACGAGATCCTGCTCGCCGCCGCGACCCTGCTTTTGGCCAACATGAAGGACAAGACCAAGACCGCGACCGAGGACCTCGAGAAGCCCGCCGAAAAGGACATTACGCCCCGCGACTGAGCAGGCAACCGGTCACCGCTCCGAGGAGGGGTAGTTCAGCCGGCTCGCAGAAAGTGCCAGCGCAATCGCTGACCGCTCGGGCGCCGCTCGAACACCTCCGGGTCTATCCGATCGCGGTACTGGCGCAGCAATCGGTTGACGCCGACCCCGCTTGCCGCTCGCTCGAGCACATCGGCCGCGTCAGATCCCGCCTTCGAGAGATAGGCCTGCCACACAGCTTCCCGCACGGGCATGGTGCTCATCGAAACGTTGGGTATCCGGCTCGCGCCCTTGCGCAATTGCTTCAATCTGGCTCCCAGGACCGCCGGGTCCTCGACCGTATCTCTCTGGTATCCGGTGTAGGGCTTTGGGATCAGGATGTTGACGCCGAGGTTGATGTTTCCAATAACTCCGGTCGGCGCCAGTTCTTCGAGCATGATCGAGCGGCATTCCCGGGCAAGCTCCAGAATCGCCTCGACGTCGGCATCGCTCTCGCCCGGAAGACCGACGATGAAGTAGAGCTTGAGCTGGGTGAACCGGGCTCGAAAGATCAGCCTGACCTTTTCGAGCAACAGGCTGTTGGGAACCGGCTTGTTGAGCTTGATCCGGAGCTCGTCGCTGCCGGTTTCGGGCGCCAGCGTGATTGAACGGTCTCCGGACGCGGCGAGAGCCGCCAGCATGCCCTCGCTCACCGCCGGAATGCGCACCGACGACACCGAGGTGCGGAAACCCATCCGGTTGGCGCCCGCCACGATCGCCTCGAGGTCAGGGTGATCGCCGACCGCCGTCGCGACAAAGCCGAGCTGGTCGGTCACCGGCCGGGCCCTGTCGAGCGCGCCCAGAATGAAATCGGTCGGGTGCCACCGGAAGCGGCCCATGCCGAACGTCGCCCAGCAGTACCTGCACTTCTCCGGGCAACCCCGGGACATCTCGAGCAGGAACTTCTCGGAGAACTCCGTGCGCGGAGTGACGATCGCGCTCGTCGGCAGGTGTCCGGGCTGCTGCATCTGCTCTGCGGAGAGCTCCAGCTTGGCGAGCTTTTGAAACCCGACGCCTTCGCCTCGGCAGGTCTCCGGATTGTGAAACGTGGGCACGAAGAAGCCGGGTTTCGTGGCGAGCCGCTCCAGCACCTCACCGCGTCCCGGCTCTTCGGCGAGCGCCGACAGCAACTCGGGCAGAAGGTTCTCGGCGGCGCCCATCGCGAACACGTCCACAAACTCGGCAAGCGGGAGAGGGTTGATGGCCGCGCACGCGCCACCCACGATGACCACCGCGTCGCCATCACGGCGGCACTGCCTCCTGACCGGAATCGTGGAACGTTCCAGCATCTGCAGCAGATTGACGTAGTCGCCTTCGAACGAGACCGAAAACGCGATCGCACCGAACGCCGACAGCGGCGTGTGGAGCTCGACCGACATTGGCTCGCCTTTTCCGTCGGAGAAGAACCTCTCCGCCGACCAATCCCCTCGCTCGTGGACCAGGGCATACACCCGCTGCAGCGCCAGCGACGACATCCCGACGTGATAGCTGTTGGCATAGGCGAGAGCCAGGCTGTAGCGCGCATGGGGGGAGAACGCATCCACCGGCCGCTCGTCGCGGCGGTAGGCGTTCCAATCCTGTCTGGCGTCGGGGGAGCTCATAACGGGACCTATCCGGGAGGGTCCATTCTAGTCGGGCGTGCTCTGCGGGTCCGATACACTCCCTGCTCTACCTGAAGAGAACCGGGGCCCAGCCTCCCGCGTATAGCCTGCTGTAGCCATGAGCCGCACCACTCGAGACCTTCCAACGCTGTTGGTCCTGACTAGGGCGCCGCGCCACGAGCGCGAGCGCAAGCGGCTGCTGCCCGAGGCGCTGGCGGATGCCGAAAGGCGTCTCTACGAGAAGAGTCTTGCGGACGTCGTCGCCTGCGGTAAGCGCACGGGGTGCCGGGTCGTGGTTTCAAGTCCGAGCCGACTCGAGATCGAAGGAGTCCACCAACTGACCCAGCGGGGAGACACGTTCGGTGATCGGTTCGCCAACTCGGTCTCGCTTGCCCAGCTCAAGTGGCCCGGTGGGCCTCTTGTGGTCGTCGGCACCGACACCCCCGAGCTCGGAGCTCGCCATCTCGAGGAAACTCTCGACCACCTGCGCCGGGACCCGGATGAGGTCGTTCTCGGACCCTCCGTCGACGGCGGCTTCTATCTGCTGGCCTGGGCCAGGCCGCTTCGCAAAGTCGACTGGTTGAGTGTCTCGTGGTGCTCGCTGCGAACCCGCGAAACGCTTCGCCGGTGTCTCGAGGCGGCCGGCCGCAGCGTACAGTTTCTCGAGCCCGAGGCCGATCTCGATCGGGCCCCCGACCTCGAACGGTGGCTGGCGGCGGCGACCGGAACCTGGCGGCGGCGCCTGAGCGAGCTACGCCGGATCCTGCTCGGGCGATTGCGCGTTCCGGTACCCGCCGAGCTTCCGGCTCTAGCCGGCTGCACGCCGATCGCTCTGCGCGATCGCGCTCCGCCCCGCTGAATAATCGCATTCCGTCTACTTCCGGCCGTCCGACGGGAACGCCGGCCGGTGTCCCGTCAACTGCAAACACTAGGAGCGGGTAATGGCACTCACCAACGTTGAAAAAGTCGTCAAGGATCGCTACGCCGAGGGCGCCCAGAGTCAGGTTGTCGAGCTCTGTTGCCCGGTGGATTACGACCCGAGGCTCCTGGAGGTCATTCCAAAGGAGGTCCTGGAGCGCGACTACGGTTGCGGAGACCCCAGCCGGCACCTCGAAGCCGGCGAGACGGTGCTCGATCTGGGTAGCGGCACCGGCAAGATCTGCTTTATCGCCGCCCAGGTCGTGGGGTCCGAGGGAAAGATCATCGGCGTCGACATGACTCCCGAGATGCTGGCGGTCGCCCGCAAGGCGGCACCGGTCGTAGCCGAGCGGCTGGGCTTTGCCAATGTCGAGTTCCGCCGGGGAAGGATCCAGGACCTGGCTCTCGACTGGGACCTTCTCGAGCAAGAGCTCCGGAGTCACCCGATCACGAACGCAGAATCGCTGTTTGCCGCCCAGCACCGCGCCGACGAACTGCGCCGCGACACCCCCCTGGTCGCGGACACGAGCATCGACGTCGTGATCTCCAACTGCGTCCTGAATCTGGTCGAGAACGCCAAGAAGGGGAAGCTCTTCCGCGAGATCTACCGCGTCCTCCGCAACGGCGGTCGCGCCGTCATCTCCGACATCGTCAGCGACGAGGCGGTACCTCTGGCGATGCAGAAAGATCCGGAGCTGTGGAGCGGATGCATTTCGGGCGCTTTCACCGAAGCCGGTTTGCTGCGTGCGTTCGAAGAAGCGGGCTTTCACGGCATCAGGATTCTCGAGCGCGATAGCGATCCATGGCGCACGGTCGAGGGAATCGAGTTCCGCTCGCTCACGGTCGAGGCCTTCAAGGGCAAGGAAGGCGTCTGCCTCGAGCGCAACCAGGCCGTGGTCTACAGGGGCCCGTTCAAGGAGGTCCTGGACGACGACAACCACCGGATGGAGCGTGGACGACGATACGCGGTGTGCGACAAGACCTACCGGTTGTACTGCCGAGCCCCGTACGCGGAGTTCTTCGACTTCGTCGATCCGCGAGAGGAAATCCCCCTCGACCAGGCGGAGCCGTTCGACTGCTCGCGCACGGTGCTCCGGCATCCGCGGGAGACCAAGGGCGAAGACTACGAAGTGACTACCGAACCCGTACCGTGCTGCGAACCGGGCGACGGCTGCTGCTGATGTCCGACGCTTCCGCTGGCAGACCACCGTTTCGCGGCGAGCTTCAGCCCGGAGCGCCGATCGTGTCCGAAGCCCCGATCGTGGAGCTCCGGTCCCTCGACACGGTGTGGTTTCAGGTCGCGGGAACGGTGTGCAACCTGGCCTGCTCACATTGTTTCGTCTCGAGCTCTCCCACCAACCACACGCACGAGAACCTGTCGTTCGAGGAGGTGGAGGAGCGCTTGGTAGAAGCCGCCGGTCTGGGCACCAAGGAGTACTACTTCACGGGCGGCGAGCCGTTCCTCAATCCCGAGATCGAGCGGATTCTCGCCCGAACGCTGGATTTCGGGCCGGCCACCGTGCTCACCAACGGTTTGCTGCTGGCCCCGGATCGCTGCCGGCGTCTGGCCAAAATCGCAGCGGATTCGCCCTACTCTCTGGATTTCAGGGTCTCGATGGATGGCTACTCTGCCGAGACCAACGACCCGATTCGGGGCGAGGGGACCTTCGAGCGGATCCTGGAAGGAATCTCGAACCTGATCGCCGCCGGCCTCAATCCGGTGATCACGGTGACCGAGGTGCACGATGAAAACCGCTCCGAAAGAGGCAAGCTCCGGTTCTTCGAACTCCTCCGTGACCTCGGCATCGAAAAGCCCAGGCTGAAGATACTGCCCCTGTTTCAGATCGGGGCCGAGGCCGCGCGTACTGGCGCCTATGAGAGCTGGCAGCGCCTGCGGGCCAGCGACAACCCCGGCAGCTGGAACCACCTGCAATGCTCGAGCTGCAGGATGGCGACCGATCAGGGAGTCTGGGTTTGCCCGATTCTGGTCAATGAGCCAGGCGGGAAGATGGGCGAGACTCTCGCCGATACCCTGACCGGCTTTGCGATGACCCACTCGGCCTGCTGGACGTGCCACGTCTACGGCGTGAGCTGCAGGACCTGAGGCGCTCGTGGCAAACCGCATCCCTGAGGATCGCCGCGCCAAACTCGACCGCGCGAGAAGCACACCACACGACAAGCTGACCGCTCACAGGGGCATGGCGACCTGGGGCGAGCGGCTGGTTCCGCTGGCCGAGTTCCGGCGAGCAGCCGAGCGCGAGGGGCGTAGTCTGTCCCCGGTCCGGCGCGTACAAGCTACCGAGACGTTCACTGCCCGCCGACAGGATCCGACGCCCGTCGAAGGCCCCTATTCGCGGGTCGTGGTCTTCGGCGGGATCTACAACAACCACTTCGCCCTCGAGGCTCTGCTCGAGGCCGCCGAGCGCGACCGAACCGAAGCCGTCTACTGCCTGGGTGACCTGGGCGGTTTTGGACCTCATCCGGACAAGATCTGGCCGCTCCTCGACAGCGTCCGGACCATCCAGGGCAACTACGAGGAATCGCTCGCCTCGGCACGTGAAGACTGCAACTGCGGCTATACCGATCCTCGCGACAATCACTTCGCCGAAGTCTCCTACTCCTACACTGCGCGCAATACCTCCGACGACTTCAAGAGGTGGATGGGCGATCTTCCTCGGCGCCGCCGCGTTCGCCTCGGCGAGCTGGAGATGCTCCTGGTGCACGGCTCGCCCCGCCGAATCAACGAGTTCCTGTTCGCGTCGACGACACCGGACGCCTTCATCGAGGTGCTTCTCGACCAGGAAGGGGCCGACGGGCTTCTGTGCACCCACACCGGTCTCCACTGGCACCGCAAGCTGGCTTCCGGACGCGATGCCGTCAATGTCGGCGTCATCGGCAGGCCTGCCAACGATGGCCGCCGTTCGGTCTGGTATACGCTGTTGGAAGCTCGCGGGCCCGAGCTCGTCGTCGAGCACCGACCTCTCGACTACGACCACCAGGGTCTGGCGAGAGAGATGCGCGACGAAGGCCTTCCCGAGGAATTCATCGAAACGATCTTGAGTGGCTGGTGGACGACCTGCCTCGAGATCCTGCCGGCCAAAGAGCGCACACTGTCACGTTTTTGAGGAGCCTGTAACCGTGACTCCTTCGAGACCCAAGCTCGCGATTCTGGGTGCCGGCCCCATCGGCCTCGAGGCCGCGCTGGCAGCGGCCGAGCGCGGCTTCGCCTTCACTCTCTACGAAGCGGCCGACGGTGTCGCCGGACATGTCCGCGATTGGAGTCACGTCGAGCTGTTCTCGCCATGGGGCTACGACATCTCGCCTCGGGCCCGCAAGGCCCTTTCGGCCGCCGGCGTCGACCTCCCGGCCTCGAACGATCCCACCTGCCCCACCGGAAAAGAGCTGATCGAACGAGTGCTCGAGCCGATCGCCCGACTGGACTCGATTCGTTCCGGCCTGCGCACCGGTACCCGGGTTCTGAGCGTCGGCCGCGAGCGACTCTTGAAACATGAAGAGATCGCCTCCGCGGAGCGTGGCGCCCGGCTCTTTCGGCTGCTACTCTCCGACGGCTCCGGGCGGGAGTGGACCGAAACCGCCGAAGTGGTGCTTGACTGTACCGGCGCCTATAGCCGCCCGAACGCCCTCGGGGACGGCGGCATCCCTGCACCGGGAGAGACCGAGCTCGACCCGGAGATTCGTCGAACGATCCCCGATCTGGAAGCGGAGCGTGACGACTGGGCCGGCAGGACCGTTCTGGTGGTCGGTGCCGGTCATTCGGCACTGACCGCGGTCTCGGATTTGGCTCGGCTGGCCCGAGACGAGCCCGAGACCTCGGTAATCTGGGCTCTGCGAAGCGAGCATCCGAGCTGGTATGTAGATCCGTCGGACCCCCTGCCGGGCCGGTCGGCGCTGGCTATCGAGGCCCAGGAGCTTCTCGGTGGAGCCTCACCCTCGGTCCATCCGATCAGCGGCGTTGTCGTCGACTCGCTCAGCCGCGCGGCCGGTGGCTTTGCCGTTAGTCTTCGCCGTACCGATGGCGCAATCGAAACCGTCCACGCCGACAAGGTGCTGTCACTAACCGGATCGGTGGGCGACCACGATCTCTACCGGCAGCTTCAAGTTCACGAATGCTACGCGACACTGGGACCGATGAAGCTCTCGGCCGCCCTCATGGGATCGGCCAGTGACGACTGTCTCGCCCAGGAGAGCCCGGGCGGCGACACCTTGCTCAATCCCGAGCCCAATTTCTTTATCCTGGGAGCCAAGTCCTACGGACGCACTTCGTCGTTTCTCATGCGTCTCGGTTGGCAGCAGGTGGACGAGGTCTTCCAGCTGCTCGAAGCCGCGGCACCCGAGCCGGCGGCTCGAACGCCACCCAACTAGTGTCCTGTCCCAGTGATTCGGTGCATAAGGCTCGAGGTCATGGTGTGCGCTGCCAAGGCGCCCACGACGCAAGCATAGCTGGGCCTATGTTGAGGAGTGGCAACGCCGGCAGCGTGCAGAAAGGCCCGAGATTTGTGTAGCGAATCACTGGGACAGGACACTAGGACCCGGCCTCCAGATAGCGAGTGACCGTGGGTGGATTCCGCTCCAACCACGCCGGCAGAGCAGTGACGCGATCCAGGCAGTCCAGAGGATCGAGCCCGGCCAGAACCTCTCGTTCTGTCGTTCCGCTCACCACGCCGAGTGCCGCGACCCGTGCGTTGTTGGCCATCTCGAGATCGTGTACGGCGTCGCCGATCATCAGCGCGCTTTCCCGCCCGATTCCCAGCTCTTCGAGAATACCCAGGAGCATTTCGGGATTCGGTTTCGACGGTGCTTCGTCGACGGTTCGGCTGGCACCGAAGAAGTGCCCAAGGCCGGTGCGTTCGAGGTCTGCTGCCAGCCCTTTCCTGCTTTTGGCGGTGGCAACCGCCAGCAGGCGGCCCTCCTCCGAGAGAGCCTCGAGCAGCTCTCGGACGCCGTCGAAGAGGACCGGCTCCTTCGAGAAGCCACCGAACCAGAGCTCCCGATAGACCTCACAAATGCGCCTGAAGGTGTCCTCGTCGCGGCCCGGACAGAAGAGCTCGACGGTTTCGCGGATTCCGAGTCCGATGCCCGAGCGGATGTTGTCTTCGTCGGCTTCCGGCAGCCCCAGACGATCCAGGGTGGCCTGCGTGCAGCGCACGATCGCGTTGATCGAGTCCAGAAGCGTGCCATCCCAGTCGAATACCAGAAGACTGTACGACGGATGCCGCATCGCGCTTAGCCTATGCCATCCGGGACAGTGCCACGCGCCTACTCGAGCGGTCCGTAGACCAGGCCACCGACCACCGAGGCTCGGTCGTCCGGAGGGGTGTCCGCCCGGGCTTCGGTCACCAGACGATTGTCGACGACCGTTCCAGCGGGCAGACTCACCGAGGGTCCGATAATCGAGCCGGTGACCCGACTGTTCGCGCCGATCGATGCACCCGACATGACCAGCGCGCGGCGAACCCGGGCCTGCGCCCGAACCGCGGCGCCGGCCTCGATCACCGACCGCCGGACCGACGCGCTGGCATCGACCTCCGCCTCCGGGGCCCACCAGCCCCGACGCCGGAGACCGCTCCGGCCGGTCCAACCGATGACCCCTTCGAGATAGCGCCGAGCTGTGCCGATGTCGAACCAGAGCTCAGAGCTCTCGACCGCGTCGATTCGCTCCGAGCGCTCGACCAGCGGCTGGTAGAGATCTCGAACAAGGTCGGCGGGCGGATCGGGCAGGTCGTCCAAAAGATCCGGCGAGAACACGTGGGCTCCGGCAAAGACCCGTCTGCGATCTTCGGCGCTGTGCTCATCTGGCACCGCCCCCGGATTCTCGTCCGCGTTTTCGAAGGTCACCACCTGCCCCTCCCGGCTGATCCCGATGCCGCCGCCGAACTCGTCGACCGGAGCCTTCGAGGAGACCATCAGGGTGGCCGCCGGGCGCTGCTCGCGGTGGTGCTTGAGGAGCCTGGTCACCGGCCAGTGCGCCAGGCTGTCGCCGTTCAGAACGACTGCAAAATCGCTTTCGGACAGGAACTCGCGCAGCGGCCCGAGCGCACCCAGTGTGCCCAGGATCTCGTCCTCACGCGAGTATCGAATCGGCATGCCGTCGAACTCCGAGCCGAAGCGCGACGCAATCTTCTCTCCCAGGTAGTGCAGGTTGACGGCGACCGCTTCACAACCGGCCTTCCGCAGCGCGAACAGAGTGTGGCCGAGTACCGGCAGACCAGCCACCGGCAGCAGCGGCTTTGGCATTGCAAGTGTCAGAGGTCTTAGTCTGGTGCCGAAGCCGGCGGCGAGTACCAGGGCCCTGAACTGCGGCGCCTTCAAGAAAACACCATGTCCTCGGGTGCCTCTGGGTTGAGGGCTCGATGCTCTTCGTAGAGCTCCAGGTAGTTTCGTCGCTCGGCATCCGCGACCGGAAACCGAAAGCGTTTCGCGACCCGGCCGGCCTGTGCGCCCTCGAACTCCACGAAATCACCGATCGGAGTGTGGTCGAGGCAAACCGCTACACCGCCGAGAAGCCAGGTTTCTCGATACTTCTCGTAGCGGCGGCAGATCTGGTAGCCCAGAGCCCGAAGTATCGCCAACACGACCTCGTGATCGTCGACCCCGACTTCGCGCTCGGTCCGGATCTTGGTGCCGTCCTCGAAGCGCGCAGGTCCCTTGAAGGTGAAAGTCGCGCCTCCCGGCTGCGAGCGCACCCGAAGCAGGCGACCCTCCCGCCTGAGCTCCCCGGCCCGGTCCAGGACCCAGTTTTCTTCCTTTGCCGACGCCGACACCCGCTCAGCCTCGGCTTCGACCAGCCGTTCGCGCAGCTCGCTCAGATCCTCGCAACGGAACTTGAGCTCACGCTCTTCCGGCTCGGCGTGCTCATCGTCGCTCAATCGCCACCTGCCCGGTCGAGAAGGCGCACCGTGGTCCGTATTCCGTTGTAAAAGTGGCTGATATTGAACTTCTCGTTCGGAGAATGCAGCCGGTCGTCGCTGAGACCGAATCCCATCAGCAGAATCGGGACCTCGAGCACTTCCGAGAAGGTGCCGACGATCGGTATCGAGCCACCTTCGCGAATCAGCACCGGCTTCGTGCCCCAGATGTCCTCCTGGGCCGCCATGGCGGCCTCGACGATCGGTCCCTTGGCGTCGATCAAGACCGCCGCCGCGCCGTGGTTCGCAGTCACCGTGATTCTCACACCCGCCGGAGCCACAGACTGAACGTGCTCCGTGAATTGTCTTGCGACTTCCTCCGGGTCCTGCTTTGGAACCAGCCTCATCGACACCTTCGCTCCCGCCCAGGCCGGCAGAACGGTCTTCGCCCCCTCGCCCTGGTAGCCGCCGAAGATCCCGTTGACGTCGCAGGTCGGTCTCGCCCAGGCGCGCTCCAGGGTCGAATAGCCTTCTTCACCAAAGCTCTGGTCGAGACCCAGCTCTTCACAATACGCCGCTTCGTCGTGGGGAAGCTCGGCAAACGCCTCACGCTCCCAGTCCTCCAGCGGCACGACGTCGTCGTAGAAACCGGGGATCGTGACCCTTCCGGTTTTCGGGTCCAGCAGCTGCGAGAGAATGTGGGCCAGAGCGTTGGCCGGATTGGCGACCGCGCCGCCGAATGTGCCGGAGTGAAGATCCCGGTTGGGTCCGTCCACCCGGATCTCCATGTAGGCGAGGCCCTTCAGTCCGTAGAGAAGGGACGGTTGGCCGGGCGCGTACATCGAGGAGTCCGAGACCACGACCGCGTCGCAGGCGAGGCGCTCGGCAGCGTCGCTGCGCACGAAACTCTCGATCGACTCGCCGCCCGACTCCTCCTCGCCCTCGAGTAGAAACTTGACGTTCACCGGCAGCTCGCCGCGCTCGGCCAGGGTTGCCGCCACCGCTTTGATGTGCGCGAAGGATTGGCCCTTGTCGTCGGTAGCGCCGCGGGCGACCAGGAGGTCTCCCTCCTCGGTCGGCTCGAAGGGCGGATTGCGCCACTCTTCGAGCGGGTCGGGTGGCTGCACGTCATAGTGGCCGTAGAAGAGCAGTGTCGGTTTTCCCGGCGCATCGAGCCACTCGGCATAGATCAACGGATAGCGCTCGGTCTCGATCAACTCGGCCTCAAGACCCGCGTGCTCGAGCTTCTGTCTCGCGAACTCCGCGCACCGCTGAACGTCGTCCGCATAAGCGGGATCGGTCGAGATCGACGGGATCCTCAGGTAGTCCTTGAGCTCGTCCAGGTAGCCGGCCTTGTCATTGTCGACGCGCGCCAATACGTCGCCTGAGTCGCTTGCCATCTTGATCATGCCTCCTTGAAAAGGGCGGTCAGTCTAGCAGAGGGTCAGGCGCCATTCGGGGCCGACGCGGGGCCGATTCTCTGCAATCGCGCAAGCCCTACGAGGTTGACCAAGAAGTGCGCCGCCACCGGCGCCAGAAGGACGCCCCGCCAAAACATGAGCGCGCCGAGCACTGCTCCTGCGATGAGCGCGAACAACGTCCACAGACCGAATTCACGGCCCGGGCCGATGTGAAGTAGGGCGAACAGAAGGGTCGCCGGCACCAGGCCCCACTGCGACTGGACGGCTCCGCGGAAGAGCAGCTCTTCGGCGAACGCGGACAGGGCCGCCAGAACCAGTATCTCCGCGCCGCTGAGCGGCCCGACGGTGTCGGCAACCAACCGTTCCAGCCGTCTCGCCCCTGGCAGGAACACCACGCCGAGCTGCCACGCACCCACCAGCAGCGCCGCCGCGGCCAGGCCCAGTCCCAGGTCCGCGAGCCAACTCGGTCGCTCGACAAAGAGAGACAGCTCGATCGCGCCGTCGCGCAGCCCCAACCAAACGACAGCGGCGATCGCCAGCGCCATGTAGAACCACGCTCCCCAGCGCAGAATCGCAGCCGGGACCGTCGGTCGAGGCTCTTGGCTCACCGTGGGGGATAGCTATTCGGCGGGCGCTTCCGCCGAGACCGGCTCGGACTCCAACTGATCGGCGGCTTCGCGCTCGGCCAGCTTCGCCACCGCTACGACTCGATCGTCGGCGTCGAGCTCCATCAGCTTCACGCCTTGCGTCGAGCGTCCGCTGACCCGCACGCCGTCCACACCGATTCGAATAATCTTGCCTTCCTGGGTGATCAGCATGAGCCCGTCGTTGGGAATCACCTGCCGGGCTCCGATCACTTCTCCGGTCTTGTCGGAGACCTTCAAGTTGATGATCCCTTTGCCACCGCGTGATTGGCTCCGGTACTGCGCGACAGCGGTGCGTTTTCCTACGCCGCGCTCGGTCAGTGACAGGATCTCGCCGCCTTCGGGCTCGAGCGACTCCATGGCCACCACGTGATCGCCCTTGCGCAAGCGAATACCGCGAACGCCACGGGTGGCTCGACCCATGGGCCGGGCGTCCGATTCCGCAAAACGAATTGCGAAGCCCTTCGCCGTCGCCAGCAGAATCGACCGCGAACCGTCGGTGAGCCTAACTCCCAGAAGCCGGTCCTCCTTGTCGATATTGATCGCCCGAATCCCGCCGGCTCTGGGCCGCGAGTATTCCATCAGGGCAGTTTTCTTGATCGTTCCGCCCTCGGTTGCGAACACCAGGAACTGGTCCTCCCGGAATTCGCGGACCGCCACGGTGGTCGCGACCTTTTCGTCGCCGGCGAGGTGCAGCAGATTGACGATCGCCTTGCCCCGGGACGCCGGTCCCATCTGGGGGATCTCGTGCACCTTGAGCCAATGGACCTGCCCGGTTTCCGTGAACACCAAGATGTAGCTATGGGCGCTGGCGACGTAGAGATGCTCGACGAAGTCACCTTCCTTGGCCACCATCCCGCGCCGTCCCTTCCCCCCGCGGTTCTGCGCCCGATAGAGCGACAGGGGCGAGCGCTTGACGTAGCCCGAGTTGGTGACAGTGATCACCATCTCTTCATCCGCGATCATGTCCTCGACGGTGATGTCTTCCTTCTCCGAGATGATCTCGGTTCGGCGCTTGTCGCCGTAGCTCTCTCGAACTTCCAGCAGCTCCTCGCGAATCCTCGCCAAGACCAGCGCGTCGGAGGCCAGGAGCGCGCGCAGCTGCTCGATCAGAGCGGTCAGTTCCTTGTACTCCTCGACCACCTTCTCGCGCTCGAGGCCGGTGAGCTTCTGAAGCCGCATCTCCAAGATCGCTTGAGCTTGAGGTTCGGTAAGAGAGAAATCCGCTACCAGGCGGCTCTTGGCGTCGGCCGGCGTGCGGCTCGAGCGGATCGCCGTGATGATCTCGTCGAGTTGATCCAGAGCCTTGAGGATGCCCTCGAGGATGTGCGCTCTTTCTTCGGCCTTGCGCAGGTCGAAGCGCGTCCGCCGCACGACTACCGTCTTGCGATGGTCGATGAAGTGCTTGAGCATCTCGCGCAGTGTCAAGACCCTCGGCTGGCTATCGACGATCGCCAGCAGGATCATCCCGAAGGTGGTCTGCATCGGCGTCAGCTTGTAGAGCTTGTTGAGAATGATCTCTGCGATCTGGTCCCGCTTGATGTCGATCACGATTCGAACACCCTTGCGATCCGACTCGTCGCGGAGATCGGTAACGCCTTCGATCTTCTTCTGGTGGACGAGGTCCGCGATCTTTTCGAGCAGCCTCGCCTTGTTGACCTGATAGGGCAGCTCGGTGACGATGATCGACTGCTTGTCACCGCGTTTGCGGGTCTCGATCGCCGCCCGGGCACGCACCTGGATACTCCCTCGACCGGTCGAATAGGCGCTGCGGATGCCCTGCCGCCCGTGAATGAAGCCGGCGGTGGGGAAATCGGGACCGGGGACCACACGCAGCAGATCCTCGACGCCGGAATCCGGCTCGTCGATCAGCAGGATCAGGGCGTCGATGATCTCCTCGAGATTATGTGGAGGAACGTTGGTGGCCATGCCGACAGCGATTCCGGCGGCGCCATTGACCAGCAGATTCGGAACCCGCGCCGGCAGTACCACCGGCTCCTGAAGCGAGCCGTCGTAGTTGAGAACCCAGTCGACGGTTTGTTTGTCGATGTCCTCTCGCAGCGTCTCCTCGGCCAGCTTGGTCAGACGAACCTCGGTGTAACGCATCGCCGCCGGGCTGTCCCCGTCGATGGAACCGAAGTTGCCCTGGCCGTCGACCAGGGGATAGCGCATTGAGAAATCCTGCGCCATTCGCACTACCGTGTCGTAGATCGCTGAATCGCCGTGCGGATGGTACTTACCCATGACGTCACCAACGATGCGCGCCGATTTCTTGTAGGGACGGTTCGAGCGGTTGCCGCTTTCCCACATTCCGTAGAGGACGCGGCGGTGCACGGGCTTGAGGCCGTCACGCACATCCGGTAGCGCCCGCCCCACGATCACGCTCATCGCGTAATCGATGTAGCTGCGCTTCATCTCGTCTTCGATGTCGACAACGACCGAATCGTCGAACGGCAACAACCTATCCTGCTCGCTCATAGTCCTCTGTTCACCGCTGGATTTGCTTCCGGCGCGGGCTCTAGATGTCGAGGTTTACGACGTTCAGGGCGTTCGACTCGATGAACTCCCTGCGCGGCTGTACCTGGTCGCCCATGAGCACCGTGAAGATCTCGTCGGCGCCGACCTCATCTTCGACCGCCACTTTCAGGAGCCGACGTTTCTCGGGATTCATCGTCGTCTCCCACAATTGCTCGGCATTCATCTCACCCAGACCCTTGTAGCGCTGAATGGAAAGGCCTTTCTTGGCACCAGTGAACACCGCTTCCAGGGTCTCTTCGAGACCGACGAACTCGGTTTCGTTCTCGCCGTTGCGGAGAGTGAAGCGATCGGCCTGGAGCGCGGCCATACCGACCTTGTTGCGAAGCATCGACCGGTACTCGGCGGTCGAGATCAGATTCCAGTCAATGAGAACCTTGCGCTCGACACCGTCCCTGCGGCTGGAAAACGAGATCTCCAGCGTGCCGTGTTCTTCGTCATCCTCGACCTCCACCGAGTGGAAGCCCGAGGCCTCGATAATCTGAGCCACGCTCTGCACCCGTTCGCGATCGGCGAGACCCTCCCTGTTGGTCAGTCCGTGGAGCAGCGCGGTTCGCAGGGCATCCTTCGGGTAACCACGCGAAGACAGGCGCTCGAGATCACGCAAGAACTGATCTGTCTTGGTCAGAAAGCTCGCCAGTCGGGCACCCTTGTGGCTCTTATTCTCGTCGCCGGTGCCGACTTCGAGTTCCCAGCTGTCCTGGATACGTTGCACCAGGAACTCCTGGTACTCGCCGTCGTCTTTCAGGTACTTCTCCTTGCGGCCCTCGGACACTTTGTAGAGGGGCGGCTGAGCGATATAGAGGTGTCCGCGCTCGATGATCTCGGACATCTGTCGATAGAAGAATGTCAAGATGAGTGTGCGGATATGGCTGCCGTCGACATCCGCATCGCACATGATGACCAGCTTGTGGTACCTGAGTTTGGAGACGTCGAAATCGTCCTTTCCGATCCCGGTTCCCAGTGCCGAGATCAGAGTCTTAATCTCTTCGGACGAGAGCATTCGATCGAACCGGGCTTTCTCGACGTTGAGGATCTTGCCTTTCAAGGGCAGCACGGCCTGGAAGGTGCGGTCCCGGCCCTGCTTGGCGGTGCCGCCCGCCGACTCCCCCTCCACGATGAAGAGCTCGGAGAACTCCGGATTGCGCTCACTGCAGTCGGCGAGCTTTCCCGGCAGGCTGGATGCGCCCAGTGCACCCTTGCGCCGGGTCAGCTCACGCGCCTTGCGCGCCGCCTCTCTGGCTCGTGCCGCCTCCAGGCACTTGGCAATAACCCGCTTTGCCGTTCTCGGGTTCTCTTCCAAGAAGTTGCCCAGCCTCTCGTTGACCGCCTGTTCGACCCATCCCTTGATCTCGGACGAGACCAATTTGTCCTTGGTCTGGCTGGAGAACTTCGGATCTTTGATCTTGATCGACACGACAGCAGTCAGGCCTTCGCGAATATCGTCGCCACTCAAGTTGTCCTTGACGTTCTTGAGCAAACCCGAGGACTTGGCATAGGCATTGACGGTTCGGGTCAGGGCCGCCTTGAAGCCCGAGAGATGCGTACCACCGTCGCGGTTCTTGATGGTGTTCGTAAACGAGAAGATCTGCTCCTGGTAGCCGTCGTTCCACTGCATCGCGACTTCTACGCGCTCGCCTTCGTCGCTTTCGTCCTCGAGGTGAATCGGCTTCTTGTGAAGGGGCGTCTTGTTGCGATTGAGGTGCTCGACGAAGCTCCGGATGCCGCCGGCGTAGTTGAACGTCGCCTTCTTGTCGCTGCGCTCGTCGACCAACTCGACGTTGGCTCCGCGGTTGAGAAACGCCAGCTCTCGCAGCCTCTGCGCCAGAGTCTCGTAATGAAACTCGGCCGACGAGAAGATCTGCTCATCCGGAGTGAACGTGACCTTGGTGCCGGTCTTCTTGGTGGTGCCAAGCGGTTGGATCAATTCCTCCGGAATCCCCCGGTGGTAGACCTGGTACCAGACCTTGCCATCTCGCTTGATCTCCAGTTCGAGCCGCTCCGACAGAGCGTTGACCACGGAAACGCCGACGCCATGCAATCCACCGGAAACCTTGTAGGAGTTGTCGTCGAACTTCCCGCCCGAGTGCAGCTCGGTCATGATCACTTCGGCGGCCGAGCGTCCCTCGCCCTTGTGAATGTCGACCGGTATTCCGCGGCCATCGTCTTCCACGGTGACCGTGTTGTCGCTGTGGATGGTGACCAGAATGCGAGAGCTGAAACCGGCTTGCGCCTCGTCGATGGCGTTATCGACCAGCTCGAAGACCATGTGATGGAGGCCCGATCCATCATCGGTATCTCCGATGTACATTCCTGGCCGCTTGCGGACGGCTTCCAGGCCCTTGAGGACCTTGATGTTCTCAGCGGTATAGCTGGGTGCGGTTGCCACTGGACTGCCTCCTCAGAAAGTCCCCCGGGGCCTGCCGACCGTCTCAGCCGTAGCGTCTTGCGCTCCGGCGAAACGTACTTCCCGAGTCATTTTTGGTTCAGGAAAAGCTGCCGGGACCGAGCCATCGGTGCCCCCTCGAAAGGGCGCGAATCGGGCGCCTTATGCCCTTGTGCAACTATATCATCGGAGGGGGCAATTGCAAAGCTGTAAAGCCACTAGTTTCAGTAATTTACAGTCTGTTTTCACGGTCTTCCCGGAGAACTCCTCGCACCTCTAGACAGGAGCGATCCGGGCGTCGGTCAGGCGCCAGGCCGAAAGTCCCGGAATACCCCGACCGGTACTCGCGTCGGCCGAGGTGATGAAGACCTGGGGTGCCGCGTCGAAGAGTTCCCAGACCGAGGACAGACGCTCCACGTCGAGCCCGGCGTCGAGGTCGTCGAGAAGTAGGATCGGTTCCCGGCCGGCGGCCTGGAGCACCCTCTGCCGAGCGGCGGTCAAGACCAGACCGAAGAGCTTCCTCTCCCCGGCCGAAGCCGAGCGGGCGATATCGGCTCCTCCCCACACGATGCGCAGACGATCCCGGTGCGGTCCCACAAGAGCTCGTTGTTGAGTGAGTTCGCGGTTCCGCGCCGTGTTCAAGGCGCTCCGGAACGATTCGATCGACTCTGCCCCTTCTTCGGGACTGGCTCGGTACTCGAAGTCGACGGGCCGAAGGCCTACCTCTGTGTCTTCGAGAATGTCGTGAAACGCTGTCCTCAGATCCGAGACATACTCGGATCGAAGCCTGGCGAGCTGGTGTCCGAAGCGGGCCATGAGTTCGTTCCAGGATTCCAGGCTCGCTATTGCCGTCCGGTCGGTCAGCCCCAGCAAGCGGCGTTTGGCGTTCAGCACGCTGCGAAACTCCGACAGGGTTTCCACTTCGTGCGGTTTCTTGGCCACCACCCCCTGGTCGAGAAGCCTGCGGCGCAGTGACGGCTCGCCGTCTACGACGCGATCATCTCGCGCCGACCACGACAGCACCGCCAACTGCCCGAGATAGTCGCCGAACGCAACCGTCTTGCCGTTGACCTGGCGAGTCGCTCCACTCCTGCGCCAGGACGCCACCAGCTCTGGACCGCGCTCGCCTTCGAGTCGGCCACGAACCCAGAACTGGTCACGGTCCCAATGCAGGCAGTCCGCCACCCGGCTCGTGCGGAAACTCCGCGTGGTGGCAAGAAAGTAGATCGCCTCAAGGACCGAGGTCTTGCCAGCGCCGTTTCGGCCGACCAGAACGTGCCTACCTGATCCTGGCGACCACCGCGAGCTTTCGAGACAGCGAAAGTTTCGAACTGAGATGCTCTTGAGCAGGATCTGGAAGACCGGATCAGATACGCATCGGCATGATCACGCACAGATAGCGCTTGTCCTGCCCCTCGACCGGGTGACCTATGCACTGGGTATTCTCGTCCTTGAGGTCCAGCCGGACACGATCGGTGTCCACGGCCGCCAGAAAGTGAACAAGATAATCGGGATTCATCCCGATCTTGATCTCCTCACCCTCATACTCGCAGGGTAACTCCTCGAGCGCTTCTCCCAGGTCCGGGTTGGCCGCCGTGATCACCAGAGTGCCATTTGCCAGCTCGAGCCGCACCGCTCTCGCCCGATCTCCGGTCAAGAGGGCCACTCTCTGGACCGCCTGGGTCAGGCTCCTCTTGTCGAAGACCGCCTGTTTGTCATTCTCTTTCGAGATCACCCGCTCGTAGTCGGGAAAGGTGCCTTCGAGAATCCGGCAGATCAGCTCTCGGCTGCCCAGCCGGAAGGAAAGATGATGCTCGCTCCGGCGAAACGACAGATCGCCTTCGTCCTCGAACCGCTGCAACTCCTGGAGCGCCTTTCTCGGCACCAGCACGCCGTCTCCGTTGGAGGCCTCGTCCAGGTCGTTTTCGACCAGCGCTAGACGGTGGCCGTCGGTCGCCACCAGTTCGACGGAGCCATCCTTGAGCTTGAGCAGAGCACCGTTGAGCTGAAACCTCGACTCCTCGGTCGAGACCGCAAAGATTATCCTCCCGACGGCTTGCTTCAACAGGCCAAACGGAATCGCCAGCTCACCATCGTCCGACACCTCGGGAAGGGTGGGAAAGTCCTCCGCCGCCAGGCCGTTGATCTTGAATCGAGACTTTCCCGACTCGATTCGCAGGCGCTTTTCGTCCTCGAGCGTCATACTCACGTCATCCGCACCTACCGCCCGAATGATCTCGAGGAACTTGCGAGCCTGGACCGCGATCGAGCCAGGACTCGAAACCTCGGCTTCGCACGAAGATGTCAGGGACACATCGAGATCGGTCGACGCGAAGTGGAGCCGGTTCCCGTCGGCGCGGAGCAAGATATGCGAAAGCACGGGGATTGTCGTTCGACGCTCGACGATTCCCTGCATCGGAATCAGCTCGGTGAGCAGGCTGGAACGTGTGACTCGGACTTCCATTAGATGCTACCTCTTCTACTAAGTAGGAAATGAAAAAATAACATAGTCGTAGTCGTAGGAGCGCACGAAGATCGTCCAAAAAGGCTTAAGTCAAGAGGCCGGAGTAGCTTTGCTCGCGCGCGTGTCCCGGAAACAGCTGTCTAAATCGTGTGCCAAGTTGTGGAAAACCGGGCGGGCCGGAACCAGTCCACAGGATTTCCTCAGCCCCGCCGCCTGGGTTGAAAGGCCGATTCAGGAAAACTTGCGCGCCAGATGATCGAGGGTGCGACCGAGCTCCCGGTCTTCATCCCGTAGCCGCTCGATCTTCTCGACCGAGTACATGACGGTCGAGTGATGTTTGTTGTTGAAGTGCTTGCCGATCTCCGGATACGACAGGTCGGTGATCTGCTTGCACAGGTACATGGCAACCTGTCGGGGAAAGACTATCTGCTGGGAGTTCTTGCGGCTCTTGATCTCGCCGACGTTGAGACCGTAGTGGTGCGCCACGGTCTTGATGATCTCGGCGGCGCCGACCCTGGCGTCTTCGGGCAGGATGTCCTTCAAGGTCTCTCTGGCGACTTCGAGCGACAGCGACCGGCCGGTGAGAGACGCGAACGCCATTACCCGGTTCAGAAGACCCTCCAGCTCCCGAATGTTGGAGCGCACCTGCTGAGCGATGAAGTGTGAGACATCGTCCGGCAGATCGAGCTTTTCGGCGTCGGCCTTCTTGCGCAGAATCGCGACCTTGGTCTCGAGGTCCGGTGGCTGGATGTCGGCGATCAGGCCCCACTCGAAACGGCTTCGCAGCCTTTCCTCGAGATCCGGAATATTGCGCGGTGGCGCGTCCGAAGAGAGGATGATCTGCTTCTGACCCGTATAGAGCGTGTTGAAGGTATGAAAGAACTCTTCCTGAGTGCGCTCCTTGTTGGCTAGGAACTGAATGTCGTCGACCAGCAGGACGTCGATATTCCTGTAGCGCTCGCGAAACGAGGGCATGCGATTGAACCGCAATGAGCTGATCAGGTCGTTGACGAACTGCTCGGCGGCTAGATACATGACCTGAAGCTCCGGACGCTGCTGTTGAATGCGGTGTCCGATCGCGTTGAGAAGATGGGTCTTGCCCAGGCCCACGCCGCCATAGAGAAACAGCGGGTTGTAGCTACGAAACGGTGATTCGGCAACCGCTCTCGCGGCGGCGTGTGCGAACTGATTCGAATTGCCGACGACGAAGGTTTCAAAGATGTAGCGTGGGTTGAAGGGCTGCTGATCGGCCTGGCGAGGATCTGGCGTCTTTGGAGCCTCTTCTTCGACAGAAAACAGGACCTCGCAGCTGCCATCGTGAAGGCCGGCGATGGCCCGGTCGACGGTGGGGCGATAGCTGGCCTCGAGGGTATGGAGAAAGCGCTGATTCGGAGCCAGCAGAACCAGGCGTCCGGTCTCCTCGCTTCCCAGACGCAGAGGCTGGAACCAGGTCGAGAACTCCTCCGGATCGAGGTCTCTTTGGAGTTGGTTACGGAGGCGAAACCAGAGGGAATCGGACATGGGGTCTCCCGCGTAGAAGTTTCCACAGGTTGTGGAAGGACTGTGGAAATCTACGGTTGACGAGCGCCGGTCAAGGCTCGGTACCTAAACGGAGCGCGCGAGATAGTAGCACAGTTCCGGAGAGCCGAATATGCACGTGTGGTGGTGGTCGAAAAGATCAGATATGAGGCCTACTTAGGTAGGTACGAGAACTATTGGCACGAAAACTGCTTGTCTAGGGCGACAGTTGTTTTTGTGGTTATTGGGGAGGTTCACCCGCACACTTATACCCACCTCTAATCAAAGAGCGAGTCTCTTGCCCACCTCTTACGACCCGCCAAAGTCCCCTTATCCACAGGGGTAGAACCTACAAGAACCCGCCTTAAGAGAACCTCCCCCGGTAACCCCTCTAACACATCACGACACTGCTGAAATCAAATACGTAAGGCTCCCACGCGGCACGACCGCCTCGGGTATGCCATATTGACGGCGCTCATGACAGCACTGAGCGCTTCCGATCGATCGAGTACCGATCGATTCGAGTCAACTCCTCGAGCGGAGCGTCTCCTGGAGTGGTTCGATCGAGTCAAGCGCCCCCTGCCCTGGCGCAAGGACCGGGATCCCTACCGGGTCTGGATCTCGGAGATCATGCTTCAGCAGACTCGCGTCGAGACCGTGCTGCCCTACTACGAGTCCTTTCTGAGGTCGTTTCCGACCGTTCAGGCCCTCGCGGCGGCGAGCGATGACGAGGTGCGATCGCTATGGTCGGGCCTCGGCTACTACCGCCGTGCGATCATGCTTCGAGACGCAGCCCGCCGGGTGAACGAGAGCGGAGCCTTTCCAAGCTGCCTGGATGGATGGCTCGACCTACCGGGAGTCGGCCGGTACACCGCGGCGGCGGTCATGAGTATCGTTCACGGAGCCCGTGTGGCGGCCCTGGACGGCAACCTGGAGAGAGTCCTTTCGCGAATCGAGGCCTTCGAAGGGGATCCAAAGAGCGCAGCCGGAAGGCGGCACCTGGTAACCGCAGCTCGACCCTGGCTCGATGCCACACGGCCGGGCGACAGCAACCAGGCTTTGATGGAACTCGGTACTACCCTCTGCCGGCCGAAGCGGCCGGTCTGCGGGCAGTGCCCGATCGTCGCGCATTGCCGAGCCCACGAGCTCGGGCGGGAGAATGAGCTCCCCGTTCGTCGATCGAGGCGACGCCCGGTCGAGCGGCAGTTGATCGCGGTCGTCGTGCAAGAGGGCGGCCGCTTCTTGCTCTTTCGTCGAGACCCGGACGTTTCGCTACTCGGCGATACCTGGGAGTTGCCGTGGGTGGAGGCAAACGGATCGAGCCCGACCAGGTCGCTCAACGCGCGCTACGGTGGCAGATGGACGCTGGGTCCGAGCCACGGTCTGGTTCGGCATTCGATTACCCACCGGCGGCTCAGCGTGACGGTTCGAAGTGGCAACTTCGAGCCGCCGGATGAGGTGACGGAAGGCCGACCAGCTCGCTGGGCGGACCTCGCCGGTCTCGGGGCAATTGCGCATTCGTCTCTCGTGCGCAAGGCCGCGCGGCTGGCTCTCGCCGCCGTTGGTAGAACGAGCTAG
>JBHHWO010000013.1:0-51181 GCA_046756565.1 Thermoanaerobaculia bacterium | reverse complement strand
GGCGATCATCAGGCCTTGCTCCTCCTCCCATATCTCGACCGGAAGCCGCGAGTAACCCAGCTGGTCGTTCCATGGGATAAAGATGCCGGTGTGCCCGTCTCCTATCGAGGCTGTCAGCCGGCTGAACGCGACCACGATCTCCGGGTCGTCGAGCCTCGGGATCGCGTCGTGGATCTCACCGACTGCCGCTTTAAGGTCGTCACGCGAGATCGTGTGATAGAGATTCGGATGTCGGATCTCGAGCTCACGAACCAGGTAGGCGAGGTCCTCCTGCCAAGCGGCGACTCTCGTATCCTCGCCGATGCCAGCCATGGCTAGACATCCGAGGACGATGACGGGGACGAGTGTTCTTGGCATCCTGGCTTCCTGGATCAAGCGGTAACTCGGGCATACGGCGACCAATCCCAAGATCAGGATGAGTCGAAAGACCTGCTCGTCGTCCATCGTGGAAGGCGGCGCTCCCAAATCGCCTCGAAGTGGTAGGCCGGCATTGTAGCGTCCTCTCTCACCGCTCGCTTCGCAACAGGCGGCGCGAAGGCGTCGCCTGTCGCTTCCGCCCTCCGGATCAGGTCTGGACCGACACCACGCCCGCTTCGACCAGCTCATCCACCTGACCCGACTCGTAGCCCAGGAGGTCTTCGAGAATCGCCCGGGTGTGCTCGCCCAGGCCGGGTGCGGGGTCGGTGCGGATCTCCGGTGCGGACGAAAGATGAGGCACCGTGCGGGCGAAGGTGCTGGGGCCGACCTGGGGATCGTGGACCTCGACCAGGCTCCCCCGCCGGCGAAAGTGCTCGTCCTCGAAGACGTCCTCGGCGGTGTAGATCGGACCGGTCGGCACACCAGCGGTGTTCAGGGTGTCGACGACTTCTTGGCGCTTCTTGTCGGCCATCCAACTCTCGAGGATCGGGCGCAGGGCTTCGGCGTTGGCCGCGCGACGGCTGCCGTCGGAACTACTGGGATCGTCGATCAGGTCCGGACGCCCGACGGCAGTGGCCAGGCGTTGCCAGATGATGTTGTCCGGCACGTTGAGCGCGACGTAGCCATCCAAGCACTCGAAGGCGCCGCGCGGCCAGAGGTGAGTCAGCCTTCCCCGCTCGGGCTCCCTGCCGGTCACCGAGTAGAGCGCCACCATCCGCTCGTTGAGCGCCAGCATGTTGTCGACCATGGAGGAATCCACGAGCTGTCCTTCGCCGGTGCGCTCGCGCATGAACAAGGCCTGCATGATGCCCCAGGCGGTCACCAGCCCGGAATAGACATCGGCCAGGCCGTAGAGGGTGTAGCTGGGCGGCTTGTCGGCAAAACCGACCAGATTCATCACCCCGCTCATGGCTTCGGCCACGATGTCGAAGGCCGGCCGCTGGCTGTAGTCGCTGGCATAGCCCTCTAGGCCACCGAAGCCCGAGATCGCGGCGTAGACCAGGCGCTCGTTGATCGCCCGCAGGCTCGGATAGTCAAGGCCGAGCTTGGCCGTCACGCCCGGCCGCAGGTTGTCGACCACGACGTCTGAGACCACCGCGAGCTCGCGAAGGATCTTCTGGCCGGCCTCCTCGCGCAGATTCAGCGCCAGGCTCTTCTTGTTGCGGTTGTAGGCCAGGTAGCCGCCGGCTTTCTTGAGCCCATCTTTCTCGACGAAGGGCGGGATGTCTCGCCGGGGATCGCCGCGGCCGGGGCGCTCGATCTTGATCACCTCGGCGCCCGCGTCGCCCAGCAGCATGGTGCAGTAGGGCCCGCTCATGTACTGCTCCAGGCCGATCACCCGAATGCCCGAGAGCGGGCGGTCGCGAGGCGTCAATCCAGCCACTCGACCAGAGTGGAGACACCCATGCCGATGCCGACACAGAGAGTGGCGAGCCCGTAGTACGGTCGCTTCTCACCAGCGGCGCGGCGCTTCATCTCGTGCAGCAAGGTCACCAGAATCCGCGCCCCGGAGCAACCGGTAGGATGTCCGAGCGCTATCGCGCCGCCGTTGACGTTGGTCCGGTCGTGCGGCAGGCCGAGCTTCTTCATCACGCCCAAGGCCTGAGCGGCAAAGGCCTCGTTGAGCTCGATCAGACCCAGATCCGCAACGCCGAGGTCCAGCTTCTCGAGCAGCTTGTGCGTCGCCGGCACCGGACCGTAGCCCATGACACCCGGGTCGACCCCCGCCACAGCCGATCCCAGCCAACGCGCCATCGGCTTCAGGCCGAGCTGCTGCGCCCGCTCGGCGCTCATCACCAGCAGGGCCGCGGCACCGTCGTTGATGCCGCTCGAATTCCCGGCGGTCACCGTGCCGCCCTTGCGGAAGGCCGCCCGCAGCTTGGCCAGTGACTCCAGGCTCGTCGCCAGCTCGTACTTGCCGTTGTCGCGGCGGTAGCGCGGATGCTCGTCGGTGTCGACAATTTTGGGATCCCCGCGGCGTTGCGCCACTTCGACCGGAATGATCTCGTCCTTGAAACGACCGGCGTTGATTGCGGCGATCGCCCGCCGATGGCTCTCGAGCGCGAAGGCATCTTGTTCTTGGCGTCCGATCGTCAAGTCGTCGGCGATGTTCTCGGCGGTCTCACCGAGGCTGATGATCGGATAGAGCTCGTTCATCTTCGGATTGTTGAAGCGCCAGCCGACGGTCGTATCCCAGACCTGGGGCGCTGTGAACGTGGGCGTTCGCTCCGGCTTGGGCATCGCCCACGGTGCCCGGCTCATGGTCTCCACTCCACTTCCGATGTAGATCTCCCCGTCGCCGGACCGGATGGACTTCGCGGCCAGGTTGACCGCCTCCAGGGCAGAGGCGCAATTGCGGTTGATGGTCACGCCCGGCACGTTCACCGGGAACCCCGCGAGCAGTGCTCCCTGTCGGGCCACGTCGCGGCAGTCCTCACCGCCTTGGTTGCCACAACCGGCATAGACATCCTCGATCAGGGCCGGATCGATGCCGGTTCGCTCGACCAGACCCGCCAGGGTGTGCGCCAGCAGATCGTCGGGACGGACGCTCGACAACCCACCGCCGTAGCTACCGATCGGCGTTCGGACGCCGTCGATGATCACGACTTCTTTGAAAGAGCTCAACTCGCCAGCCTCGCCTTCTTCAAGGAGTTCACGAATCTCGCCAGACGCTCGCCCACCTCGTGGAGATCCGGGCACGTGGCGCGCCGGAACTCTTCCTCGCCCACCTCCGAGCCGGCGAGCGCCAGTACCCGATCGACGCTTTCGTCGGCGAGCGTGTGCAGCTGGCTGATCGAAAGCCGCAAGCACAGATGGCGCGGGTCGGATCCGAAATCCGAGCCGGGCAGGGCGGCGATCTGTGCCTCCTCGAGCAGCACGTGGCTCAGCTCGCGGCAGGTCTCGACGCCGTGTTTGGCCCGCAGCGCGTCGCCCCAGGCGCGAAAACTCGGATAGAGGTAGAACGCCCCCGCCGGCTCGGCGCACGGCACCTCGAGCGTCCTGAGGATTCGGTACAGATATCGGGTCATGCGGCCGTGGATGGCGGCGCAAGCCTCGATGTAGGCGTCTATGTCAGGGTCATCGCTGTAAGCGACCGTTGCGGCGTATTGGACCGGCGCGCTGGCGCTCGTCCAGACCGCTCCGGCGACACCGCTCATACACCGTCCGATCCGGGCCCCGAGCTCTCCCGGCGGCAGGACGGCGGCACCCAAGCGCCAGCCACCCAGGCCAAGGTGTTTGCTCAAGCCCCCGGTGACGATCGTTCCTTCCGGATAGTAGCTGGCGATGCTGCGATGGGGTATCTCACCGTAGGCGGTCAGCGCATAGATCTCGTCACTGATAACGAGCAGCTGCTCGGCTCGCGCTACCTCGGCCAGGCGCTCCATAAGCTCCGCCGGATACATCACGCCGGTGGGATTGTTGGGCGAGTTCAAGATCAGCGCCGCTGGGCTGCCACCGCCGGCGCGGGCCTCTTGGAGGCACCGCTCGAGATTCTCGGGAGTCAAGCGATAGCCGTCCTCGAGCGAGGTCCTCGCCACGTGGGTGGTCAGTCCGGCCAGACGTGCCTGGGGCTCGTAGGTCACCCAGCACGGATCGGTCAGAACCACGTCGCCCTCCACCGCCTGTAGGGCGGCATAGAGAAGACCCTTGCTGCCGCAGCCCACCAGCACCCGCGAGGCGTCGGCCTCTAGGCCGAATCGTCGCCGGTAGTAGTCGGCGATGTTGCGACGCAGCTCGGGCAAGCCCGCTACCGGCAGATAGGCCCGTTGGGAAGCGTTCCGCCTCAACGCCTCGAGGATTCTGGGATGGACCGGGAAGGTCGCCTCACCGAAGCCCAGGTGAAAGACCCTTCGGCCCTCGCCACGCAATCGGCGCACGTGGTCGTGAATCGCCAGGGTGGCGGACATCGGAACGGAGTCCCTGACTCGAAGCCGTTTCGCCATCGGAAGGATCCTGCGTGATCCAGACCCTATCCCTTCACTCCTGGATGGTCCAGTGTCCTTAGGCGTTCCTGCTGTTGCGTCCCCTCCCTCTCTAGAGGTGCCACCCGTTTCCGCCAACTAGTGTCCTGTCCCAGTGATTCGCTACACAAATCTCGGGCCTTTCTGCACGCTGCCGGCGTTGCCACTCCTCAACATAGGCCCAGCTATGCTTGCGTCGTGGGCGCCTTGGCAGCGCACACCATGACCTCGAGCCTTATGCACCGAATCACTGGGACAGGACACTAGCAAGATCTGCACAGTCCCTGCAATTGCCCCAGAAAAGGGTGGCACTTCTCTCGAGGGCGTACAAGCCGAGTGAATCGAAACAGATCCTCAACGAGGCGGGAACGCTCCTCGGCGTAGCGCTGGAGGAGAGAGGGGGACCCCATCGTTCGGACAGCTCAGCAGCGATTCCAAGCTGGACTCCGGGGCAGCCGGTGATCATTTCAGAGACGACCCTCGAGGACACTCGCAGCTACGCGATCGACGGCCTGCCGCGTATCCTTCGTCCCGGCAGCCAGAGGCGCCACGAGACGATGTGCGGGTTCGACTCTCAAGCGGGTCGCCAGCCTCAGGGTCCGCTCGATGGCGCGGGCCCGTGTCGCCTCGGCCACCAGCTCCAACTGCGCTTCCACGAGCGCCGCACTACGAGCACCGTCGCCGGACTGCCTAGACCCAGCCCGCCTGGCACAGGCGGTGTCCAGGGCGTACAGATCAATGATCAGATCGGCCAGGTCGCTCAGGACGACCTGCTCGGTCTCGAGCTTCCGGCGGAGTTTCATGGCGGCACCGGCGAACCGCCCGATGAGCCAACGAAGACCTTCGCACAGGGCTTCTGCACCCGGTTCCCCGGCCGGTCCAGGCACCTTGCCCCGCTTGCGGAGCTGCCTGAAGAAGGGATCGAACGGCCCCCGCTTGAACAAGCTCCCGGCGATCAGCAGGCGGTTGATCTCGCTGGTGCCTTCGAACAGCCGGTTGATGCGCACGTCGCGGTAGATCCGGCACACAGGGTAGTCCTCGATGAAGCCGTAGCCGCCATGGACCTGGAGAGCTTCGTCGGCCACGAACCCAACGGTCTCCGATCCCAGTACCTTGACGGCGGCTCCCTCGACGGCGTGGGCTTTGAGGACTCGGACGGCTTCCTGGATCGGAGAGTCGCCGAGTCCGGCAGGGAGCTCGTCGTCCATGGAGCGCGCGGTTCGAAAGGCCGCGCCTTCGAGGGAGAAGAGGCGCGCCGCCATCTCCGCCAGCTTCGTCCGGATCACCTGAAACTCGCAGATCGGCTTGCCGAATTGCCGGCGCTCGGCGGCGTAGCTCGCCGCCAGGCGGAGCGCCTCCCGTCCATAGGCCAGCGAGCCGAACCCAAGCTTCATCCGGCCGATGTTGAGGATGTTGAAGGCGACCCGGTGTCCGGCACCCACCTCGCCCAGGACGTGGTCGGCCGGCACCCGAACCGAATCGAGCCGGAGCGACGCGGTCGGCGAGCCCTTGAGGCCCATCTTCTTCTCCGGCGGACCGGCCACCACGCCCGGCCTCTCGGCCGGGACCAGAAACGCGGTGAACGCCTCCCCATCCACCTTCGCGAACACTGTGTAGAGGCCGGCGATGCCACCGTTCGTGATGAGCTGCTTCTCGCCGTCGAGGAGCCAATCGCCGTCGGCTTGACGCACCGCCCGCGAGCGGACGCCCAAAGCGTCGGACCCCGCCTCGGACTCGGTCAGAGCGTACGCTCCGATGCGCTCGGCACGCGCCAGCTCAGGCAGGTAACGGCTCTTCAGCTCCTCCGTTCCGAAAAGGACGAGGGGAAGCGTACCGATGCCGAAATGGGCCCCGATCGAGGTAGAGAAGGAGGCCTGGCGGGAGACCTCGGCCGAGGCCAACATGGCAGTGGTCAGATCGAGGCCCAGGCCGCCGAGGCGTTCCGGGATCTCGATCCCGGGCAGGCCCAGCTCGCTCGCCTTTTGGAACAGCTCAAGCAGCACCCCCGTATCGCCTGACTCGAGCTCCTCGCTGCAGGGCAGGACCTCCCGATCCATGAAGGTCCGCACCCCCTCTGCCATCAACCGCTGGTCCTCAGTGAGATCCTCTGGTGTTCCCACAGCGTGCGCCGGGGTCTCGGCTACCAAGAATCCAAGCCTCGAGTCCCCAGTTCTGTGTGTTGACTCATTCGAGGGTTTCAGGCTCACCTCACCTCCTTCTCTGCCATCCAGCCATTTCAGCCGCCCTTCTGCGGAGCCACTACGATTCGAACGGGATCACCACTCCGCTTTTCGAGGCGTTCCAACGCTTCGTTAATCCGGTCGAGCGGCAGCGTCTCGGTCACCGAGGCTGTCAGATCAAGCTGTCCCGCAGTCGCCCTCCGAATGACTTCCCGTGCGTCCCCGCGCGAAAAGCCCATCGAGCCCATGACGGTGAGCTCGGAACCGACGAAGACGCGCAACGGCGGCAGCTCGACGCGCTCCTTGCCCACGCCGACGACAACGAGTCTGCCACCACGTCGAACGCTCCTCAAGGCTTGGCCAACCGTAGCGCTTTTGCCGACACACTCGATGGCGAGGTCCACCCCTTCCCCGCCGGACCGCTCCCGGATCCGGCGCCACGGCTCCTCGCCTCCCGCTTGCACCAGCTCGTCGGCTCCGGCTTGTTCGGCGCGATTCAGAGCGCCCTGCGCCAAGTCGACTGCGAAAATCCTCCCGGCCTCGAAGAGTCTCGCCAGCTTCACTACGTGATGGCCTACGCCTCCACATCCGAAAACGGCGAGGGTCTCGTCGGGAACCAACCGTCCGCGTTGGGTAAGGGCGTGAAACGCCGTCGATACGGCATCGGTGAGAATCGCACCGTGCTCGAACGGGATCTCTTCCGGCAGGGCGAGCAAGCTGTCGGAGCGGATCTTGACGTATTGAGCGAACGCACCATCTATATGGAGCCCTAGCACCCTGGTCTCAGGGCAGAGGGCTTCGTTTCCACTGTGGCATAGCCGACAGTCTCCGCACGGCTCATGGGGATAGACGGCCACGCGATCCCCGACCCTCCACTCCTCAACCGCGCTCCCCACCGAAGCGACGACCCCGGCGGCTTCGTGGCCGAGAGTGATCGGCACCTTGGCGGTCGGGATCGTCCCCTCGCGCGCAATGTGCAGATCCGTCCCGCAGAGGCCACAGGCCTTGACTTCGACCACAGCTTCGCCGGGGCCGGGCTCGGGAAGCGGAACGTCTTCGACCCTGAGCGGGTTCCCCGCCTCATAGAACCTCGCCGCCGACATCATTCTCATACTTCATCCTCCTCGCGCCGGCCGGACGCGATCCCGCCCAGAAGCAGATCGAAAGCGGCGGCCAGATCCTGCTCGGTGGGATGCGGCACCGCTCCGAGGTTGGCGCGCGAGTCCCGGAGCACCATGAGCCCGAAGAAGGTTGCCCACAGCAGATCCGCCGCGAGGCGTCCATCACCACCCGGCACGAGCTCTCCTAGCAGAACGGCGAGGCGCCTGAAGTTGTCGCCGCTCCGGCGCGCAACCTCTGCTTTCACCTGTTCGGTGACGGAGACAGTCGCCTGCGGATGGGCCAGATACGCGAAGACCTGGTAGTACTCGGGGTGCCGTTGCCGGACTTCGGCAAAGAACTGCCACAGCCGGGCCAGCCTCTCGTGGGCCGGCGCGCGGGATGAGAGGACCTCCTCGAGGCGTTGGGTCATGTAGTCGATCCCCTCGAAGAGGAGCGAGGTGAAGATCTCGTCCTTGCTCTTGAAGTAGTGAAAGAGGGTGGCTTCGGACAGCTCGCACTGCTCGGCGATCGACTTCGTGGTCGCGCCGGCGAAGCCCCGTTCCCGCAACAGAGTTCGCGTGGCGCCGAGCACGGCATCAAGCCTCGCCTGCCGTTCTCTCTGCCTACGTTCCTTGATGCCCATGCCTTCAAATCCCCAGCGATCGCGCGATCGTCTCACGCTGGATCTCGGTCGTGCCCTCGCCGAGCTCGAGCACCTTGCAGTCGCGGTAGAAGCGCTGAGCGGGGCTCTCGAGCATGTACCCGTGGGCGCCCGACAGGTGGAGGGCTCGCTCACAGACCCAGGTTGCCGCCTGGGTGGCGAAGAGCTTTGCCATCGAAGCCGGGATGTCGTGTCGCTCGCCGGCATCGGCCAGCCTGGCCGCGTGCAGCGTCAGGTGCCACGAAGCCTCGGTCCGGGTCGCCATCTCCGCCAGGGTGAAGCGGACGAACTGCTGCTTTGCCAGGGGCTTGCCGAACTGAACGCGCTCGCGTGTGTACTCGAGCGCAGCAGCGAGCGCCGCTCGCATGAGCCCTACCGCGAAGGACGCCGCGGCGATGCGACCTAAGGTCAGCACTTTGAGTGCCTCGAGAAAACCCGTCCCCTCTTCCCCGAGCCGGGCCGAGTCCGGTACCCGGCAGCGCGCGAAGACGATCTCGGACATCTCCGATGCCCCCATGCCCAGCTTCTTCATCGGCGGTCCGGTCGACATTCCCTCGCAGCCGCGCTCCACTACGAAGAGGCTTAAGCCTTTGAGCCCCTGCTCAGGATCCGTCGAGACCACCGCCACCACGAAGTCAGCGAAGGGCCCGTTGGTGATGTAGAGCTTCTGGCCGTCGAGCACCCAGTCCGTGCCCTCGCGGCGCGCGCGAGTCTGCACGCTCGCCATATCGGCCCCAGCCCCTGGCTCCGCGTACGCCCAGCAGCCGATCCTCTCTCCCTTGAGCGCGGCGGGCAGAATCCGTGCCCGTTGCTCCACAGTGCCCAGGTGGTAGACGGCGGCGCACGCCAACGCCGTGTGCACGTAGACGCCGAGCGCCACACCCGCCGACCCCTGCCCCAGCTCGGAGCACAGCAGTGCATAGTGCACCGCGCCGCCTCCACTTCCACCCACCTCTTCTGGGAAACCGGCTCCCAGCCATCCGAGACCGCCGAGACGCGGTAAGAGCTCGCGCGGGTAGCGCCCTTCCTCGTCCCATCGCGCCGCGTTGGGCGTGATCTCCCGATCGACGAACTCCCGAACGGCGTCTCGGAGGAGGGCCTCATCTTCGCGCAGAGTGTCTCGGTTCACGATCACCTCTCCTCTCGCAGGCACCGGTCCGCTGGCCCCTCGCCGGTCGGCTCCGACACGTAGTAGTTGCCCATGGCCACGGCACAAAGGGTTCCTGCCTCGTCGCGAATCTCACACCGGAGAGACGCTATCCTCCGCCCTTTGTGCAGAAGCGTGCTCTCGGCCACGAGCTCTTCGCCGACGGCGGGCTCGAGGTACAGAACCGTCGCCGATACCGTCGTGACCCGGGCGCTGGGGGCAAGCACCGTTGCGGGCGTAAGACCCATGCCCGTGTCGGCCATTGCGTAGAGCAAGCCGCCGTGAACCCGGCCTACGCTATTGATGTGCTCCGGGCGCAGCTTGGTGCGGACCGGAACGTTCCTCTCCTCGGCGACCTCCCAGCTCAGCCCGATCAGGCGCGAGAAGGTGTCGTCTTCCACGGCGTCGATCAGCCGCTCATGGCTGGACATCGGGCTCATTCTCCGGTGAAGCGAGCGGGGCGGCGTTCAAGAAACGCGCTCACCCCCTCCCGCCGGTCCTCGCTCTGCAGGCACTGGACCTGGGCAAATACCTCGTAGTCGAACTCGGCCTCCATGCTTCGGTCGAAGGACCGGCGCGCGGCGCGCTTGGTGAAGGCCAGCGCTCTCGGTGGCCCTTCGGCGAGCTGTTGGGCGAGCTGGCCGACAGCGGCGTCCAGTTCGGTCTCCGGCACGACCCGCGTCACGAGGCCGATCCGCTCCGCCTCGGGGGCATCTATCGAACGGCCGGTCATCATCAGGTCCGTGGCTCTTCCGAGGCCGACCAGGCGAGGTAAGAAGTAGCCTGCCGACATATCGCAACCGGCGAGACCGATCTTGACGAACGGGGCCGCGAGACGGATTCCCTCGGCGGCGATGCGAAAGTCGCTGGCGAGCGCCAGGCCGAGTCCCCCGCCGAAGGTGTCGCCGTGGAGACTTGCGATCACCGGCTTGTCCATGCGGCTGATCGAGCGCACCGGGTCCAGATAGCGGTCGACGATCCGCTCCCACTCGACCGGCGAGCGCTCGGCCATCTCCCCTAAGTCGGCCCCGGCGCAAAAGGCCCGCCCCTTCCCGGCCAGCACCACGACCCGCGCCTCGGCCGCCGCCGAGGCTTCGTCCAACACCTCCACCAGCCTCTCCAGGGTCGGCAGATCGATGGCGTTCAACCGATCGGGCCGGTTGAACGTCACCCTGGCTACGCCGTCCCCGATCTCCAGCAACACCGTGTCCATCATCGACTCCTCTCCATCGGCGCGGGAACGTCCTTGTAGCTCATCCCAGCTCTCCGAGCCCGAAGGCGCGGATCGCGTTGTCGCGCACCACTTTGCGGAAGATCTCCGCCGGGAGCTCAAGCTCTTCCAGCTCCGCGAGTGTCCGCTCGAAGGAGAGCAGCGGAAAGTCCGTGGCCCAGATCACTTTGTCGCGGCCCCAACCGCGGACGAAGTCGAGGAACGATGCCGGCCAGTGCTTGGGAGTGCGCGCCGAGGTCTCCACGTAGAGGTTTGAGTGTTTCCAGGCCAACGTCATCATCTCCTCGTGCCACGGCTGCCCTAGGTGGCACCCGAGGATCGTCAGCTCCGGGAAGGCTAGCGCCACCTCGTCCAGGTAGATCGGCCGCCCGCATTCCGACGGCAGCAACGGCCCGGTGTGCCCAACCTGGATGCAGACCGGGACTCCCAGCTCCGCGCACTTGATGAAGGCCGGCCAGTAGTGCTTGTCGTTGGGCGGCAGCCCCACCATCCCGTCGCCGTACATGTAGGGCTCCAGACGGATGGCGCGCATGCCGAGCTCCTTGACCAGGCGCTCTACCTCTCCGGCCACTTCCATCGGCTTTCGGAGCACGTTCACGGTGCCCGACCCGACAAACCGGTCCGGATGCCGCTCGACCAGCTCGGCCACCTCCTCATTTGTCACCACTGGCAGATCCTGGTGGTAGAAGGCCGACAACACACACCGCTCTACGCCGGCGGCGTCCATCTCGGCGATCATCTCCTCGATCGACATCCCCTCGAAGATCGCGCTCGGGGAACGGTATTTCTTGAAGATATGCAGGTACTCGGCCGGCCACCGCTTCGCCCCCTCGGGGCTGATGTGGGTGCCCCAGGCGTCGATAGCCACACGGTTCGTGTTCATGGAGTCTCCTCTTTCAGTCATCGATTCCCCGTAGCCCCAGCATGCCGCGCGCCTCTTCCGGAGTTGCCGGCTCCACTCCCAAATCCCTGACAATCCGTACCGCTTTTTCCACGATCTGACCGTTCGAGGTCGCGACCTCCCCCCGGGAGAGGTAGACGTTGTCCTCCAGCCCGACGCGCACATGACCGCCCATCGCGACGACCGCGCCCAGCATGCGGAAATGGTTGCGGGCGCCTATGGCCGACGCGAGCCACAGGCACCGGGCTTCCCGAGGCAGGCCCTCGACCAGGAAAAGCAAGTTCTTGGCCGATGCTTCGCTCACCTCGCCCGGAATTCCCGTGACGAAGTTCACCCAAAGCGGCTCTTCAAGAACACCGCGCTCGAATAGCGCGCGGATGTTGTTGAGCATCCCGGAGTGGTAGACCTCGAGCTCCGGTCGCGTTCCGTGCTTCGCGAACATCCGCGCAACTCGCTCGAGATCGGCGTAGGAGGAGAAGAGGGGCACGAACCGATCCCCTCGCCAACGCTCGTTCTCGGAGTCGTAGCGGCCGAGGAGGCTCCCGCCGCCAACACTGAAAGAGGCGATCTCGGGGGAGAGCTCCGGGACGACGCGCAGGCGGTCTTCGAGCGGCAACCCCGCCACCGCGCCGCCGGTCGTGAGATTGAGCACCGCGTCGCAACCGTGGGAGCGCAGGCCCTCGACAATCCGCCGGAAGACCGCGACGTCGCTCGTCGCCTTGCCTTCGCGGTCGCGGGCGTGGAGGTGAAGGATCGCCGCGCCGGCCCGCCAGGCGTCGAGTCCCTGAGCAATGATCTCGTCGGGCTGCTCGGGTAGGTTGGGATTCGCCTCCTTGCCCTGTTGGGCACCGGTCAATGCGCAGGTGAGGATGGTCCTATTCACCGTCCTCCTCGCTGCGGTCACGCCGCGCGTCGCGATACAGCCACTGGGCACCGTCCACCGGCAGCACGGCGCCGGTCACGAAAGATGCCGCGTCGGAGGCCAGAAACGCCACCGCCGATGCGATCTCTTCGGGTTTACCGAAACGGCCGAGTGGAATCGTCGCCAGCAGCCTCGAGCGAGTTTCGGCATCCGGCCAGAGCTTCTCGCCGGCGCCCGGTGTGTCGACGGGTCCGGGCGACACTGCGTTGACCCGAATGCCCAAGCGCGCCCACTCCACCGCCAGCGTCCTCGTCATGGCCATCACTCCCGCTTTGGCGCAGGCCGAATGGAGGGTTCCCGGCCCGGCGCCCCAGGCGTAGCTAGCCAGGATATTGACGATGGCGCCCGCTTCTTGCCGGATCATCGCCTCGCCGACAAAGCGCGAGCAGTAGAAGGCACCGTCGAGCACGATTCCCCGCACCGCATTCCAGCCGTTGACTGAAAGCTCCTCTGCGGGACAGATGAAGTTGCCCGCGGCGTTGTTGACCAGGATGTCGATACGGCCGAAGGCCTCGAGCGTGGTCCGGACCATGGCCTCGACCTGTTCCGGCTCGCGCACGTCTGTCGGCGCGGCGAGCACCTCGGTGCCAGCCTCGGACAGCGCCTCGACCGCCGGATCGAGGTGCGCCCGACTGCGCGACGCCAGGATCAGTCGCGCTCCTTCTCTTCCGAGACGCTCCGCGATGGCGAATCCCAGCCCTGTCCCACCTCCGGTGACGATTGCCACCTTTCCTTGCAGGCCGAAGATCCCGTTTCCTCTCTCCTTCATGGCAGTCTGGTTGCGAAGAGCGATACGCCGACTCGTCATCCGTCCCCGAAGTCGGCCGGGCGCTTGTCCAGGAAGGCTTGCATCCCTTCCTTCTGGTCGCGGGTGGTCCAGTTCAGCACCACGGTGTTGATGGAGTAGTCGATGGCGGTCTCGAGATCCGTGGTCATCCACTTGTGCAGGATCTCCTTCTGGGTCGCCATCGCCGTCCGGCTTTTCGCCGCGAGCCCCTCGCACCAGCGATCGACTTCCGCGTCGAGGTCTCCGGAGCCGACGACGGCGTGGAGAAGCCCTCGCCGCTCCGCCTTGGCGGCGTCCCAGGGCTCACCCACGAACGCCAACTCCCTGGCCCCCTGAATGCCGATGGCCAGCGGCAGGAGGGCCGCTTCGACGATCGCCGGGATGCCTCGGTGGATATTCGGCAGTCCGAATCGCGACCGGTCCGTCGCGATCATGAAGTCGCAGGAGATGGCCAGCTCGAGCCCCGCGCCCAGGCACAGGCCATCGATAGCCGCTACGATCGGTTTCTCCGTTGTGCGCAACGCGAGAAACGTCCGGTGCAGCTCGCGCCCCACCTCGCGCACGCCGAGACCATCCAGGTCCTTGACGTACCCGACATCGATTCCGGACGAGAACGCCTTCGGGCACGCAGAGTCGACGATGACGACCTTGAGCTCCGGCTCGGCTGCGGCGTGAGCCAGCGCGTCGCGTATCTCGGCCAACATACGCCCGTCGATGGCGTTGAGCACTCTCGGACGATCGAGGGTGATGCGAAACCGGGGTGGATCGCGACGACACTGGATGGTTTCGAAGTCGAAGTCGAAGTCGCTCATCGCTTCACCTTCCGTGGAACTCCGGGGATCGCCTCTCGGCGAACGCCCGCAGACCCTCGCGAGCATCCTCCGTCTGCCGGAGGGGCTCGGCGTAGAACTGCTCGAGGCGGAGAGCTTCGTCGAGGGGGAGATGGAGGCCGCCCAATGCCGCCGCCCTGGCAGCTCGCACCGCAAGCGGCGCATTGTGGGCGATCCTGGTCGCCATCGCGAGCGCCTCGTCGAGAAGACGGTCGGCGGGAACCACCCGGTTGACGAGCCCGGCGCGCAGGGCCGTCTCGGCGTCGATAGGATCGCCGGTTAGCAGCAGCTCCAGGGCGACCCCGAAGGGCACGACGCGCGGCAGACGCTGGGTGCCGCCGGCCCCGGGCATGATCCCCCAGCGCACTTCGGGCAGCCCGAAGGTGGCATGCTCGGCGGCGATGCGCAGATCGCAGGCCAGGGCCAGCTCGATCCCTCCGGCCAGACAGTGACCGTTCACGGCGGCGATGATCGGCTTGCCCGGATCGAGGTTCCGCGTAATGCCCCCGAGTCCCGGTTCCCTTTCTCCTCGCTCCCGGCGCTCTGCGGGCGTCATCAATTCGTAGTAGCTTCCAATCTCCTTTAGGTCGGCGCCGGCGCAGAAGGCTTTCTCCCCGGCGCCGGTGAGAATGGCCACGCGCAGATCCCCATCGTCGCGAAAGGCCCACCAGAGATCGCACAGGGCGCGGCCCATCTCGAGAGTCAGTGCGTTACGCGCCTGCGGCCGATCGATCGTCACCACGAGAACGTGATCCATTCGCTCGCTTCGGATGCTCAAGAGCCCCCCTCCTCGGCTAGCTCGAAGCCCTCCAGGTCGAGGATGCTGCCGCTTCGCTGCTCAGCGAATCTCGCCCGCACGCGGCTTCCCACACCTGGTCGGCGACCGGGCGTCAGGAGCCGGTGCAACATCCCGGTATCGGCGCCGTCGAGCCGCACCAGCGCGTAGGACCCGCAGCTCGGGACCTCGGTCCAGGAGACAACCGTGCCAAACGGCCCGACCTCGACCCATTCCGCCGTCGCCTCGCCGCAATCCCCGCAAAAGGAGCGCGCCGGACAGAGCACGCGACGGCACTGCGGGCAGCGCGTACCCAGGATTCGGCCCTCGTCGCGAAGCGTCTCGAGGAACCGGCTCGCCGCTTCCCCGGCCGCGTAGCGAAACGGAATCTGGATCGTTCCCTGCCGGATCACTCCAGGACCTCGAAGTGCATGATGTCGTCCATCGCGCCCTCAAGCTCGTTCCGCCAAACGGAGCGGACGCGGCTGCCGATCCGGACCCGGCCCGGATCAGTTTCGGTAAGGAAGTGATTGATCGTCGTGTCGGAGCCGTCGAGCCGGATGAGCCCGGTGCCGAAAGGCGTCGGCCGCATCCGTCCCGTCCTCCCGTCGAGGATGGGCACGTGCACGACGGTCCAGGCCTCTAACGTTCCTTCGTCGCCCACCGGAACCCACTCCGAGAGGCGTAGGTGGCAGTTCCCGCAGAAGGGGCGAGGGGGCAGGTAGCGTCGCCCACAGCTGGCGCAGCGCAGCGCCTCGATCCGGCGCTCTCGGAGCCCTTTGCAGAATCGCTCCATCGCTTCGCCGGAGGCGTAGCGCCAGGTCAGGTTCATCGCGATGGGAACGCAGACGCCTTCGCTCACGCCGCGGTCTCCAGAATGATCACGTCGGCCCAGGCGTACACTCCGTAGCCCGTGGCGAGAGCCGTTCGCGCTCCTTCCACCTGTCGCTCGCCACCACGGCCGTGCAGTTGGAGCGCCGCCTCGGCGACGCGGATGACGCCCGAAGCTCCGACCGGGTTGGTCGAGAGGACTCCGCCGGAGGGATTGACCGGGAGCTCGCCGCCCATGGACGTGACGCCGTCCTCGATCAGGCGACCCGCTTCACCATCGGGGCAGAAGCCGAGCGCTTCGTACCACGCGAGCTCCGCGTAGGTGACCGGTTCGTAGATCTCCGCGACGTCGATGTCGTGGAGTGGCTCCCGGATGTCGGCCTGCTGGTACGCGACGCGTGCCGCCTCGCGCAAGGTTCGCATACTGGCCAGGCGCTGATCGATGTCGCCCAGGTAGGGTTGCTCATGCCGCGTCACCGCTGCCTTTAGCCAGGCCGGGCGCGGGCATTGGCGCCGGGCCATTTCTTCGCTGGCCACCACAATGGCGGCGGCACCGTCCGATTGCGGGCACATGTCCAGCAGCCGGAGCGGTGAGGCGAGCATGCGGGACGCCAGCACCTCTTCAACGGTGAGCTCGGGCATCTGAAGATGAGCGTGCGGATTCGCCGTGGCGTTGCGCCGCGCCTTCACGGCGACCATCGCCGCCTGCCGCTCGGTGATTCCACGCGAGTGCATGTACTCGGAGACCGAGAGCGCGAAGTTGCCGACCGCTCCGCAGGCGACCGCCCGATCCCAGAAGGGGTCTGTGAGAGCCATCCCGGTTTGGGTCTGCCCCTCCGAGTGTTTCTCGAAACCCACTACAAGGACGCAATCGAAAAGCCCGGAGGCCACCTGATGAAATCCTGCGATGCAGGTGCTCGTGCCGGAGGTTCCGCCGGTGGCGATCTTGAGACAGGGCTTGCCAGTCGCAAAGGCTCCCTCTCCCGCCCACAGCTCGGGGAGGGCCCGCCCTTCGAAGAGCTCCATGTTCGAGATCAGGACCGCGCCGACCTCGGACGGAGCAATCTCGGCGTCACCGAGCGCCGCGAGGGCTGCTTCCCGGATCAGCTCGGGCTGGGACACGTCGTCCCTTCGGTGGGCGTGCTTCGTCTGTCCTGTGCCGATGGCGGCGACCGGTCTCATGCGGCGGCCTCGAGGACGGTGACCGCCTGCCCCTGCCCCGCGGGTCCCCACGTTCCATGAACCAGAGCTCTCCGCGGTCCTCCCTGCTTCCGGAGCCACCGGTCTGCGGCGACCAGTCGTGAGAGCCCCGCAGCGACCGGAACGGCGCCAGCAAACAGACCGCCGCCGGGCGAGATCGTCGTGCCCGCGCCGAGTCGGGAAGCGGACGCGAAGAGCCACTCCTCGTGTGTGTAGAGACAGGAAGGCTCTAGGAGGTCGAAGGCGGTCGCGGGATCGGTGAGCCGCGCCATCCCATACGCCCGGTCGCAGGCCCGCCGCAGGCCTTCCCACTCGGTAAGATCCCGGTCGCCGGGCGCGTGCGGTGAGAGGTCGTAGCCGACTCCAGTGACGAAAGGACCGTGCGCCGAGCCGTCTCTTTCCTGACCTCGAAGAACCACAGCGCATGCGCCGTCAGCCGTGGGAGCGCACATCCCTCGGCGCAGGGGCGAAGCAACAACCGGGCTGTCCAGAACCTCCTCCGCCGTCAGGGGCGGTGCGACTCTTTGGCGAGCGGCATCTCGGCGCCGCTGGGCCGCCAGCTCGGCCCACGCCCGCTCGGCCGTCTCGTCGCCCTCCGCCACGGCGTGAGCTTGCAGGCCGGCACAGACGAGGAAGTTCACGCCAACTGGCTGCAGATAGACCGGGTCCATGGCCCAGGGAGTAAGCTGCTCATATGAGGCCATGGACGCCTTGCCATGAGCCACGACCAGTACCGTGTCGTAGGCACCGGCGTGAATCTGACAGACTGCATGAATAGCGGCGCAGAGGCCGTCGGCTGCCACTCGGGTCTCCGGCTTCATGACCGCGCCGACCACTTCCGTTACGGCCACGTTCGAGGCGGTCAAACCGTCGAAGAGATCCACCGAGGCCGTAACCACGGCGTTGATGTCGTCGAACCCCAGGCCGGCATCCTCGAGCGCAGCCTCGACAGCGACCAGCACCATCTCCGGAATCGACCGTTCGTCTTCCGAGAGCGGCCCCGCCTCACCGGTCCCTGCAATCCAGGCCGCCGACTTGTTCTTCGTGCGTCCGCTCAACGATCACTCTTCTCGGGAACGAGGCCCTTCACACGCGCAATGATCTCCCGCTGCATCTCGCTGGTGCCCGCGCCGATGGTGAACGCCAGTGAATCTCGGAACAGCCGCGCGATCAGGTACTCGTTCATGTAACCGTAGCCACCGAAGATCTGGTGACAGTCATGGGCCACCTTGAGAGATTGCTCTGCGGCGAAAAGCTTGGCCATCGAGATCTCCGCATTCGCGCTTTCGCCCCGGACATAGAGGTCGATGGCACGAGCCGTGAGAGCCTCCGCAGCTTCGATCGTCGTCAACACGTCGGCCAGCCGGTGCCGCCAGACCTGGAAGCCCAGGAGCGGCTTCTCAAAGGCATGGCGCTCATGACCGTACGACCGTGCCTCCTCCCACATGAGCCGCATCTGCGCGCAGCTGATCAGGGCCAATACGAGGCGCTCCCCCTCGAATCCCTGCATGATCAGCTTGAAGCCGCTGTTCTCTTCGCCCAGCAGATAGCGAGCGGGAACGCGGCAGTCGTCGAACGCCAGCTCCGACGTGTCCGACGAGTGAATACCGATCTTCTCGAGCTTCCGGCCGCGTGAGAATCCCGTGGCGTCGGCGGGCACGATGATGAGCGAGATTCCTCCGTGGCCATCCCCGCCCGTGCGCACGGCTGTGGTCACAAAGTCCGCAGCGGTGCCGTTGGTGATGAACGTCTTCGACCCGTTGAGGACGTAGTCATCCCCGTCCCGTTCTGCACGTGTGCGAATGGCCGCCACATCGCTGCCGGCGTCGGGCTCCGTCACGGCAAGGGCACCGATCTTCTCCCCGAGGATCGCCGGGCGCAGGAAGGTCTCTTTCTGTTCGGGCGTGCCGAACCGGTCGATCATCTTCGTCGCGAACTCGGCGTGGGCCATGACGCTCACTGCCACACCGACCGAGCCGCAGCGGACCAGCTCTTGGACGAGAACCGCCGTAGACCAAAAATCGAGGCCACCTCCGCCCCACTCCTCGGAAAGCCGCACTCCCAGGAAACCCAACTCCCCGAGCTTCTCGAAGAGCGAGCGCGGAACGCGGTTTTGCGCTTCCCACTCCGCCGTGTGCGGTTTGACCTCGCGCTCCACGAACTCTCGGAGCGAACCTCGGAACAGCTCGAGCTCTTCGGTGCACGACGGAATCATTGCCTCTCTTCCTCTCGATGTGTCAGGCCGATACTCGGTAGATCGCTGGTGATATAGGATCACTGAGTATCGCTCGGTTGTCAAGTTCTACTTGGGAGATATCGGCATGCAAACCAACATCGGCCTGTTTCTAGCGAAACGGGCGCGGCTGGAACCGCACAAGACCGGCCTGATCTTCGAGGGCCGCGAGATCTCCTACAGCGATTGGAACGAACGCGCCAACCGCGCTGCACACGGCTTTGCCGAGTTGGGCGTCAAACCCGGCGACCGCGTTGGATTGCTGCTCCTCAACTCGCCGGAGTTCCTCGAATGCTTCTTCGGTCTGGCAAAGATCGGCGCGATCGTCGTCCCGCTGAACTGGCGGTTGGCACCGCCTGAGCTCTCCTACAACATCGGTAAGACAGGGATCCGCGCACTCGTCTACGGCTCAGAGGTCGCCGAGCTCGTCGGCAGTATGGGCGACGATCTCGGGGCCGAGACCTGCATCGCGGTGGGCGGGGACCCACCGGTGGCCCATCACCCCTACGAAGACCTCTTGAGGACGCAGCCCACGGAAGAGCCTCGAATAGGTGCCGCCGCCGGTCAGTCGCTGCTCATCATGTTCACCTCGGGCACCACCGGCCGCCCCAAGGGTGCGGTGCTCACCCACGACAACCTCTTCTTCGACTCGTGCACGGTGTCGGTCAGCCTCGACTGGCGTACGGGTGATCGGGTGCTCGTCCCGCTGCCGCTCTTCCATATCGGCGCCCTCATCTACGTCGTGATCGGCGTGCACGTCGGCGCGACAACGGTGCTGATGGAGACCTTCGATCCGACCACCTTCCTGGAGATCGTGGCGGTGCACGAAGTGAACTCCATTCTCGCCGTCCCTTCGATGCTCAGCTTCGCGATGCGGGTGCCCGCCTACGAGGAAGCAGATCTCTCGAGCGTCCGCCTGGTGCTCGCCGGAGCTGCGCCGGTGCCCGTCCCTTTGATCCAGGCCTGGGCCGCGCGCGGGATCGCCATCCAGCAGGTCTACGGCCTTACCGAAGCGGCGGGTGGAGCGGCAGTGCTCGGCGCGGCGCGGGCCCTCGAGAAAGCAGGATCCTGCGGTTTGCCGATGTTCCACACCGACATCCGCGTGGTGGAGGAAAACGGACACGACGTGCCACCGGGAGAGGTCGGGGAACTCATCATCCGCGGCCCGCACGTCATGCGCGAATACTGGAGAGATCCCAAGGCCACCGCCGACACTATCCAGGACGGGTGGCTGTTCACCGGCGACCTCGCGAGAGTCGACGAGGAGGGCTACTTGTACATCGTCGGCCGCAGGAAGGACATGATCATCTCCGGCGGCGAGAACATCTATCCCGCCGATGTGGAAAACGTGCTGGCCGGAATGGAGGCGATCGCCGAAGTGGCGGTGGTGGGCGTCCCCGATCCCGACTGGGGCGAGGCGGTATGCGCCGTCGCGCGCCTCAAGGCAGATCGGACTCTCACTCTGGACCAGGTCAGGGAGCACTGCAGCGGCAGACTCGGGAGGTACAAGATCCCCAAGAAGCTCCTCATCAGCCAGGAGCCGCTGCCGCGCAATCCGGCGGGGAAAGTGCTCAAGAGAGCCCTGCGCGAGACGCTGCGGTAAAGGGGAGCCACGATCCCGCCCCACGCTGGAGCCGCCTCGTGCTCAAGGGACCCCGTCCGTCGGCTCGATGGCGTTTCGCCGGCGGCCATCACTTCACTTCGAACGGAAGACTGAGATCTCCTGAAAGGACCGAGTACACTTCGTAGACTCCAAGCAGCGGACGCGAAGAGTCCTCGGTGTTGACCTCCATATAGGCGGACACGGCATCGTAGCGAAAGCTCGTGGTGCGGTACTGTCAAGTTGAGGCCGTCCTTGGCAGACTCCCTCGATGAGCACGACTACACCGAGCTACCGCGGACACCGATTCCCACCCGAGATCATCAGCCAGGCTGTCTGGCTCTACCATCGTTTCTGTCTGAGCTTCCGAGACGTCGAAGATCTCCTCGCTGAGCGGGGAGTCATCGTCCCCTACGAGACCGTCCGTCAGTGGTGTCGGAAGTTCGGGGCTAGGTACGCTCGTGCGCTCAAGCGGCGAGAAGGTCGCCTCGGCGACACTTGGCACTTGGACGAACTCTTCGTGAAGATTCAGGGTCACATCCTGAATCTGTTCCGCGTCGGACGGCATTTGCTGCGGCCGGCCAACCACCGGAGACTGCGAGCCCGTTCCTTCCTTGTGTGGTCAGAGGTGACGCGCGCCTGAATGATGCGGAGATCGGAGGCCGATTCCGCCCTAGGCTCGCGCTGCAGGCCCTAAGTTGACAGTACCCTACAGACTACTTCGGCGGGCGAAGAAAGTTGGTGCTTCGGAAGACTCTCTAGAGTATTCTTATCTTTTGGTCACTTGAACGGAGGGGGCGAGCGCATGGCGATGGGAGCTCGCCAAGACCTCGTGTAACGGAGGAGAACCATGTCCTTCATCTATTCGCTTCCAAAACGACTCGACCAAGCGCTCCGTTGGGCCGATCTGCGCCACAGCCGGATCGACAACACGCCTCTTCATAAGAAGGGGTTCCTCGAAGGGTATTCGCCACTCGCGATGTGGCTGCCGATTCCCCTGCTGGTGTCGCTGGCCTACGGACTCTCGTTTCTGCCGGCGGCTGTGGCGCGTTTGCTCTCGTTCGTCATTCCGGCGTTCGCGACACCGGATCCGCTCTGGCGCGGGCTACCGCTCTTGCTCGTGTGTGCCGCGATCATCGTCGTACATGCGCTGGCCTGCCGCCGCCTGAAAGGAAGGCGGCTGCCCCGATTTCAGTGGATCCTGGTGGCCCTTCTGGTCGTGGCCATCTGGCTGCTTTCTTTCACCGGCAGCAACCGCGCGTGGTCCTCGGATCCGTATTTCCATCTTTTTGGCCCGTTTGCGGTGTTCGTGCTGTTCCTGGGCATGCCGGCGTGTCGCTGGTGGGCCGAGTTTCTGATCACCCGCGGCAACCAGCGAGCTGAGTTTCGCAAGGCATTTGCGCCGCATCTCCAGGACACACAGCTCTACTTCAAACCCGCGGACCCTGAGGATCGCCCCCTGCGAATCATTCGCTCGATCTTCCTGGTGCTCCTCAAGTCTCCGTTGTCTCTGATTCTGTTCCCGGCGTTCGCGATGCTGGTTGCCCGCCCCGGGGCGCTCAAGGTGGTGTTCTTCAGCGTGCTTGCAGCGACCTGGGCACTGCTTACGGCGGTCCACTACAACGACAGGTTGCGGACCTTCCAGATTCTGCTCCGCCAGACCTTTCTCTACGGCTGGTCGGGAGTGGTGTCGTTCCTGGTGATCGTCCTGGCGGCGGCCAGGATCGCCAAGGTGAGCTACGTCACGACCGTGCTCGACCAGGCCTCCTGGACCGTCATCCTCGGTCTGGTGCTACAGCTTTATCTGATCTTCTGGCTCTACGACTACTGGCGGCAACGAGCGCTGGCTGAGGTCCTTCTGGGCCTTCTCCACAAGGGCGAGGAACATCCCCATCAAGTGCGCTACGGGAAAGACGACGAAGAGCACAACGCCGGCCGCCTCCAGATTCACGGCGCCGGCCGCTTCGTTGCGATCCGCCGGCCGAAAAAGAACAACAGCAAGCACAAATGGGAATTCGAGAGCTACCAGCCGCTCGAGGTCTTCCAGAAGCTGCACCGGCAGCTCGACCGCCGGGAGCGAAGAGCGTGGGCTAAGAAGACCCAAGCTGAAAAGGACCAGGCCGCCGACGGCGAGGCTGCGGTCGTCGCCGAACGGCTCGACGCTCTCGAGGAGAAGGTGCCGATCTACACGGCGCTCCCGGCGGTGGTGCTTGCCGCGGTGGTCGTCGTGGGCTTCGTCACCGTGTTCAAGCTCGACCAGGCGACCGGGTATCCCGCGCCCCCTGAGACGACCGAGAGCTTTCTTGTCGAGCTCTTCCGAGGGGCGGCCGACCCCGCGGAGAGCTCGGCTGCCGAATTGACGGAGAGCTCTTTCGATCTGATCGGGCAGCTCGAAGGGACGCCGAAGGGCCAGCCGTACTACGCGGTGGCCGGCTCGGGCGGAGGTACCAGGGCCGCTCTATGGACTTACGAGGTGCTCCGAGAGCTCTCTCGGCGCGGGGCCGCCGGCCGCGTCGCTCTCTTGAGCAGTGTCTCGGGTGGAAGCGCCGGGGTCGCCTATTTCGCCGGCCATCACGAAAAACTCGTTGGCGGGACCGACGGCGACTGGGAGGCTTTTCGAGCCGCTATGGCGGAGCGTTACATCCACCAGGTGTTGGCCGGAGTGGGTGAGTGGCGGCTCGCCCGGGGCACACGTCTCGGGCAGCTCCTGACCGATGGCTTCGAAAGAAAGTTCTTTCCCGAGTCGACCGGACCCGGGTCGTGCAAGACCTTGGGCTGCGTCGAAAAGCTCGGGGTGGTTTTCAACACCTCCGTCACCGGTTCGTTCGAGCCCGAAGACGCGCGGAGCAAGGAATGCTACGGCACTCTCGAGAAAGAGCGCGAGTGCGGCACGTTGCGGCGCGCGGGAACTCGCCTCGTGTTGACCAACCTGGCCTCGCTGACCGAAGAGAGCATGCGCCATTCGGGTGGCTCAAAAGGCTGGCCGCTCGATTTCGGCTACGTCGTACTCAAGAACGACGACGTGCGTCTCACGACGGCCGCTGCGCTCTCGGCGAATTTTCCGCCGATCTTCTCCAACGCCCTGGTGAGAAAGGGCTCCGGAGAGAAGGCCAGCCGGTACTGGGTGACCGACGGCGGCGCGGTGGAAAATCGCGGCCTCATCAGCCTGCTCCTGGCGCTGCGATCAGAGATCGAGGCCAAGAGCTCGGCAATGGCGGCGGCAGCCAAGAACAAGTCGGCGAATCAGTCCGAGGGAGAAGCCGGGCAAGTAACAGAGCCGGGGAGCTATGCCGGCACGAAGGCCTCGACGCAGCCCAAGTCGCTCGAGCTGCCCCAGCTCGCGATCCTCGTGGCCGAGGCCTCGGGCCTCTCCAGCCCTGGCTACAAGGAAGATCGCGGCCTCGGGGCCCTCGGCCCGGCCAAGGTGAATATCGCCAGCCGGCTCATCGCCGAGCTCGCGGAGGAAGTGGACGCGGACTATCGCAAGCTGTCCGGCGGGCCGGGAGTCGAGATCGTCTACCTGCCCATGCCCACCGCTCTTCGGGCCGCCTTCGGCACGCACTGGCAGATGCCGAACAAGATCGCGCTCACCGACCCTGGCAAGTGGTTCGGGGATGATGGAGAGACGATCCCGCTCGACACGGAGGAGATCCTCCAGGTGATCGACCTCCTCTTCGAAGAACCGGGGGACCGCAAGCTCGAGCTTCACGACTCCCTTTGGAGGCGCCTGTTCTCGAGTCCGAGGGATGTCAAGATTCTCGTGACCTGGCTCGGCCAGGACTGGGACGGACCGAAAGGACCGCTGGCTCGCTTCAACGAGTTCGTGCCACGCTCGAAGGCACGCCCGGAGGGATGAGCGCGAGGTCTCGACGAATCAGCCAGGGGCGACTTCTGGGACCTAGCGTTGCGTTCGGAGCGGATCATGATCTTGTCCCCGACATTGATGGAACGATCCAGAATGAGCTGAATGCCGCCGAAGATATTGGAAAGGCTGCTGTTGAGGGCCAAACCCACGGCCAGGCCACCGATACCCAGAGCGCCCAACAGAGGCGCGACTTCGACGTCCCACTGCCCCAGGATCAGCAGGGCTCCAAGGATAACGATGACGGTCTTTGCGGCCTTTCGCAGGAGAGGCAGCAGACCGTCGTCCAGGCTGGACTCGGTCCGGTCGACCCAAGTCTTTTCGAACCAGTGACGACCTCGTGAGAGGACAGTCGTACGGCGTGAGCTCAAGCTCTGGCCAGGCTACGGTTTCGGCTGGAGGTCGAGCTGATGCCGGTACGGCTGAGTCAGGAGGAAGTAGTGACGATTGGAGTGCTGGCCTCGAAGGGCCAGAATCATTGTGAGATAGCGCGGACGGTAGGCGTGACCGAGAGAACGGTGCGCTACCACCTGAAGCGGGCGGCTGAGGGCGCCGAGGACGGCCGCCGGGACAGGCCACAGCAAGCGGAGACGCTGGCCGAGGTGATCGTGTCGTGGCACGCGAAGCACAAGGACGACCTACGACCGGTCAACGTGATGGAGCTCTACGAGCACCTGGTGGCCGAGCACGGCACCCGGGCTCGTATCAGTCGGTGCGCCCCGGCGGGCGGCGCCCCAAACCCAACCCCCGGATGCGGACCAACCCGCGGGTCGAAACGGCTTCCATATCGACGCCTGCTTGTCCCGGGATCCCGAGGCCAAGGGCAAGGCGGAAGCGGCCGTCAGGCTCTCTCGCCTTCGAGTCGACCCTGGACCGCGTTGCTTGGACGGTCTCGAGGACCTGCAGGGGTGGACAGACACGCGACTCGACTCGTGGGCGAAGCGGGCGCTGTGTCCGGCCACGGGACTGACGGTCTAGGACAGCTGGCAGCGCGAGCTCGAGCGGTTGGCACCGTTGCCGATCCTGCCCGAGCCCTTCGACATTGCCGTGACCCGGCCGGTGCACAAGGACTGCATGGTGCGCTTCGAGGAACGCTCGTATCCGGTGCCCTTCCAGTGGGTTGGGCAACGAGTAGAAGTCCGAGGCTGTCTGGGGAAGGTGCAGATCCTGGCCGCAGGGGAGGTGCTCCGGGAGTACCCGCGCCACACCTGCGAGCGGATCCTGCTCGACCCCAGCTGCTACGAGGGCGAGCCCACCGACCGGGTCCTGCCGCCTCGGCCAATGGGCAAGATGGCCAAGAAGCTCCAGGAGATCTCCGAGCTTCCCGTTGAACGGCGACCGCTGGATCTCTACGCCGCGCTCGCGGGGGTGGCGCGATGACGGCGCGGCGAGGCAAGGTCGACCTCGATGCCACCCGCAGCCAGCTCGAGCAGGCAGGCCTCGTCCATGCCGCCGGTCACCTGGCCGAGCTTGTGGAAGGGGCGGCCAAGCAGGAGCTCTCCTCCCACGGCTTTTTGGATCGGCTCCTGGGTGTCGAGCTTGCCGAGCGCGAGGAGCGCCGGATCAAGACGTCGTTCAGGCTCTCCGGGCTCCCGCCGGGCCAGACGCTGGGCAACTTCGATTTCTCCTTCCAGCCGACGATGGAGAAAAGCCGAGTCGAGACGCTGGCCACCTGCGCCTGGATCCGCGAGCACGCCACGACACTCATCGCCGGCCGGCCGGCACCGGAAAGACGCATATCGCCGTGCCCCTGGGCGTCAAGGCGATCGAGAACGGCTTCTCGGTGGCCTTCTACCGGCTCGACGATCTGCTCCACACGATGAAGCGGGACGCCGAGCTGGCGCCGCAGCGGCTGCGCCGCAAGAAGTACAACAACGTCTCGATGCTGGTGATCGACGAGGTCGGCTTCCAGCCGCTCTCAAGACCCGAGGCGAGTCTGTTCTTCCGGCTGATCAGCTATCGCTACCAGCGAGGAGCAACGCTGATCACCACCAACAAGGCGGTCAAGGACTGGCCCGAGATCCTCGCCGGCGACGAGGCCATGGCCGCGGCGCTGCTCGACAGGCTGCTGCACCACTACCACGTCTTCAACATCAAGGGTCGTAGCTACCGGCTGCGTGACCTGGAACGGATCCTCAAGTGAGGGCTCGATCGACTCGTCCCGTTTTCCACAAGGCGCGGCAGTCGCGATCCCTGTGGAAAACGGCACCCAGACCCCCACCCCCCGTTTCCCACAGCGACCGCTCTACGACGACGAACACACAAATCTTGAACAGAGGTCGTCAAAAATGCTGTTCCTTGACACATGACGCCAGAAGAAGAGAACCGTTGGCTCCACGAAGAGGAGCTGTCGGACGAGACCCTGAGGCGCCTGATGGAGGCGGGAGCGCAGGACGCCGCTACTCCCGCTGGCGCTCGACAGCGCGGCTGAGACTCGTGTGGCCGGCCGGCTTCGCGCCGGTGTTGCAACTCGGCCCGACGCTCTCGGGCTTCATGGTGCAGCTGGGGCTTGTCGGCTCTCGACATCTACGTCTGGCTCACCTACAGGATGAGCTGCCTCCGCAAGCTGACTCGGATCCCCTGGGAGACGCTCGCGTCCCAGTTCGGCGGCGGCTACGGTCGAACCCATCCCTCGTGATCCCCCACGGGAACTGCTCGACAAAAGTACCGATTTTCGGTACATTCGTCGAGTGAATTCATCATCGAGCCACCCTCCCGCCTCTCGACTCCTCCGCGACTGGGCTTCTCGCGGCCGGTACCACTTCTCCACGGAGGAGATGGCCGACGAGCTCGGCGTCTCACTGACGGCGGCGCGATCGGCGCTCCGGCGTCTCAAGAAGAAGGGTCTGGTGGCATCGCCCTACCGGGGCTTTCACGTCGTGCTCTCGCCGGAGCACCAGCGGTTCGGCTGCCTGCCCGCCGAGCAGTTCGTGCCCCAGCTCATGGAACGCCTGGGTGCTCCTTACTACGCTGGGCTCCTGACGGCCGCCCGGTACCACGGAGCGGCGCACCAGCAGCCCCAGACCTTTCAGGTCGTCGTCCCCAAGAACCGCCCGCCGATCCACTGCGGGTTGGTTCAGGTCTCATTCGTCGCTCGCCACAATGCGGCGACGATGCCCACGGAGACCGTGAACACTCCCCGCGGCTTCCTGAAGATCTCGTGCCCGGAGACCGCGGCCTACGACCTCGTGGGGTACCCCGAGCACTGCGGCGGCCTCGACAACGTGGCCACCGTTCTCGCGGAACTCGGAGAGAAGCTGGACCCCGAGCGGCTCGCCGAGATCGCGGAGCTGTCGCCTTTGCCCTGGTCCCAACGGCTGGGGTACATCTTGGACTTCGTCGAGCACTCGCCCCGTAGCGAGCGTCTCGCTGCCTTCGTGGCAAGCCGCGCCACCGAGACAGCCCCCCTGCTTCCCGGCGTGGAGACCGCATCCGCCCGACGAGACCACCGGTGGAGGCTCTGGGTCAACGGCGATCTGGAGCCCGACCTTTGATCCCTGCCGACTTCATCACCGAGTGGCGGGGCCAGGTCCCGTGGATCCAGAGCTCCCAGGTCGAGCAGGATCTCGTCATCAGTCGAGCGCTGGTCGAGATCTTTAGTGACGACCAGCTCGCTCGTGCCCTCGCCTTCAGGGGAGGGACCGCTCTCTACAAGCTCCATCTGACTCCGGCCCCCCGCTACTCCGAGGACATCGACCTCGTCCAGAAGACCGCTGGGCCCATCGGCCCGACCATTGACCGCCTCCGCGACCGACTCGACTCGTGGCTCGGCCATCCGAAGCGCTCCTTCAAAGAAGGGCGAATCACCCTTGTCTACCGGTTCCTCTCGGAAGACCCGGTGCCGCTCCCTCTCCGATTGAAGGTGGAGATCAACTCCAGAGAGCACTTCAGCGTTCTCGGGTTCGAGAGCAGAGAGCTCGCCGTTCCCTCTCGGTGGTTCTCGGGAAGCTCGCGAGTCTCGACGTACGCGCTCGATGAGCTGCTCGGCACGAAGCTCCGCGCCCTCTACCAGCGAAAGAAGGGCCGGGACCTCTTCGACCTCTGGTGGGCCTCGCAGCGGGCAGGGATCGACCTCGAGCGCGTCGTCCGCTGTTTCAGCGAGTATCTTGGAGCCGAGGGTCTCCGCGTTTCGAGGGCCGAGCTGGAGGCGAACCTGGCCAGGAAGCTGAAGGACCGGAGGTTCGTCGCCGACCTCCATCCCCTGCTGGCACCCGGGATCGAATGGGATCTCGAAGGCGCAGCCGAGTGGGTCTCCGAGGACATCACGCCTCGCCTCGGGGGCGAGCCCTGGAAGGGAGCAGGGAGAGCCGACGGTGGCGAAGTCTGAGAAGCACAAGTGGGTCTTCAAGGCTCGGTTTCGTCGCCGCGCTTTCGGCTGGAGGTCCCAGCCGGCGATCCAGCGCGTTCGGGAGGCGGTCTCGGAGATCAAGAAGGTCCGGCGGAAAGACCGGGGCCTCGCCGCCGGAGGCGCGGTCGCTGATGAGCCTCGACGACCAGCTGAGTCAACGCCGCCCGATCCTGCAGCCCAGTGAGCTAACCATCGATTCTGCCAAGAGGAGACGACGCCGAACAAAGAGAAAGACTTGACACTCACGGCCACATAGGAGGAATTCGCTTTTCCGCGCAGTCAGGGATCGGGCCTGAAGAGTGCGCCGGAAGGGCCCCTGCGTGGCCCGGCTGCTTCGAGCGGGCCCTTGCGCTGGTCTGAACTCGCGTGGACACCTCGGCCGAGGTTGTTGAGGTCTACGGCCAGCCGCTGAAACGCGGCTTCAGGCGCAGGTGTCCCGGGCTCCCAGGTGTGGAAACTAGCGCCTTGAGGCTCGGGCGGACTCTGCGACGAGCTCTGGAGTCTCGGGCGGCGCGTGGGCCAGCGGCTCGGGCTCCTGGGCCGGGAGCTCGAGGCTTCTGCGGATCGCCTGGGCGGCACCGAAGTCGAGGATGAAGGCGAGGATCTTCATCTCGGCACCACAGAAAGGGCACAAGAGCGGGTCGACCTCGTAGACGCGCCGGATCAGCTTGGCCCAGGTGAGCCGAGCGCGGCGGGTGAACTTATCGTCGTCCCGGTGGGCCGGCGTCTGAGGCGCGTCTTCGCCCTGAGCGACCTTGCGGCGTCTGCCGCGGGCCGCGTTGGCGCAGAAACCCCAGTAGCGCACCGTCTGCTGCGCGGGCTCCGGGATATGGTCGCGACGCGCGCCAAGAACTCGAGCACACCCCAGCAGGCGCGGCCGCCCGCGGGTCGCCCGTGGCGCGGGGGTCGCCCCCTGTAGAAGACCTCTCCACTCTCCGCGTGCCAGCTCAGCCGCTTGAGAACGATCGGGCAGCGGATCATGTACCGGCCCAGGCGCATAGCGCCCTGCCGGTCCTCGACCCTTACGGCTGCGTGCGCTATCCGGGCGCTTGTGGAGCACGGAGTACCACCGGAGCCCGCAGTGGTGGGGTGGACTCGAGGTCTATTCGCAGTTCCTTCTCGCCGGAGGGCTGCCCTGGTGGCCGTTCTTGGTCTGGCGGTGGGTCAGGCCGAGCCATGCGGGATCTTTCGGACGATCGGGTGATGGTAGGCCGGTGATTCACTTGCTTTGGCTCTGGTTTCTCCTGCCTCTGGCGGTGCTTCTCCTGGCGCGCTCTCGACTGCTGCTCTACGGCCTTCCCCTCATGCCGCCGTTGGCTCTGGCGACGACTGAAATCCTATTCCGCGGTCCTCTTGCCGTCTCGCGCCCACGCCGAGTGGGGTAATAGCGATGGCCTGGGTGGTCGTGCTGGTCACACTGAAAGGCCTTACCTCGCTGGTGCCCACGCACCGGAACAGCCACGAGGTCGCGGAGGCACTTGCGAGGGTCGGCATCGAGTCGTCAACAACGATCGTCGCGGTCGACACCAAGAAAAACGGCCTGCGGTTCTATGGGTATCAAGATATTGTCAATGCTCGACAGGGCAACCCCGAGTATCTCTACTTTGTTCCGATCCGAAGCCTGCGCAGTCTGGCGGCCAGCGGCGATCTCCCGAGGTCGCGATTCGCGGTCGTGGCGCACATCGGCCGGAGAGGCGTCGTGTTCAGGGTTCTCCAGGAATATGGATATAGCTGCGTAGGTCGGCCGGCTGTCTACGACGTCGAGTTCTTCGAATGCAGCCTGCGTGGCGAACAGGGATTCTGAACCCGTCGAAGGGACCGCGGCCGGGCCTTGCTAGCTCCCGTCGACACCGGGTTGAGCCGTGACCCTGAGATAGGGTTTGACCTCCCGCCAGCCGGCTGGGAACTTGGGTCGGGCCTCCTCGTCGGTGAGTGCCGGCGCGATGATCACGTCGTCGCCGTTGCGCCAGTTGACCGGGGTGGCCACTTGATGGCTCGCGGTGAGCTGTAACGAGTCGATGACGCGCAGGATCTCATCGAAATCGCGACCCGTGCTGGCCGGGTAGGTGAGGGTCAGCTTGACCTTCTTGTCGGGGCCTATGACGAAGACCGAGCGCACCGTCATGGTGTCGTCGGCATTCGGGTGGACCATGTCGTAGAGGTCGGAGACCCGCCGGTCTGCGTCGGCGATCAGCGGGAAGTTGGGTGCCAGGCCCTGAGTCTCCTCGATATCCTTGGCCCAGGCGCGGTGTGACTCCAGCGGATCGACGCTCAGGCCGATGACCCGCACGTCGCGCCGGGAGAACTCGCTCTCGAGTCGGGCCACTTCGCCCAGCTCGGTGGTACAAACCGGGGTGAAGTCCTTGGGATGCGAGAACAGAACCGCCCATCCGTCGCCCATCCATTCGTGGAACCGGATCGGGCCTTCGGTCGACACCGCCTCGAAGTCCGGTGCCGTGTCACCTAATCGAATTGCCATCTTTGCCTCCTTTGTTGGCCGGGCCGCCGCGGGTCGTTCCGCTGGCGGCAGGGCTACAATAGGAAGCGAGCCTCCTGGGAGTCTTTCGGAAATCCTTCGAGTTTTCTGAGTTTGAGCGGCCGATCTGGAGCAAACCGTGCGCCTGAGCTTTGGCGATTGCATCCTTGACCTGACTACGCGGCAATTGGTCAGCGATAGCGGGCCGGCCGCTACGACGCCCAAGGCGTTCGAGCTGCTCGAGGTCTTGGTTTTGAATCGCCCAAGGGCGCTTTCAAAAACCGAGCTTCACGACCGTTTGTGGCCCGACACCTTCGTTTCCGAAACCAGTCTGGCACGATTGGTGTCCGAGGTGCGCAAGGCGATCGGAGACGCGGCGAGAGAGCCGCGCTACATTCGCACGGTCCACGGCTACGGCTACTCCTTCTGTGGCGAGGCGGTGGAGCTTCGGGGTTTCGAGGGGCCCGCCGGCGCGCAGACCTGTCGCTTGCTTTGGGGGCGCCGCGCCGTTTCTCTGAGGCCTGGCGCGAACCTCCTGGGCCGCGGCGCGGATGCGGTCTTGAGGGTTGACTCACCCAAGGTGTCACGCCGCCACACCCGTATCGTGGTCGAGGGTGAACAGGCAACCCTGGAGGATCTGGGCAGCAAGAACGGAACGTATGTCGAGGGAAAACGGGTCGTCGAGCCGGTCACGCTCGCCGATGGAGATCAGATCTCGATCGGCTCGGTGGTCCTGGTCTTTCGAGTCGGAAGTGCGGAAACGACCGAGACCGAGTTGAGCCATTTGCATGGAGAAGGCCGGCCGTGATCGGTAGCACCCTGGGACACTACCGGCTGATCGACCGCCTCGGCGCGGGCGGCATGGGAGAGGTCTACCGGGCGCGCGACGACCGGCTCGATCGGGATGTCGCCGTCAAGGTTTTGCCGGCCGAATATGCGAGCGATCCCGAGCGCCTCCGCCGGTTCGAGAAGGAAGCCCGGGCGGCGGGTCGGCTGAACCACCCCAGCCTGCTGACGGTCTATGACGTGGGCACCGATGGCGGGATCGCCTATCTGGTGACCGAGCTTCTGGAGGGCGAGACGCTGCGCGAGAGACTGGATCGTGGAGCCCTGCCGTGCAGCAAGGCCGTCGAGCTGGCGCTGGGAATCGTAGCCGGGCTGGCAGCCGCACACGACAAGGGGATCGTGCACCGCGATCTCAAGCCGGAGAACTTGTTCGTTACCGAGGATGGGCGGATCAAGATCCTCGATTTTGGACTGGCCAAGGTCGCGCCGACGAGGCCACCCGATGGCGAGACGGAGGCGCAGTTCGAGACCGCAGCCCAAACCGAACCGGGAGCCATGATCGGAACGCTGGGCTATATGGCGCCCGAGCAGATCCGCGGCCTTGCTCTGGATCACCGGGCGGACCTCTTCGCTCTCGGTGCGATCCTGCACGAAATGTTGAGTGGACGCCGCGCCTTTCGTCGCGCGACCCGGGTGGACACCATGACCGCGGTCTTGAGGGAAGACGCGCCGGAGCTCCCAAAGGGCGCCGGCATTCCGCCCGCCCTGGGACATTTGGTCCGGAGATGCCTGGAAAAGGAGCCCTCGGAACGCTTCGGTGGGACGCGGGATCTGGGCTTCGCTCTCGAGGCGATTCTCGCTTCTCCGGTCGAGAAGGAGGTGTCGAAGAGTCGATCCGATCAGCCGGTCGCGGCTTCCGGGCCGAAAGCTTCGCCGATCACCTCGGTGGCGGTGCTTTTCTTCCGAGACTTGGCCAACGAGGGCGAGAACGACCATCTGGGCGTCGGGTTGGCCGACGCGATCATCACCGAGCTGGCGCGAGCGGGATCGCTCATCGTGCGGCCCACGGCGGCCATCCGCCGACTCCAGGGCCGAAGCCTCGAACCGCAGCAGGCGGGTCGCGAGCTGGGAGTCGATGCCGTGGTCGACGGCAACTTCCAACGCTCGGGACAGCGCCTGAGAGTCACGGTTCAGCTGCTCGGTTCCCGTGACGGCCGTCCGTTTTGGGGCACCAAAGTGGACACCGCGGTCGAAGACGTCTTCGAGATGCAGGATGAAGTGTCGCGGTACGTGGCCGAGGCGCTGCGGGTCGAGCTTGCGACCGGCAAGAGGCGCCGGGCTCGGCCGGGCGGCGATGCCTATGAGCTTTGCCTGAAGGGGAAGTTCCATCTCTTTCACGAGAACAGGCCCGGGATCGACGCAGCCGTCGACTGCTTCAAGAGGGCGAGCCTTGAAGATCCACAATACGCTCCCGCGTGGGCCGGCCTCGCCTCTGCTTATGCTCGGCTCGCTTTCACCTTCGAACCGGACGGCTCCTGGCACGAGCGCTCCCAGGAGATGTGTGACCGTGCCGTCGGGCTCGATCCGGATCTGGCCGAAGCGCATCTGGTGCGAGCGCGGCTGTTGTGGAGTCCCAAGGGGAACTTTGACCACGAGGGAGCGATGCGGGCGTGCGCGATGGCGATCGCGGCGGGCCCGGGACAGAGTGGGGCCTACACCTGGTTGGGTACCGTGCTGTTTCACGTTGCCATGTTCGCCGAATCCTCTCGAGCGCTCGCGAGGGCGATCGAGGTCGACCCCGACAACTGGGACGCGAGAGTCATGCTGGCGACGTGCCGATATCTGGAAGGGCGTTACCCGGAGGCGGCGGCAATCCTCGGAGGGGACGTGGAGCGCTCGGTTTCAGCCTGGGGACGCTATGTCGAAGCGCTGTGTGACCTTCAGCTCGGAGACATCGAAGCGGCTGCGAAAGCTGCCGACCGTGAAGCGACCTACGGCAAAGAGTCGGTGTACTTCCACACTCTGAGAGGTTTGATCGCCGCTCGGCGGGGCGACGGCGAGGGCGCGGCTCGCAATGTCGAGCTGGCCGTCCAGCACAAGAGCTCGTTCGGCCACTATCACCACGCTCAATATGACGTCGCATGCATCTACGCCGTGCTCGGGGACCAGGACCGGGCGCTCGAATGGCTTGGGGAATCGGCCGGCAACGGCTTCCCGTGTCACGCGTCGTTTGCCGCCGATCGGTTACTGGAGTCTCTACACGGCGATGAGCGCTTCCAGTCGTTGCTCGGCCATCTCGAGGATGAATGCGATCGGTACCGTCGCCTGTACGTCGAGCTCGAGCTGGGACAAGCGAGCCGGCCGCTTGCCGACGCCGTGACGATCTCGAAGGATGATGGCGGCAGCGAGTCAGCCGTGTCGTCTTCGCGACTCGACTCGGTTGCCGTGTTGCCCTTCGCGGACATGAGCCCGAAGAAGGATCAGGATCATTTCTGCGAGGGGATCGCCGAAGAGCTGCTCAACGCCCTGGCCCGGATCGGGGGTCTTCGGGTCGCTTCACGCACCTCCTCATTCCAGTTCAAGAAGACGGACCTGGACATGCGCGAGATCGGCCGCCGGCTCGACGTGAGCGCGGTCCTCGAAGGCAGTGTCCGCAAAGCGGGGGATCGACTCCGAGTCAGTGCGCAGCTCATTGGCACGAATGACGGCTACCAGCTGTGGTCCGAGCGGTTTGATCGAGAGCTGTCGGATGTCTTTGCGATCCAGGACGAGATCGCCGGTGCGACCGCCGCAGCGCTGCGGGGCGTCCTGAACGAGGTCGAAAGACAGTCGCTGAAGTCTCCGCAGACGACGTTTCAGGCTTACGACTACTACCTGCGCGGCCGCCAGTATTTCTATCGTGGCGGTCGAGGGTTCACGGTCTCGGCCCTGAGGATGTTCGAGCGCGCCATCGAGATCAATACCGCCTACGCCATGGCTTATGCCGGTGTCGCCGACTGCAGCTCTTTTCTCTATCTGTACTACGAATCAAGCGAGCGGCACCGGGAGCGTGCCGACACAACGAGCCGTCGCGCCGTGGAGCTCGATGCGACCCTCCCGGAGGCACATGCCGCCCGCGGTTTGGCGCTTTCTCTGGACCGTCGAACGGAAGAGTCGACGGCCGCTTTCGAGAACGCCATTCGCATCGATCCACGCCTTTACGAGGCCCGTTACCTCTATGCTCGGGCCTGCTTCGCCGCGGGCCGCATGGAGCCGGCGGCTCAGCAGTTCGAGGAAGCCGAAAAGCTACGGCCCGATGATTTTCGCGTGCCGTCGCTGCTGGCCAAGGCCTATCGCGCGCTGGGCCGTGAATCCGAAGCCGTGCAGGCTCACCGCCGGGCGTTGGCCGCGATCGAGCGGCACCTGGAGTCGAATCCAGAGGACGCTCTCGCGCTCTGCCTCGGCGCCTGCGCCTTGATCGAGTGCGGAGACCGCCAACGGGCTCTCGATTGGGCGGCGCGGGCGGCCCAGGTCGCAGATCCGTTGCTCTACTACGTCGCCTGCTGCTATTCGCGGGCGGGGGATAGCGAGCGCGCCCTCGAAACGCTGGAGGCTGCGATCGACGATGGATGGGCTCACTGGGATTGGCTGCGCCACGATGGCGACCTGGACCTCGTGCGTTCGCACCCACGCTTTCCAGAGGTAGTTCGCCTGTCGGCAGGTGATCTGCCAGAAGGGCCGCCTTCGGTCGCGGTGCTGCCGTTCGCCGACATGAGCCTCGAGAAGGATCAGGACTACTTTTGTGAAGGCTTGGCCGAAGAGCTGATCAACGCGCTGACCCACATCGAAGGTCTGCGGGTGGCTTCGCGGAGCGCCTCGTTCCTGTTCAAGGGGTCGGCGGTGGATATTGCGGCGGTCGGCAAGAAGCTCGGCGTCGCGACCGTGCTCGAGGGCAGCGTTCGCAAGGCCGGGGAGCAGCTGCGGGTTACGGTTCAACTGGTGAACGTCGGAGACGGCTACCATCGATGGTCGCGGCGCTTCGATCGCAAGCTCGAGGACGTTTTTGTCGTTCAAGATGAGATTGCACAGGGCGTGGCCGCCGCCCTTCGTGGGGTTTTGAGTCCAGACGAGCGACAAGCCCTGAGACGGCCGTCGACCGGGGTCGAAGCCTATGAGCACTACCTCCGCGGTCGCCAGCACCTGCACCGTTTCAGTCGGCCCGGGGTGGAATCGGCGCTCAGAATGTTCGAGCGAGCCATCGAGCACGATCCCGGCTACGCGCCCGCCTACGCCGGCGTGGCCGACAGCCACGCCTGGCTGTTCGAGTGGTGGGGTGGGAGCGAATCCGATGTGCAAGCGGCCGAGCGGGCCAGTCGCAAGGCCCTGGAGCTCGCGCCCGAGCTCGCGGAGGCCTATGCCTCCCGTGGTTTCACCCTCTCGCTGGGCCGCCGCTACGACGAGGCGGCGCGGGAGTTCCAAGAGGCTCTACGCCTCAATCCCAAGCTCTACGACGCTCTCTATTATTATGGCCGCACGTGCTTTGCCCAGGGTGACATCGAGCGCTCGGCCGAGCTGTTCCGAAAGGCCGGCGAGGTGCGCCGGGAGGACTTCCAGAGCCTGATTCTGCTCGGCCAGTCGCTGCGCATGCTGGGGCGCGAGCAAGAGGCCGACGAGGCGAATTCTGAGGGTGTTCGGCGCGCGGAGCGCCGGCTGGAGCTGGATCCCGGTGACGCCCGAGCACTGTCTCTGGGCGCCAATGCGGTTTTCGAAACCGGTGATGCGGAGCGCGCTTTGAGCTGGTCCCGGAGGGCGATCGAGCTTCACCCGGAGGAGCAGACGGCGCTGATCAATGGCGCTTGCCTGCGAGCAAGAATGGGACTCAAGGACGAAGCGCTGACACTTCTCGAGAAAGTGTTTGATCGAGGCTGGGGCAAGCGCGACTGGATCGAACATGACCCCGATTACGACAGCCTGCGCGATAATCCACGGTTTCAGGCAATGATCGACAAGCTGAGTTGACGAGAAGGTCCGCCAGGCCGGCCCGGAGACTACTCCGGCTTCCCCGAAGCGATTCGCTGTAACGGCTCGTGGGCCGGCTCCCGGACCATGGCGAGCAGGCGGTCTCCGGCGCACAGGACGGTCGGGCCGCGCGGCAGGATGGTGTCATCCTCGCGCAAGACGGCTACGGCGGTCACCCCTTCGATGGCGCCGACGGTGGCGGCCACCGTGCGGCCGTCGAGACCCGAACCGGGACCCACCTCGAGCGAAACCAGCGAGCCTCCACCCTCGGTGATCTGGACGGGCTCGCCGAAGCGCAACAGATGAATCAGCTTGGGTAGTCGAATCTCGGACGCATCGAGATCTCCCGACTCGATCATCTCCACGGCCCGCCGGACGAAAACGCCGCGGTGAAGAGGGGAATCTTCCCGTCGCTCCACCTGCGACTCGTAGAGAGTGGGGTAGCGGCGACCGTGGGTGAGCGAGCGCTGGACCACATAGGAGAGGATGTTGGCGAGCACATAGGAGGAATTCGCTTTTCCGCGCAGTCAGGGATCGGGCCTGAAGAGTGCGCCGGAAGGGCCCCTGCGTGGCCCGGCTGCTTCGAGCGGGCCCTTGCGCTGGTCTGAACTCGCGTGGACACCTCGGCCGAGGTTGTTGAGGTCTACGGCCAGCCGCTGAAACGCGGCTTCAGGCGCAGGTGTCCCGGGCTCCCAGGTGTGGAAACTAGCGCCTTGAGGCTCGGGCGGACTCTGCGACGAGCTCTGGAGTCTCGGGCGGCGCGTGGGCCAGCGGCTCGGGCTCCTGGGCCGGGAGCTCGAGGCTTCTGCGGATCGCCTGGGCGGCACCGAAGTCGAGGATGAAGGCGAGGATCTTCATCTCGGCACCACAGAAAGGGCACAAGAGCGGGTCGACCTCGTAGACGCGCCGGATCAGCTTGGCCCAGGTGAGCCGAGCGCGGCGGGTGAACTTATCGTCGTCCCGGTGGGCCGGCGTCTGAGGCGCGTCTTCGCCCTGAGCGACCTTGCGGCGTCTGCCGCGGGCCGCGTTGGCGCAGAAACCCCAGTAGCGCACCGTCTGCTGCGCGGGCTCCGGGATATGGTCGCGACGCGCGCCAAGAACTCGAGCACACCCCAGCAGGCGCGGCCGCCCGCGGGTCGCCCGTGGCGCGGGGGTCGCCCCCTGTAGAAGACCTCTCCACTCTCCGCGTGCCAGCTCAGCCGCTTGAGAACGATCGGGCAGCGGATCATGTACCGGCCCAGGCGCATAGCGCCCTGCCGGTCCTCGACCCTTACGGCTGCGCGCGCTATACGAGGCCGACTGGACGCCGGTAAGACTGCTCGGACCGCTCACCCAACATCCCAGACCGCTGTCATTGGTGATCGTCGGGCTGCATCCCATCGCGTCAGCTACGGCGACCATCGCCTCCCACTCCTCGATCGACGGCAACCGCCACTCCCCGGACGACGAACCGTCCGATCAAAGCGGAGGAAGTCGGGTCCTGACGCGAGCTGAGACTGCTCCACGGCGACTCGGCGCCGCGACGCCATTTCGAGCGCTTTGTTCGAGGCGTCGCACCCTGGCCGTGGGGCGAGACCACCCATTTGGGTGGTTCGCTCTCGTTGTCATCTCGTGTAAAAGCAAAGTAGCTCCGATGAGCGGCGATGCGGCCGAAGAACGGTGAGGCTACGCCACGGGTCGGCGAATGCCTCCGGCCGCTGTGAATTGAAGCGCATGCATCGAGAGCGACTTTCCCACGGCGTCAGAATGAAGCGGAGAACGGTCTGGTCTTGTGCGGCCCTCCTGCTGGCTTGTTCCGTTCACGTGGCCTGGGCAGGTGACGGGGTCGCGGCGCTCCAGACGGCCGACGCATCCTGTCCTGACGCCAGCAGCAACATCTACGTCGATTGCGGTAACGGAACGGTGACGGACAACCGCACGGGGCTGGTGTGGCTGCGAGATGCCAACTGCCTGAACGGCACCGTAAGCTGGTTCACCGCAATGGAGTTCGTGGCCGGGTTGTCGGATCTTCCCCCCGCCCCTTTCCCAGCTGCCTCGCACGACTGTGGTCTTTCAGACGGCTCGTCGCCGGGCGAGTGGCGCCTGCCGTCTGCGGAGGAGTGGATCGCGATGACTGCCAACGCGGTCGGCGCGCCTGGCGACCCCAACTGCGTTGCTTCACCGCCGGTGATTACCAACGACAGCGGCTCAGGGTGCTGGGTGAGCGGTCCCAGCAGTTTCTCCGGCGTGGAGCCTGAAGACTACTGGTCGTCTACTACCAGCGTTACCAGCTCGAGCACAGCCTGGATACTGAGCCTCCTCGACACTGCCACCGGCTTCATCAGCAAGACCAACACCAGGTACGTCTGGCCGGTTCGTGGCGGACAATGATCGCGTCTCGGCCGGTGGCGGGCATGCTCAGCCAACAGAGGAGAACGGTCGGGTTATGCCAGCTTCTCCTGCTGTTGTGGGACGCCCAGGGAGCCGTGGCAGGCGACGGGCTGGTGGCGCTTCAGACAGCCGACCCGTCTTGCCCGGACGGCAGCGGCAACATCTACGTCGATTGCGGCAATGGGACCGTTACGGACAGTCGGACAGGGCTGATCTGGCTGCAAGATGCTAACTGCCTGAATGGCACCGTAAGCTGGTTTACCGCCATGGAGTTCGCGGCCGGTCTGTCGGACAAGCCGGCCCTCGGGTTGCCAGTCGCTGCGCACGACTGCGGCCTGACCGATGGTTCGTCGCCGGGTGAGTGGCGATTGCCGTCGGTGGCTGAATGGGATGCGATGATTGCCGATGCGCTGGGTCAAGGCGGCGACCCGGACTGTAGAGCCTCACCGCCGACGATTACCGACGACAGCGGCTCAGGATGCTGGGTGAACGGTACCAGCGGTTTTTCCGGCGTCCAGTCTTCCGGCTACTGGTCGTCCACCACCAACGTGACAACTCCAGCAAACGCCTGGGGGGTGAGCCTCCTGAGCGGTGGCGTCGGCAGCGCGTTCAAAGGCCTTCCCTTTTATGTCTGGCCGGTTCGCGGCGGCCAGTGATCGAAGCTTGGCACGAGAGCCGTCCCGGCTTTGGTTGAATTCCATGTTGACCCTGGGAAGGCCGTGGACGTTATGCGGGATGCTGTCGCGGTGAGGAATTGTCAAATGTTGTGGATCAGTAGATCCAATCAGGCGGCCTGCTCCTCCTCGGTGTCGGCGCGCTCGAGTGGCACGCCGTCGACAAACTTGACTCCTGCTCGCACCAGCGGCAGGAGGTGGCTGGAGTTGAGTCGTCGCCAACGCTCCTGGGCCATCTCTAGTGTCCTGTCCCAGTGATTCGGTGCATAAGGCTCGAGGTCATGGTGTGCGCTGCCAAGGCGCCCACGACGCAAGCATAGCTGGGCCTATGTTGAGGAGTGGCAACGCCGGCAGCGTGCAGAAAGGCCCGAGATTTGTGTAGCGAATCACTGGGACAGGACACTAGCGTACGTGTACTGGATGACCCGGCAATTCGAAGACGCTCTCGCCGCCTGTGACCGGAGCATCGCCCTCGGTCCCGACCCGACCTGGCAGGCCTGGCCCCATCTCACCAAGGCCTTCAACTACTGGTGCTGGAAGGGCGGAACGCCGGAAGCGCGAGCGGCGCTCGAGTTCGTGCCGGTCGACCACGAATTTTCGGCCTGGGCGTGGTTCTGGCAGGAGCTCTACGAAGGCAAGAACCGCCATGCCCTCGCGCGCCTCGACGCCATTCCGGGCGGCTGGATCCGCAACAAGATTGCCGCCCGGCCGACGCCGCTTCTGGCCGCGATCGTCCACGACATTCTGGGTCGATCAGACCTCGCCCGGGAGGCCCACGAAGTGGCCCTAGCCGTGCTCGAAGCCGAGCTCCGGACCTCGCCCGACGACCCGCTTCTTTTGAGCTCAGTGGGCATCGCCTACGCCGGCCTCGGGCGCAGAGACGACGCCCTCCGCGCGGGCCGGCGCGCCGTCGAGCTTCTCCCGCTCTCCCAGGATGCCTTCTACGGCATTCCCCAAGTTGTCGATCTCGCCTTCATCCATACCTTGCTTGACGAGGACGACGACGCACTCGACCAGCTCGAGATCCTGCGTCGGCGTCCCTCCTGGATCAGCCCCGGCTTCCTCGAGGCCGATCCGCGCTGGAACCGGCTGCGCGAGCATCCGCGCTTCGTCGAGCTGCTGGATACGGAATCGTAACGGTCGACCTGCTCCGCTTTTCTCATCCAATTCTCATCCCTTCATCACCCAGCTGCCGACCGGCATTCATACGGTGGGCGCGGAGGTCGATGAATATGCCTCGACGTCGAATGAAGGAGCTACTGGCCCACCGAGCACTGAAGAATCTGGTGGGACGGAAAGACGAGCTGGAGGTCCTGCTCGAATGCGTGACCGGCGAGGGTCCCCTGGTCATTTACGTGCACGGGTTCGGCGGAGTCGGCAAGTCGACGCTGCTCCAGGCGTTCGCCGTTCGCGCCCGAGCCGAGGGAACGGCCGTCGTGGCCATCGACTGCGGGCTGATGGAGCCCACCAAGCGTGGGTTTCTTCGCGAGCTGTGCGTCACGATCGGCGGTTGCGGACCCGTTCTCGAGGAGATCGTCGAGCGATTCGAGGGACTCGGTCCTCGGGTCGTTCTGGTTCTGGACTCCTACGAGGTGTTCCGGCTCATGGACACCTGGCTGCGCCAGGCGTTCATCCCCGCCCTGAGCGACAACGCCCGCGTGATCCTGACAGGCCGCGAGAGTCCCACTGCCGCCTGGTTCACCTCACCGGAGTGGCAGGGCCTTTTTCGGAGCATCGCCCTCGGACCCTTGAGCGACTCCGAAGCGCTCGAGCTGCTTCGCCGGGAGGGGGTTTCGGACGACAACGCTCCGCGCGTGCAGCGTTTCGCGCGTGGGCACCCCCTGGCGCTGCGGCTCGGGGCCTCCGCCGCGAAGGAGCGGCTCGATCTGGAGATCGACGAGGAGGCCGGTCCCCGGATCCTCTGTGAGTTGACCCATCTCTTTCTCCGGGACGTTGAGAATCCCGTCCTCCGAAAAGCGCTCGAGGCGGCGTCCGTCGCCCGCCGGATCACGCAATCTCTGCTCGGGGCGATGCTCCCCGAGGTCGAGCCGTCCCGAACGTACGACGAGATGCAAGCCCTCCCGTTCGTCGAGGAGACCCGCGACGGCCTGCGGATCCAGGACGCGGTACGGGAGTCGATCGAAATGGCGATCACCGCGTCCGACCCGAGCCGCTATCGGGAGTACCGACGCTCGGCCTGGCGCCAGCTCCGCTCCGAAGTCCAGACCGCGGGCCTGCCCGAGCTCTGGCGCTACACCGCGGACATGCTTCACCTGATCCAGAACCCCGTGGTGAGGGAGGCCTTCTTCCCCAGTGGCGCTCAGGAGCTCGTGGTGGAGCCGGCCCGCAGCGGGGACCGGGAGGCGATCCTCGAGATCAGTGCTCGCCACGACGGAGCCGAAGCCGCGCGCAGCCTGGCCTTGTGGTGGTCGCGCCAGCCCCAGTCGTTTCACGCGGTGCGGGCGCACGATGGCTCGCTGGCCGGGTTCTACTGCGCGATCCAACCCGAGATCGCCGATCCGACCTGCCTCGGCAAAGACCCCTTGACAGCGGGCTGGTGGGACCATCTCCAACACGAGCGAACCTCCAAGAGCGAGAAGACCCTCTTCCTGCGCCGCTGGCTGGGCAGCGAGGAGGGCGAGGCACCATCCCCCGTACAGGCCGCCTGCTGGCTGGACGTCAAGCGAGCCTACATGGAGCTGCGGCCGCACTTGCGCCGCGTCTACCTCACAGTGGTCGACCTCCCCACCTACGCCCCGGTCGCCACAGAGCTCGGCTTCGTACCTCTTTCCGACCGCGACGTCGAGCTGAGTGGCACGGTCTTTCGCAGCGCGATGCTCGACTTCGGCTCCCAGTCGGTAGACGGCTGGCTGGCGGATCTGGCCGCCGCCGAGCTGGGAATCGAGAGCGAAACGCCCTTGCCGCTACCTCACTACCACCTCGAGGAGCGGATCGGCTCGGGCGGGATGGGCGTCGTTTACCGGGCTCGGGACACGCTCCTGGAGCGGCCGGTGGCCCTGAAGTTCCTCTCGACCGCGACCCTCGGTAAGGACCACGGCAGGGCCCGTTTTCTTCGCGAGGCCCGAACCGTTGCGGCCCTCAACCATCCCAACATCTGCACGATCTACGAGGTGGGAGAGATCGGTCCCGAGGTGGCGAGCCTGCCGGAGGATCCGAGCGACGGCCTTCCCGAGGGCACGCCCTTCATCGCCATGGAGTGGATCGACGGACGTTCGCTGAGGGATCTGCTCGACCGCCACGCTCCTCTGCCCGTCGATCGAATCGCGGACCTTGCCTTGCAGCTCGCCGAGGGGCTCGCCGAGGCCCACCGCTGTGGCTTCGCCCACCGCGACCTCAAGCCCCAGAACGTCATGGTGACTTCAGATGGACAGGTCAAGATCCTCGACTTCGGGCTGGCCAAGGCGATCGGTGGTCTCTTCGCCGCAGCCGCAGGGGACGCGCCGACCCAGACTCTCGAGGCGCAGCTCACGCGCGCCGGCGCCATGATCGGCACACCCGCCTACATGTCTCCGGAGCAGGCTCAGGGCCTGGCGATCGATCAGCGTTCGGACATCTTTTCCTTCGGCACGATGCTGTATGAGATGGCTACCGGCAAGCACCCCTTCGGTGCCGGGTCCGTGGAAGCCGTCCTCGCCCGGATTCTGACCGAGGCGCCCGAGCCGCTCTGCAAGCTGAGGACCGATCTGCCCAAGGCGATGGCCCTACTGACCGAGCGCTGCCTCGCCAAGGAGCCACGAGAACGCCCCCACGACACCCGCGAGATGGTGGCGGAGCTCGAACGCATGCAGGTCGCCGTCTCATGAAAGAAGGACCCATGACAAAGCACCACCTTTCGAGGCTCGGCCTCATCGGGCTTCTCCTGGCCGTACCGTCCGGAGCGGCTTGGGAGGCGCCCGAAGCTGTCTCGCCGGCGAGTCCATCCGGCACGGCTGTGCTCTCCGATTCTTGCCCCACCTTCCTCTGGGGCGGCGTCGAGGAAGCCGCCGCCTTCGAGTTGGCGATCTACGAGGTCTCGGAAGCCGGAGAGCCAGAGATCGTGATGCAGAAGAGGCTTCCCGGCTCGGCCCAGGGCTGGCAACCGTCCCTGGAAGAGTGTCTCGAGCCAGGCGGGCACTACGCCTGGTCGCTGCGTGCTGTCGGTGCCGAGGGCGCCAGCGAGTGGTCGGACGTCAACTTCTTCGATGTTTCGACGGCGCCGTCGCTGGAGCAGGTCCAAGATGCGCTCGCGGTCCTGCAAAGGTATCTGAATCAGTCGGATCGGCACGCCGGAAGCCAGAATCCCGACGAGTCTCCGGCCACGTTGGGCCCGTCCGCAAGCCCGGCGCGCGCCGGAAGAGAGCCTTCTGGCCTGCCGGAAGCCGCTGAGGCTCCCCTGCCCGCAGCCGCGCCGACCCTGGGGAGCCCGGCGTTGAACCTCGACGGAAACCTCCATCTCGAATACGGCAGCAATATATTCCGGGCCGGCAATTCGTTCCTCTGGGCCGATAGCTCCAATACTGGCGTGGGCCAGTCGGCGCTGGGGCCATCCCGGGGCCTCCGCGGAAGCCGGGAGGATTCGAATCGGCAATTCGTCGACCCACAGCGCCACCTTCCTGGAGGGCGCGGTGAAGGTGGGCTCCACGGCAACCACGGCCGTGACTCCCCTGCATGTGGCCAAAGCCATCAGCGGCGCGGCGAGTGTGTCGAATCATGTCGCCCTGATCGAGAACTACTCGTCACTCTCGAGTCCGGATGTTCTTGCGCTCGAAGTCACGCATAGCGCGACTCCCGGCAGCGCCACCAACTTCATCACCTTCTTCGGCTCCGGCGGCACCGGAGTCGGGGCGATCGAGGGGGACGGTAGTGGCGGCGTGACCTACAAGAGCGGTGCCGCCGACTTCGCCGAATACCTACCCCGTCTCGACGTGGCCGAAGAGCTGCAACCGGGCGACGTCGTGGGCCTCCACGGAGGAGCCGTCTCGCGCCGCACGCTGGGTGCCGACCGTGTTCTGGTGGTGACCAGTCGGCCCATCGTCCTGGGCAACGACCCCAATCCCGAGCTGAAGGATCGCTACACACCGGTGGCCTTCCTGGGGCAGGTGCCGGTCCGCGTCATCGGGTCGTTTCGTGCCGGCGACGTCTTGCTGGCCACGGATCGGGAAGACGGCACGGCGCTAGCGCTCACTCCGGAGAGGCTGAGCTTCGATCAGCTACCCAGGGTCGTGGGCCGAGCGCTCGAGAGCCTGCCGGCGAGCGAGCGGCAGACTGTCCAGGCGCTCGTGGGTCTTGCCGATCCGAGCCTGATCTACCGCGTAATGGCTCGGTATGAAACGGAGCGAGCGAGCCCGCAACTCGATCCAAGCGACTTTCCGGATCTCGTCCGAGCCCTCGACAAGATGCGTAAATACGCCTCGTCCGATAGGTGACACGCGACACGCAGCCTGCCGCTCGAGCTCGGCCCGCGATCTGAAGGAAATTGTCCATGACGAAAATCAAAACGACGTGTGCTGTATTCACAGCCGTACTTGCCGGAGGCACCGGTGGCGGATGCCATATCATCGACGAATGCGGGTTCGGGAGTTCGCCGTTCACCCGGAGCTTCGGCCGTTCGTTCGCTCTGTCTGGAGCCTCGAAACAGAGGCTCAGGCAAGCACGATCCTACCGATACGGATCGTGCCGGACGGAGTCGTGGAACTCGTGTTCCACTATCGAGCCCCGTTCGCGATGCGTTTCGCCGACGGTTCATTCGAGATCCAGCCACGCAGCTTCGCCGTATCGCAGATCCGCCGGTTCGTCGAGATCCGCCCTCAGGGTCGTGGCGGCTTCCTAGCAGCGCGCTTCGAGCCCTGGGGCGCCCAACAGTTCCTCTCGATGCCGATTGGCGACCTCGCGGACGGGCTCGTGACCGCCGAGGACCTGTGGGGCACGGAGGGTAGGGACGTGGAAGAGTGGCTGGAGCTGGCTCCCGATGAGGAGCAGCGTGTCGCCAAGCTCGAGGCGTTTCTGCTGGCTCGACTCCACGAGCACCGGAAGCCGGACCTTCAGCCCCTCGTGCGTGAAGTCTGGCGGCGCGGAGGCCAGGTCCGGGTCAGCGAGTTCTGCGAACAGGTGGGGGTGGGGGAACGGAGTCTCGAGCGCGCCTTCACGAAGGCCCTGGGGCTGCCTCCGAAGAGCTACGCGAGGTTGTGTCGCTTTCTGTGCGCCTGCCGTGACCTCACGGCCTCCGCCACGCCTTCGCTGACCGAGATCGGCCATGCCCGAGGCTATTACGACCAAGCCCATTTCATCGGCGACTTCAGAGCTTACTCCGGCATGACGCCCGGCGAATTCCGAGCCCGCGGAGACGTCTCTTTCTTCGAGCTCGACTGACTGTCGGTTTTTCCAATCGCCGCTGTCGGTGCACGAGCTACGCTCGTCGCGTCGCGCCGACGTATCCAGACAACCTCTCAGAGGAGACTCCACAATGACGACGTACAAGCGCTCATCGATTCGCTCTCCGCTCGGCAAGTTGTCGACCTGCCGGCTCGCCCTGGCCCTGACCTGCTGCCTGCTCATTGCGGCCCGGCTCGCGGCCCAGGAGCCGACTCGGGAGGACCTCTGGCGCCTGCTCGGGGACCTGGCCGGGCGCTGGGAGGGAGCGATTGATGGGCGATTGGGGACCGGAAGCGGAGTTAGAGAGTACGAGTTCGTGCTGGAGAAGAATTTCCTCATGTGGCGACACGCATCGGTTCGTTTGCCGCAGGAGATGAGTCCCAAGGGCGACTATCACCGGGAGATCGGGTTCTTCAGCTTCGATCCAGAGCGCAAGAAGCTCGTCCTACGCACCTTCATCGTCGAGGATTTCGTGAACCAGTACGTGTGCGAAGTCGAGGAGCGCACGGTGGTCTGCGTGATGGAGAAGTCCGAGGGCGAAGGTGGTAGCGGTTGGGGTGGGCGACTCACGCTGGAGATCCACGACGCCTACCGGTTCGACGAGATCTTCGAGCTCGCGGCGCCGGGCCAGGAGCTTGCCGTCTATCTCACGAACACGTGGAATCGGGTCCCGGCCCTCGAGTGAGCCGGCGGGCGCCGCGATGGACCCCGGACCTGCCGAAAGCGACACGAATCAACTACCTGCGGAGAACACCATGCCGTCCTACTACGATCCAGCAAAGAACCGTCATGTCGGCGCCATGGACGAACACCAGTTCTACAGAGAGGCGGACCCGGTGAACGCGGCGTACTTCGAAGAGCTGCTCGGCCGTTGGACCGCCGACGGCGGCCAAACAAAGTGGGGCGCCGGCGGTGTTGGCTTGCGAGCAAGCGTCGAAGGCAACGACACCGGCATCTGTTTCCTGGCCCCCGCGTTCGGCAAGAAGAAGGACCGGATCGAGTTGTCCCTGACGCCACTTGCCAAGCGGATTGGCGTCCAGGCCTGCGCAGCTCTGAAAGCCAGCCTGCGCGAAGCGGCAGGCACTCGATTCAAAGGGAGCTCGATGGTGAGCATCGTAGAGCCGGGCGAGTTGACCAAGTCCGAGCAGAGCGCCCTGAGCGCTGCGCTGTGCAGGTTCCTGAGCAGATGAGATACAGGACCCTCGCGCCCGAAGAAGGAGATTCTCGAAGTCGGCTTCGAGACGCAGTTCCACGTACACATCGAGGGCAGAGACTACCTGCACCTGTGGCAAGTGATCGAGGTCGTTCCGCAGACGCGAATCGTCTATGAATGGCGCTACGGCGGCTATCCTGGAGATTCAGTCGTCTCGTGGGAGCTGTCGGAGACACCCAGCGGTTCGAAACTGAGACTCACTCATGAGGGACATGAGACCTTCCCGCGGGACGATCCGGCTTTCAGCCGGAAAGCGGGCGAAGCAGGTTGGAAGTATTTTCTCCAAGAGAGTCTGAAAGGATTCATTGATCGGCAGGGCGAGTGACTGGGAGACATGCGAGCCTACTCCGTCGGCTAGGCACCCGGCTCCCTGGCACCTAGTTCCACCTGTTTCACCGTTCTGGAAACCCTCTACTTGCACTTGTAGTTCGGGAAGCCCGAGCACTTGCCGGACTTGCATTTGTGGTCGTTGCCAACCGAGCCCACCTTCCCGCAGGTCTCGCCCTTCTTGAGCTTGTCGTAACACTTGTTCTTCTTCAGGTCGAGGCCGGCGTCGCACCACTTTCCGGAGCCGCAATCGCTGTCCGTCTTGCAGACGCAGGTGCCCTTGGTGCCGTCGATGCTGCTGCACTTGCCCTCCTTGCACGCGTCGTCGACGTAACAGGTGTCGCCCATCGCGACCGATTTCGGCGTGTAGCACCGTGACCACGCGCAGTGCCCGCCCTCGCATTGGTGGCCGCCGCCGGCCGCCGCGCAGGTCTCGTTGTCTTTCTTGAGCGGCTCGCAGCTGTTCTTGGTCAGATCCACCCCGCTGTCGCACCACTTGCCGGTGCCGCAGTCGTCGTCCACCTTGCAGACACAAGTCCCTCTGGTGCCGTCGATGCTGCTGCACTTGCCCTCTTTGCAGGCATCATCGACGTAACAGGTGCCACCCATGGCAACCGACTTCGGCGTGTAGCACCGTGACCATGCGCAGCGCCCACCCTTGCACTGGTGACCGCCGCCGACTGCCGCGCAAGTCTCGTTGTCGTTCTTGAGGGGCTGACAGCGGTTCTTGGTGAGGTCGACGCCACCGTCGCACCAGCGACCCTCGCCACAATCCTTGTCGTTCTTGCAGACACAGGTGCCCCGGGTGCCGTCGATGCTGCTGCACTTGCCTTCTTTACAGGCATCGTCGACATAGCAGAGGCCGCCCAAGGGGACCGAGTTCGGGGTATAACAGCGGGAGAACTTGCAGTGACCTCCCTCGCATTGGTGGCCGCCGCCGACGGCGGCGCAGGTGTCGTTGTCCTTCTTGAGAGGCTCGCAGGCGTTCTTGACGAGATCGACGCCGGCGTTGCACCACTTGTCGCCACCGCAGTCCTCGTCGGTCTTGCAGACACAGGTGCCCTTGGTGCCGTCGAGACTGCTGCACTTGCCCTTCTTGCAGGCGTCGTCGACGAAGCAAACACCGCCCATGGGAACCGACTTCGGCGTGTAGCAGCGGCCCCAAGCGCAGTGCTTCCCCTCGCACTGGTGCGCTCCGCCGAGAATGTCGCACGGCTCGTTGTCCTTCTTCTCGTCCAGGCACTGGTTCTTGCCGACGGTCACGAACCCCTTGTCGCAGTAGCGGCCCTCGCCGCAGTCCCGATCGTTGGCGCATTCGTTCTGCTTGGTGATATAGCGGGAGACCGCGAGGTAGTAGTAGATCGTACGCGGGTCGGCGCAGTAGTCCCCCTGGGTCGACTCGCATTTCTTCACTTCGTCGGGGGAACGGCCGCCTTCGCACATCTGGTAGTACGTCGGCGAGTACTTCTGGTAGCCCGAATACTCACAGCCGTTGTCCTTCGGCTTGTCGTTGCGGTCGTCCTTGCCGTATTCATCGTCCAGGCCGAAAGCGTGGCCGACTTCGTGCCAGTAGGTTCCGTCGGTCGTCATCGTCGAGAAGTTGTTGAACTGCACAGGGTTCGACTTGTACATCTGGTTGTACTGGTAGGGCATGAACTTGGTCGCGAAATAGACCGTCAAGTAGTCGCCGCCGTCGAGGACGTTCAGTGGATCGAGCACGCCTATCGGATCGACCTGGGTAATCGGGTTTTCCTGCAGGAGATCGAGGGTCGACTTCGGGAAATCGGAGTCGTTCACGCCCTTGAGGTAGATCTCGAGCTCGAACACCCCGGGAAGCGTCCAGTGCTGCTCGGCGGTGCGCACGAAGTTGTTGAAGATGAAGGCCTCGGGCTTGGTCTTGACCACCCGAGGGGCGTCGGGGTCTGGGCGCCAGAAGATGTCGCGGTTCTTGTCGACCCGGCAGCCCAGTCGTATGTAGTCGTCGTTCTTGTACCCGTAGGCGATCCTGCCGAGGCTGATGTGCTTGTTCTGCGGGTCGCGCTTGTAGGAATCAGCTCCACTTTGACCGTCGTACTTGCCCTCCTTGCCCGGGAAGTAGACCGGGCTGGAAGCGGAGCAGAGCGTCCTCGCGATTGGAATCGCCTTGCCGGGGTCCTTGAGCCTCCACGCCTCCCTGCCGCTCCGGCGACGGCTCACGCTCCTTACCTGGGACTCGTCGTAGATATCCCAGGCGTGTCCGGTTTGCGTGACCGGCTCGAGCGTGCCATCACGCTTGATCTCACGGCTTCCGATGTAGAAGTCGACGCGATTCTCGACCAGGTCGTTGATGCTGGCCTTGTAGGGGATGATCATCTTCCAGACGCCGTCCGTCTTGCTGAGGATGTAGACGTATTTCTGTTGCTCGGCAATGAAACCGTGGAAGTTGTACTTGCCCCGGATGACCTTGGGCTCGAGGTTGTCGGCCTTCAAGGTTCGCTTCTCGGCCGAGTTCTCGGTCACACCCGTCACCTTGGCGACTTCATTGCCCTTGGTGTCGCGCTTTCGATTGCATTGCAGAACCATCCGGTTCCACGTTTCATCGCCACGGTAGCCGGTGTCCGGGAAAAGCTCGTCGTGAAACCAGACATCAACGTGAGTCTCGGCCGTCGTCGTCGTGTCCTGAACGTTGCTGCAGAGATCGGCCTCCGCGCGCGCACCAGGAAGCGCAAGGCAGACGGCGACCACGAGCAGAGCCAACCGACGGGTTCGCGCCCTCGGCAGAGGGGTTCTTGAAAGCGCCATTCAGCCTCCTTCCGCAAGCTTTTCTTAATGAGTCTCCAAACTCTATATCAAACCCCGGCCAGCTACACACTCTCTGCCGGAAAGAAGCCGATATCCACCACCGATCGGGGGGAAGCCGAACTCGCTTTGGACTTCGACTTACGCAAGTTCCACGACACGATTGTCGGTAATGACGCGGTTCCGATTGCCGTGCTCG
>JBHHWO010000012.1:0-51560 GCA_046756565.1 Thermoanaerobaculia bacterium | reverse complement strand
CGCGGAGCACGAAAATCGCTTGTTTTTGTCGGAAAAGCGCGTACAATACGCGCTCGCCGTAGCTCCGAGTGGCGCCGCCGGCGATTCCGTTGACTCCCTGTTCCCTCATGCCCGCCCCGGGCAAAGAAGAGGGGACCGATTTCTAGGCCGAAGGGAGGCTGAGATTCAAATGAGTTCGTACGAGTTGGCTGTCCTGTTCGACCCTCGTCTGTCCGACGAGGAGACCGCGAACCTGAGTGACGGCGTCAAGGATCTGCTCACCAGCTTGGACGCGCAGATCGCCAAGGAAGAGAGCTGGGGCAAGAAGCGCCTGGCTTACCCGATTCAAAAGCTGAACGAAGCTCGCTACGTGTTCTACACGGTCGAGACCGGGGGCGCCAATCCGTTCCCCGAGGTCGAGCAGCGGCTGGAGCAGAACGACAAAGTTCTGCGCTACATGACGGTACGGCTGGATGCCGGCCGGTTGCGCCATCGAGGCACGCCCGAGGCACAAGCCGCGCCGGAAGCGCAGGAGGAGAAGCCATGAGAGGCCGCCCCCGCCGCAAGAAGAAGACCTTCATCAAGCGCCGCAAGGTCTGTCGCCTGTGCGCAGACAAGGTGCAGACGGTCGACTACAAGGACACCCAGACCCTCCACCACTTCATCGTCGATCGCGCCAAAATCCTGCCGAGTCGAATCTCCGGAACCTGCGCGAAGCACCAGCGAATCATCCAGCAGGCGATCAAACGCGCCCGTCATATCGCCCTGCTGCCCTACACGGCGGACTAGTGGCCATGAAAGTCATCTTGATGCAAGACGTCCGGCACACCGGAAGCCGGGGGGAGATCGTGAACGTAAAGCCGGGCTACGCTCGTAACTACCTGGTACCCCAGGGCATGGCGCTCGAGGCGACGCCCGGGAATCTGAAGTACTTCGAGCAGCAGCGAAACAAGATCGAGATCAAGCACGAGAAAGAGCGCGACACCGCGACCGCACGTGCCGGCGAGATCGGTTCGATCGAGCTCGAGATTCAGAAGCGCGTTGGCGAGAGCGGCACTCTGTACGGTTCGGTCACCGCCAGCGAGATCGCCGAGGCGCTCGAGGCCAAGGGCATCACGGTCGACAAGCGCCGGCTCGACCTGGGTGGCGGGATCAAGGCGGTGGGTGAGCATCTGGTGCGAGTCGAGCTCCATTCCGAGGTCGACGCCGAGATCAAGGTTCACGTCGTACCGGAACAGTAGGGGACGGGGGACACAATACGTAAGAAACCTGTCGAGGGCGACTCTCGAATGGGCGCCGCAGGCCCGGTTTCTTACGTATTGTGTCCCCCTCTGGTACCGTCTGAGCGTGTCAGAGGCTGAAACGCAAGCTTCGCCGGTGTCGGCCGGTGAGCCGGACCTGGAGCGGTTTCTAGACCAGCCGACCGAGGAGATCGCCGACTGGCGCTGGCTGTGGCGGGGCGACCACGAGTTTCCGATCGAAAGCCGCCGAGGCGTCGGGTGGCGGATCATCGTCTGGTTCAAGAAGCTGCTGCGCCCTCTGGTCCGCGCTCCGCAGGCGGACCTGTGGGATCGGCAACGGCAATTCAATCTCGTGCTGCTGGCTCATCTCGAACGTCTGCGGGATCTCGGCGAGGGTCTCGACGAGCTCGGCCGAGACGTTCAGAGTGTCCAGCAGGAGATTCTGCGCGACCTGCGCGTGGTCCAGAGCGATCTGATCGGCGATCTCGACAAGATCAACACCGATCTACAGGAGCTCGACGTCTCGCTTGCCGAGTTCAAGCGAGACGGACTGAGAGACCTCGCGCGCCAGACCGACGCCCTGTTCAGCCTGCTGGATCAGAAGATCGACCGCTTGCGCCGGCAGGCGCGCGAGCCTCTGGCCGGCGGCTAGCAGCCCCCGCCGTCTCGAGCATCTCGCGCACGGCCTCCTCGAGCAGGCCGGGCTCGATCTCCTCGAGCTCGTAGCTGACGTCCGCGATTGGCTTGTCGACGGTCAGGAGCCGGCTGAGCTCGATAGGCGTGCCTTCCACCACGACGTCAGCCGGCGTCGCGTTGATGGTGGCCTCGAGCTCCTTGATCTGCTTCTGACCGTAGCCCATTGCCGGCAGGATCCGGCGCGCGTTGGGGTACTTCTCGTAGGTCTCGCGGATCGAGCCGACCGCGTAGGGCACGGGGCTGACGACCTCGGACGCGCCCGCCTGCTGAGCGGCGTACCAGCCGGCCCCGTAGCTCATGCCGCCGTGAGTCAGGGTAGGACCGTCCTCGATCACCAGTGCGCGCTTGTCGTAGATCAGCTCCGGGTGCTTGACGCTGACCGCGGAGCGGCACTCGATGATCTTGGCAGTCGGATTGTGCTTGCGACACGCCTCGAGAACCGCCGCCAGATCCGGCGGCTTCGCGGTCTGGACTTTGTTCGCTAGCAGGATATCGGCCATCAGAAGATTGGCTTCGCCGGGATAGTAGCTGGTCTCGTGGCCGGGCCGGTGCGGGTCGACCAGGGTAATGTGCAGATCCGGACGGTAGAACGGCGTGTCGTTGTTGCCGCCGTCCCAGAGGATCACCTCGGCCTCTTTCTCGGCCTGGCGCAGAATCACCTCGTAGTCGATTCCGGCGTAGACCACGAAGCCGTTGTCGATGTGCGGCTCGTACTCTTCGCGCTCCTCGATCGTGCATTCGTGCTCGTCGAGATCGTCGTAAGTCTCGAAACGCTGGCAAATCTGTTTGGCCAGGTCACCGTACGGCATCGGGTGGCGCACCGCGACGACCTTCTTGCCGAGGCCCTGGAGGATCCTGGAGATGTAGCGGGTGGTCTGTGATTTACCGCAACCGGTTCGGACCGCGGTGACGGCAATCACGGGCCGGTCCGTCTCGAGCATCGTGCGAGTCGCCGAGTAGACCCCGAAGTGGGCTCCCCAGGCGATCACACGGTTGGCCACGTGCATGACGTATTCGTGCGAGACGTCCGAGTAGGAGAACCAGACCTCGTCGACGCCGCGATCGCGAATCAGGCGCTCGAGTTCCTCTTCGGGGAGGATTGGAATGCCGTCCGGATACTGATCCCCGGCCAGCTCGGCGGGGTAGATCCGGCCGTCGATGTCCGGGATCTGGCTCGCGGTGAAAGCCACCACTTCATGTTCCTTTCGGTCGCGGAACATGGTGTTGAAGTTGTGAAAGTCCCGACCTGCGGCACCCATGATCACGGCTTTTCGTCGAACCAATGCAATCCTCCTTGGCGGGTTATCCGCGGGTGTGAAGTCGACTCGATCCGCGAGGATTCTACTCTGGCCGCGGGCGGGGAGAGGCCTGCTAAGCTGGCTTTTTCGATGCGATTCGCGAATGAGTAACCAGACTCCCGGCCTGGTTTGCGGCCACCATCATCTCTACTCGTCGCTGGCGCGTGGCATGCCCGCGCCGCCGAAGACGCCGCGGGATTTCCAGGAGATCCTGGAGCAGATCTGGTGGCGCCTGGACGCGGCTCTGGATCTCGAGATGATCCGTTGGTCGGCGATGCTGGGGGCGCTCGAGGCGCTGGAGGCCGGAACCACCTCGATCGTGGATCATCACGAGTCGCCCAACGCCATCGAGGGCTCTCTTTCGGCCATCGCCGAAGCGTGCGGCGAAGTCGGCGTCCGCGTGGTCTGTGCCTACGGCGTAACCGATCGCCACGGCGCGGACGGAGCTCATCGCGGATTGGCCGAGAATGAACGCTTCCTGCGGAGCGGCGGCCGTGGGCTGGTCGGCGTCCACGCCGCGTTCACCTGCACCGACGAGACCCTGGCGGCGGCCGCCGGCCTGGCTCTGGAGCTCGGCGTCGGGGTGCATACTCACGTAGCCGAGGGCCCGAGTGACATCGCGGCGCCGGAGCGGCTCGCGGGTCTGACGCGCGACGACTGGCTGCTGGCTCACTGTATCCACATTCCGGACGATCACCAGCTGAAGGGCACGATTCAGCACAACACCCGCTCCAACATGAACAACGCGGTCGGCTACACCCGGCCGTTCCGGTTCACCAATCCCGTTGTGCTGGGCTCAGACGGCATCGGCGGCAGTATGATCGAGGAGTTCCGGCTGGCGTACGTCAAACACCGGGAGGAAGACGTTCAGGCGACGCCGGAGACCGCCTGGGGCTGGCTCGAGAACGGCTGGGACCTGGTGCCGGAGGCCAGGGAGGACGTCGTCACCTGGTCGTACGAGCCGATGGACCCCTGGTATCTGGCTTTCACCCCGGGCGTCCGCCCGCTCGAGATCGTCATGAACGGCGAGGTGGTGCTCGCCGACGGCAAGCCGACCCGTGTGGATCCCGTCGAGATCCGAGCCAAGGCCGCCGAACAGGCTAAGCGCCTCCACGCCAGGTTATGAGGAGCGTGAGCGCTTCAGCACTGAGGCGTGCGACCGAAGACGTCGGGTACGGAGCCCCGACGCTACGGTTCGGTACTGTGATGCTGTCCCGCGCCTCGTGGGCTCCGTCGAGAGAGTGCCGATCCTGATGTCCGACCGATTTCACCCGATCTCGATGGAGCAGCTCACCGCGTGGGCATTCACCGAGCTCGAGCACAAAGACTCCCTATTCGGAGTTCCGCGATCCGCGGTCTTCACGCCGGCCGATAGCGATCGCTTCAAGCGCGAGAAGTACGGCGTCGTGCTCGAGACGCCGCTCGGCGTGGCGGCCGGACCCCAATCACAGATGGCGCAGAACATCGTCGTCTCCTGGCTTTGCGGCTCTCGGTTCCTCGAGCTCAAGACGGTGCAGACCCTCGACGAGCTCGACATCAACAAACCCTGTATCGACGTCCAGGACGAGGGCTACAACGTCGAGTGGTCACAGGAGCTCAAGATCTACGAGTCGTTCGATGAGTACCTCCGCGCGTGGGTGCTGATCCACGCCCTGCACCGGAAGCTGGGGTTTCCCGGAGACCAGCCGGGGATGATCTTCAACATGAGTGTCGGGTACAACCTGGAGGGCATTCTAGAGCCCAATGTGCAGTGGTACTTCGAGGCGATGAAGGACTGCTCTCACTACAAGCAGGCCTACGTCGACATCGTCGCCGAATGGTGTCCCGAGGTACGCGAGATCGAAATTCCCGACGTCATTTCGGACACCATCACCCTCTCGACCATGCACGGCTGTCCGCCGGACGAGATCGAGAAGATCTGCACCTATCTGCTGAACGAGCGCGAGCTCCACACCAGCGTCAAGTGCAATCCCACCTTGTTGGGGCCTGAGAGGGTCCGCTCGATCGTCAACGAGGAGCTCGGTTTCGCCGACGTGGAGATTCCCGACGAGGCATTCGGCCACGATCTCGAGTACGCCGACGCGGTGCCCATGCTCCACAACCTCCGCCGGCTGGCCGCCGAAAAGAAGCTGGTGTTCGGCGTCAAGCTGACCAACACGCTCGAGGTCAAGAACACTCGTGACGTCTTTGCCGACGACGACATGATGTATCTGTCTGGCCGCGCGCTGCATGCGGTGACCACCAACCTGGCGCACACGCTGTCCGAGGAGTTCCGGGGCGACTTGCTGATGTCATTCGCCGGCGGCGCGGACTGCTTCAACGTGCCGGATCTACTGCGCTGCGGGATCGCCAGCGTCACCGTCTGCTCGGATCTGCTCAAGTCCGGCGGCTACCTCCGGCTGCTTCAGTATTTCGAGACCTTGAACGGGGCTCTGGACAGCGTCGAGGCCTTGGACCTGGACGACTTCGTCTGCAGGAGCGGAGTGCGAGAGCCCGGTTTCGAGAGGTTTCCGGAGCTGCTCGCCGAGGCGATCGCGCGGGACTCGCACCTGGATCTCGGGAGAGACGCCTGCAACGGGCTGGCCGCGACCCTCAGGGATGCCTCCAACGGGGCGCTGCTCGAGTCGGTCCGCGGCTGGGGAGCCGCACACGGCCTGAGCGACTCCGGATGCGAGGCTCTGATGAGCCTCGCCACCACGACCCTCGGCCGGGTCAATCTCCGAGCCTATTCCGAGGAGGCGCGCTCCGAGTGGCGCAGCCAGAAGGCCTCCTTCCGAACCGATCGATCGAAGACTCCGCGGCCGCTCGGCTTGTTCGACTGCATCGAGGCGCCGTGTGTCGACGAGTGTCCGGTCAACCAGAAGGTGCCAGAGTACATGAACGCGGTACGTGACGGCGATTTCGAGAGAGCCGTCGCAATCACTCGCGAAGACAACCCGCTGCCGGCGATTCTCGGGCGGGTCTGCGACCATCTGTGCGAAAACACCTGTATCCGCACCCACTACGATGAGCCTCTGGCGATCCGCGACATCAAGCGTTTCATCATGGAGCAGGAGGCCTCGCCCGAGCCGTTCGATCGAGCGCCGGCTCGAAACCGCAAGGTGGCGATCATCGGCGCGGGTCCCGCTGGCCTTTCGGCTGCGCAGAAGCTGGCCTATGCCGGCTTCGTGGTCACCGTCTTCGAGATGTATCCATACGCCGGAGGCATGGTCGGCGGCGCGATTCCTCGCTACCGGTTGCCCCGGGCCGAGATCGACCAGGACGTGAGAGTCCTCGAGGAGCTCGGCGTCGAGATGCGCTACGGAGTCAAGGCCGGCGTCGATTTCACCCTCGACGGGCTTCGCTCGGAGGGATTTCGCTACACTTTCGTCGGCGCCGGCGCGCAGCTCGCGAAGCGGTTGAATCTCCCAGGGGAGGACTCCGAGGGCGTGATGGACGCCCTGCTTTTCCTGCGCAGCGTGCGCGAAGGCAATCCCGTGGCTATCGGCCGCCGGGTCGGCGTGATCGGCGCCGGCGACACCGCCATGGACTGCGTGCGGTCCGCCTACCGGCTGGGCTCGGAGGTGTCACTGATCTATCGCCGGACGATCGATCAGATGCCCGCCGACCGTGAGGAGATCCACGGCGCCGTCGAGGAGGGCATCGAGATCGTCGAGCTGGCCAAGCCGCATGCTCTTCAAATAGAGGACGGCAAGCTCGCCGCACTGGTGTGCACGAGGATGGAGTACCGGGGCGATCGAGACGCGGGCGGGCGGAAGATCCCTCACGAGGTCGAGGGTAGTGAATGGGAGATCCCGCTGGATACCCTGATTCTGGCGATCAGCCAGCACGCGATCCTGGACTTCTTCGGTGATTCCGTGCCGGAGCTCAACCGAAGGGGCTATATCCGCGTGCATCCCGAGACTCTCGAAACCAGCGTCGACGGAGTCTACGCCGGCGGAGACGTCGCCGCCGATGGACCCTCGTCGATCGTCGAGGCATCGGCCGACGGTAAGAGAGCGGCCGACGCGATCGCCGCCCGAGAGGAGGCCGGGGCTCGAGTGCCTCGACTCGGCGAAGACAGCGATCCGGACTTCGACCTGCAGAGCCTGTTGCTCCGTCGCGCGCGGCGGGAGTGGCGGGTACCGGTGGCCCATACGTCCCTCGATGACCGGATGAACTTCAACGAGCCGATCAAGACCTATACCCCGGAAGAGGCCATCGCGGAGGCGAGCCGCTGTCTGGATTGCCACCAGATCTGCAGCCTCTGTGTCGGGGTATGCCCGAACATGGCGCTGATGACCTACGAATCGGAGCCCTTCTCGAAGGAGCTACCGGCGCTTCGAATCAGCGAGGGCGAGATCGTTGCCGACGTGTCGACCAGGTTCGAGGCCGGCCAGCGCCATCAGATCGCCGTTCTGACTGATTTTTGCAACGAGTGCGGTAACTGCACGACCTTCTGTCCGACCTCGGGGGAGCCGTACCGCGACAAGCCGCGCCTGTATCTCAATCGGGCCGACTTCGAAGCGCAAACCGACAACGCCTTCATGCTCATTCGGGATGCCGCCGATCCGGCCACAGCGATCATCGAAGCTCGCTGGAGCGGAGAGACGCACCGCCTGGAGGTGAACGGCGAGCTCCGCTACACTTCGCCCGCCTTCCGGGCGCGCCTCTCCGAGCGGGATTTTTCCCTGATCGAGGCCGGGCCGGGGAACCGGCCCGAGGGCGCGGGAGACCTGTCACTCGAAGCGTGCGCCACGATGTACGTGGTGCTGAAGGGCCTGTCGGAGTCGATGCCCCATCTGCCGTGGGCGTCGCCCCCAGGTCGGCCCGCTGCCGGTACCCGGATAGGGCATCCCGGATACGAGGAATAGCCGGGCAGCCCGCCGACCGCGTCGGCAAGGCACGGCGTCGTGGGTCTCCGAGGCCGCGGTGGATTGCATCTTGAAAGATCTCTGTTCTAGTCTTCCCTTTCCATGACCAAGGCAGCCGAGATCCGTCGTCAGATCGCCGCATTGGACGCGGGCGCCGTGGCCTCTCTGGCCGGGGAGTCGATGCTCCTGACTTCCGAATGGAGCCGGGATGAGCTCGAGACCGCGTGCGAGCTGGCGAACGTGTTCGAGGCTCTCGATCGCGCCGGCACACAGGTTCCGCTGTTCGAGAACGAGCTGCACCTGGCGGTCTTCTTCGACGCCTCGACGCGCACCAAATCCAGCTGGGCCGGAGCGGCCAGCCGTCTGGGTGCACGGCCGATGGTAGTGGACGGCTCGACGACGCAGGTGTCGCACGGCGAGACGGCGGAGGAGACCGGCGCCATGCTGGGCATGAACGCCCACGCGCTCGGATTCCGCCACGATCTCATCCTAGGCGAGGGCAACCGGTTCATGCGCGAAGCGGATCGGGGCATTCGCGACTACCTCCAGGGCCTCGGCGCTGAACGTGCCGTGCCGGTCGTCAACCTGCAGTGCGACATCGACCATCCCACCCAGACCCTCGCCGATCTCTGTTGGCTGCGTGAGCGATTTCCCGAAGGCCTCGAGGGAAGGACCGTGGCCGTGAGTTGGGCCTACTCCCCGAGCTACGCCAAGCCGCTGTCGGTGCCGCAGGGACTGATCACACTTCTGACACGTTTCGGCGCCCGCGTGCGACTGGCCCATCCGGAGGGCTACGGCCTCATGCCAGAGACACTGGAGAAAGCCGAGAGCTTCGGCTCGGACTCCGGGGGCAGCTTCGAGACCGTCGACTCGATGGATCACGCTTTCGAGAACGCCGACGTCGTATATCCCAAGAGTTGGGGACCCTATGATCTGATGCTCGAGCGCGTCGAGGCCAATCGCGCCGGCGACGAAGCCGCCATGGCGGACATCGAGAAACGCGCGCTCGAACGCAACGCGCAGCACACCGCTTGGATCTGTGACCGGCGGCGGATGCATCTAACGCGCAACTCGGAGGCTCTATACATGCACTGCCTTCCGGCCGACATCGGCTCGGAGGTGAGCGCCGAGGTTCTCGAGCGGTTTCGCTTCGAGCTGGCCCGCGAAGCGAACAAGAAGGTGTACGTGATCATGGCGCTCCTGGCCGGCGCCAAGGAGCCCGATCTGCTGAGCCGGCTCGAGCGGCTGGCCGGGTAGGAGGGAAATGTCGGATCCAACGCAAGCAGAGCTCGATCGGGAGATCGCGAGGCTGGCCGCCGAGGCCTTGCCGCTGGCCAAAGACCTGCTCGCCGAGGTCGTAAGGATCCCGGCGGACCATATCGATCGCCCGGTGGAAGATGGCGGCGACCCGGCGTGTGGAACATCGAATCACGAAGGGCCGAGACTCGAATACCTCAAGGCCAAGATCGTGGAGCTGGGCGCGGTCGACGGGTCGGACGACGTCGGGTTCGACGGCTTCGGCAATCTGCGCTGGGTCCTCCAGGATCCCGATGACGGGATTCCCGCCGAAGACAAGGTGGTCATCTACCTCGATGGCCACACCGACACCGTCCAGGCCCTCCGGGCTCGCTGGCACGAGACCATCGGCGGCGGCATAGACGCCTACCTGGGTCTGACCGATCCAGCCAAAGTGGACCGGGACTTCCTGCGCTCCGAGCTCGGATACCTGCCGCCCAATGACCAATGGAGTCACCTGCTCTGGGGCCGTGGGTCGGCGGATCAGCTCGGCGGCGTAGTCTGCCAGGTCCTGGCCAGCCGGATTCTGCGCCAGCTGCGCCCGCTGGGCGCCCTCCGAGGGGTGGTTGTGGTGAGCTATGCGACCGTTGCCGAAGAGGACAACGACGGCGGCGGGCCGATGTACTTCATGGGCAGGGGCTTAAGCGAAGCGGGGCCCGACTTGCTTCCCGACGTCGTGATCCTGACCGAGGGCACCGGCTGTGCGCAGAACGGCGCTGTGGGGATCTACCGCGGGCAGCGGGGCCGCATGCAGATCGAGGTCGAGGTCACCGGCAAGAGCTGTCACGGCTCCATGCCGCACGAGGGGCGCAATCCGCTGGAGTACGGCGGAGCCATCCTTGCCGAGGCGGCCGAGGAGCATCGCAGGGGCGACGGCTTCGGTGACGACGACTTTCTGGGCAAGGGCACGCGAACCGCCAGCTGGGCCCATCTGGACACGCCCAGCGACTGCGCGGTGCCGGAGCGGTTCACCTTCCGGTTCGATCGCCGGCTGTCGGCCGGGGAGGATCCCGAAGATGCGCGGCAAGCGATCGAGAACCTGTCCTCTGTGGCTCGCGCCCGAGGCGACGGGCTGGAAGTCGACGTCCGCGTGCCGACCTACGACCGGCCGAGCTGGAAGGGCACCTCGCCGGGCAATCCCCAGATCTATCCCGGGTGGGTGACTCCGGAGGCGCATCCAGCAATCGAAGCCGCTGTCGAGACCTATCGGGGGGTCGTCACGCCCATGGTCCAGGGAATCGGCGAAGGTGGGGGCGGGGCACTGAAAGCGGCCCCGCGTGTTTCGCGCTGGGTGTTCTCGACGGATGGAGTCGGCGTGCCGCTTCGCCGGGATGACGATTCGGTGCCGGTTCCCGACCGCAAGGACTGGATCACTCTGGGCTCCTTCCATCACCCGGCGATGTTCGGTATCGGTCCCGGGATCGAGCACAACACTCACAAGATCGGGGAGTGCGTCGATACCCGGGAGCTGGCGCCGGTGATCGCGTTCCTGGCTCGGTTCCCGAGCGTGTTCGCAGGACGCTAGAGCGGCTCCCGCTGAGACGAGCTATTCGGACGCCGGCGAACGGTCACGCTCGACGCCGGTAAAGAGCACGGCGGCGGTCTCGTCCGGTCCGATTGCCCGGGCCCGCACCAGTTGCAGCAGTCCGGCAAGCCCGGCCGACCCGGTCGGCCCGACCGGGACCGAGGTGTGCTCGAGTGCCAGCCGGTGGGCCTCTTCCAGGGTGTCCTCGGAGACGACCAGAGGCACGCCGCCGGTCTCCAGCATTCCTTCGGTCACTGCGATCCAGTCATAGGTCTCGTCGTCGAGGATGCCGTAGGCGATGCTCCGTGGCTCGGTTTCCCAGGGCCGCATGAAGTCGGAGCGCGCATGAATGGCGTCGCCGATCGCGTCCGCCAGTGCTTGTGGCGGGACCTGGTCCCGGATCTTCAGAGCCCTCCGATCATGGGCAGCCGGGTCGCGATCCTCCCCGGAATGGGTGGCCGGATCTCCGACTCCGGGCAGACGCTCGACCAGTCGATCGTAGGCGCGCCGGAGCGGATAGCCGCTGGCGGTCTGCACGGTGTGGATGCGCGGCAGGCGGTCGATCAGACCCAATGTCTGTGCGTTCTTGAGGCCTTCGATGCAGGCGGCGGCCAATGCGCCGCCGCCGACCTGAATGATCAGATGATCGAGCCGGCCGGACCGTGCGCGCAGCGCACTCACGATCTCCCAGACGAGGGTGCAGCCGCCTTCGATCGTCAGGCCGTTTCGCTTGGCTTGGACGGTGAACGGCAGGGAGCCATCGCCCCAGGCCTCGAGAAAGCGGTGGAAGCAGGGATCGCCAGGTGGGTCGGAGGCCCGGCGAGGACAGGTCGTCAGCTCGGCGCCGAGTTCGGTCAGGCGTTGGGTCAAGCGCGGGTTGGCGTCCGGCGGCACGAACACGTCGAGCGGGCGATCCGCGGCCCGCGCCACCACCGCCGCAGCCAGTGCCGCGTTGCCGCAGCTGGCGATCGCGAGTCTGGGCGCGACGCCAAGAGGCCTGCGCAGTGACCGGATCACCTCCAGCCACAGCATGATCCCCATCAGATGACGTGCCTTGTGGGACCCCGAGACGCTGCCGGTCTCGTTCTTGATCCACAGCCGATCGCTGGCGAGCCGGAGAGCGCCGGCGAGGGCCTGTTCGGGCCCGAAAGGCGTCTCCCGGAAGCCGTGTCCGTCGATCGCAGCGATCGCGGCGTCGAGGCGATCTACGATCCGCAGGTACTCGCTGTCGGGAAGGCCTCCCAGTCTCGCGATCTCATAGCTGTAGAAGAGGCGCCGGTAGCGACGGAAGGGATTGGACTCGATGTCGCCGAAGATCGAGTCGGGATCGGCCCAGGATCGAAAGGTCGTCGCATCGAACCTCCGGCGTAGAACGTGGTCGACGTCGTCGTGGAGCTCACCTTCCCGGCAGCGATATGGGCGGATTTCGTTCAGTGGGACCTCGGTCCCGCAGCCATGGCAGACCAGGCGCAAAGCTAGCGGCGCTGCGATGCCGCGGTCTCTTTCGGACGAGTCAGCTGCAGGAGAGGGTTCGTCGCGGCCGCCCGCCGTCCACTCAGCCGACATGGCTTCCGGTGCGCGAGTTGAATTCGTCGATGCGCTCGTCCCAGGCCTCCAGCAGCCCCCGGAGACTCCGCCAGAAGGACTGATCGCGCCGCGCGACGAAGTCCTCGAGCGATACGCCCTGCTGTTCGACCCAGGTGAAGTAGCCGAGGTTGAAGATCCGCTGGCGCTCGCGGTGGGTGAGCTCGAGGACGTGGTCGGTCGCCGCTCCGAGCAGGTACCGGCCGAAGACTTCTGCCGCGTCGGTCGCCCGAAAGCCGCCGGGAAAGTCTCGCTCCAGGGTCTTTGCGTGTTCGCTCCGGTAGAGCGCCGCACCGTCGGTGGCCACGGTCATTAACACGTCTTCTTGGCCGAGATCCAGGTGCTTTGCGAGCTTGATCGCGGCGACCAGATTGCAGATCGACGAGAAGCCCAGATAGGGCAGACGCTCTATCACCGGTTCGGGCACGCCGGTTCGCTCGCGGAGGAGCTCGCGCCCAGAGTCGCTGTTGAACAGGACGTCGAGCGAGTCGGTGGCCCGGTCGGAGACGGCGACCACGAAGTCGGTGTTCATGACGTTGTGGATCAGGGGAACGTGTTTATCGCCGATCCCCTGAATGTTGTGCTCACCGAAACCGTTGAGGAGCATCGTGGGGCACTCCAGGGCCTCGACCGCGACGATCGAGGAGCCGTGCCTTTCCCGGAGGTAGTCCCCGGTGCCGAGCGTGCCGGCCGAGCCGGTGGCCGACACGAAGGCACGCAGCGCGAGTCGTGGATTCTCCTCGTACATTGATTCGAAGACGCGCTCCACGGCGCGGCCGGTCGCCGCGTAGTGGACCAGATAGTTGCCAAACTCGCTGAATTGGTTGAAGACGATGTTGTCGGCGTCCGCCTCGAGCTCGTTGCAGCGGTCGTAGATCTCCTTGACGTTGCTCTCGGTCCCCGGTGTGCGGATGATGTCTTCGGCCTCCGTGACCCACATCTCCAGCCACTGAAAGCGTTCGCGGCTCATGCCCTCGGGCAGTACGGCGACGCCCCTGCACTGCATGATCCGAGAGATCGCGACGCCTCCGCGGCAGTAGTTGCCTGTGGACGGCCAGATCGCCTTGTGGTGGATGGGATCGAACTGGCCGGTAACGATGCGCGGGGTGAGACAACCGTAGGCCGCCAAGACCTTGTGGGCGCGGATCATCGGAAAGGGGTCGCCGAGCAGCAGGACGATCCGAGCCGGGACGCCGCTCAACGAGGACGGAACATCGAGATGACGCGGAACCTCCGCGAAGCTCGCCCGATCTTCGCCGTTGTGCCAATGGACCCGGAACAGGTTCAGCGGGAGCGGCTCGTCCGGGCCGACACCGGCGAGCCGCTCCAAAATCCCGGCCGGAATCGTGGAAGGGTCGGCGAGTTGAGCGAACGTCGGCAGGACGATGCCGGCCTCGTGAAACCTGGCTACGCTGTGGTCGTAGACGCCGCGATCGACGATTTCGGTTTCGAGTCCGAGTTTGGCCATAATGAGGTCGGTCTCTGTGGGCTGGGCTCGATGCAACCAGGTCTGGCGAGAGCTTACAGACAAAGGGTCGGGGGCAACAACACGTCGGCGACCGTGTACCGACGATCCCGTGCGGTTCTTCGCGCGCCGGCGGCGAACCGGCAGCCAATCCTCCAGGGGACGGCTCGGGCTAAGAGGCCTGCAAGGGCACAGGCGAGGGCCCGTGCCTATGTCGGCCTTCCAGCCCGAGCCGTCCCCTGGGCAACCAACGCCGGACGGCCCGGTCCTCGCGCGGTGACGCGAAATGGTGAAGGAGGGGTCCGGTCGCTCAGCGCTACGTGGGGCGGGTGGACGACCGCGGCACCAGGCGTGCGTCTATTGCCCGAGGCTGCGGATGCGCCCGACACCCATAGCCTTCGCCGCCTCGCTGTCCTTCATCGGTAGGGTGTAGCGGCGGACGCCGTCGTAGGCGGCAAGCGCTCCGGCGACCGAGCCGGCGGTCGGCACCAGCCCGATCTCGCCGACGCCCTTGGCGCCGAAGGGTCCTTCGGGCTCGGGGTCTTCGACCAGGATCACCTCGACATCGGGCATCTCGCGGGCCCGGATGACTCCGAGCTCACGGAGCTTGAAGGTCGCCGGCATGCCGTCGGGACAGGGTAGATCCTCGGTCAGAGCGTAGCCGAGGCCCATGTGGATGGAGCCTTCGATCTGGCCCTCGCAGAGGGCGGGGTTTATGGCTCGGCCGACATCGTGCGCGGCGATAACCCGCTCGACTCTGCCGTTCTGGTCGAGGATCACGACCTGGGTGGCGAATCCAAAGGCGGTGTGGGTCTTCACCTTCTCGGCGGCCTGGCCGGGTGAGGTGGTGTCGTCGATCAGGACGTCGGCGGAGTAGGCCTTGCCGGCCAGCTCGAGCAGTGTTTTGCCAACGTCGAGATCCGCCTTCAGCTTGACGGCCGCATCGGCGACCGCACGCCCCCCGAACAAGGTCGCGCGCGAGCCGGTGGTCTGGCCGCAGTCGAGCTGGTAGGTCGAGTCGACCTTCGGGCGGAAGACCGCCGCCGGCAGGCCGGTGACTTCCACCGCGCATTGAATCAGGATGGTCAGGAGACCCTGACCCATTTCGGTGTAGCCGTTGTAGAGCGAGACCGAGCCGTCGGCCTCCACTACCAGGCGAGCCTTGCCCCATTCCTTGGCGCCGTTGCCGATGCCAGAGTTCTTGATGCCGCACCCGATTCCGACCGGTTTGCCTTGGTTCAGGGCTTCGTAGTAGCGGTCCTTGACCGCCAGCAGGGTCTCCTTCAGGCCCACCGACTTCTCGAAGATCTGGCCGGTGGCGAAGGGGTCGCCGACGGCGACCGCGTTGCGCCAGCGAATCTCCCAACCGTCAAGTCCGATCTTCTTCGCGAGCAGGTCGAGGGCGCCGTCCATGCCGAAGTGCGCTTGATTCGCTCCAAAGCCACGCATCGCGCCGCAGGGAGGGTTGTTGGTGTGGACGGCGAGCGACACAACGTCCACGTTTTCGACCTTGTAGGGTCCGCACGCGTGCCCGGCAGCCCGCTCCAGGACCTTCGATCCGACCGAGGCGTAGGCGCCGGTATCGCCGATCATTCGCGCCTTGACCGCGGTCAGTTGGCCCCGATCGTCGCAGCCGACCGTGTAGGCCATCTTGATCGGGTGGCGCTTCGGGTGGAGTCGAATCGATTCCTCGCGGTTGAGCGTGATTCGGACCGGTCTGCTGGTGACGCGGGCCAGAAGAGCCGTCTGGGCCTGCACCGACATGTCCTCTTTTCCACCGAAGGCCCCTCCGTTCGGGATCAGCTCGACTTCCAGATCGTCGATAGCCATGCCGAGAAAGCTCGCCACCTGGCGGCGGTCGTCGAAAATGCCCTGGCCCTGCGTGTAGAGACGCATCCTGCCGTCGTCGAGCGGTTCCGCGACCGCGCTTTCGGGCTCGAGGTAGAGGTGCTCGATCCGCTGGGTGAACCAGGTTCCGGACACGGTGTGAGCGCTGGCCGCCAGCGCCTCGTCGGCGTCTCCGCGGCGGACGACGGTCTCGGACAAGAGGTTCTCGTGGGTCGGATTGACCTGGTGGCAGGCGTCCGACAGCGCGTCCTCGGGATCGAGGACCGGCTCCAGGATCTGGTACCCGACGTCGACCAGAGCCGCCGCTTCGCGGGCCGTGGCCTGATCGACGGCCGCCACCGCCGCGATCATGTCGCCAACGCATCGCGCCTCTTCGCCGATCGCCACAAAGCCCGGCCAATCGTTGTAGAGGAGTCCATACCAGCGCTCCCCGGGCACATCTTCGGCCGTGACCACGGCCTCGACTCCGGGATGCGTCCGAGCTCGAGAGGTATCGATGCTCTGCACCCGAGCGCGGCCGTGAGGCGAGAGCACAAGAGCGCCTTCGAGCAAGCCGTCGCGCTCCAGATCGCAAACGTAGGGCCGGTCGCCCAGAGTCAGCTCGGAGCCGGTGTAGCGAGCCAGCGAGCTTCCCACGCGGCCGTCGGTGACCGGTTCGGGTGTCGCCTCGCCCCGACGAGCTGCGGCCAGGATTTCGATGGCGTCGAGGATCTTGACGTAGCCGGTGCACCGGCAGAGGTGGCCATTCAGAGCCCGGGCGATTTGGTCGCGGGTCGGATCCGGCGTCTTGTCCAGAAAGCTCCAGGCTCGCAGCGCGATGCCCGGGATGCAGAAGCCGCACTGCAGTCCGGCGACCGAGACGAAGCTCCTGGCGATCAGCTTCCGGTCCCCGTCGGCCAGGCCCTCGAGCGTGACGATCTCCTTGCCTTGGACGCTTGCAGCCGGCACCGCGCACGAAACCTTCCCAACGCCGTCGACCAGCGCGAGGCAGCACCCGCACTGCCCCTGCGGTTGGCAGCCGTCCTTGGTCGAGTCGATTCCGCAGCGGCCGCGAAGCGCGTCGAGAAGCGATTCTCCATCTCGCGGCCGAATCGACCGTTGCTCGCCGTTGAGCTTGAACACGACCTTCGGCATTGGCGGAGTTTCTCACAGCCGTCGCTACTTGCGGCTTCTCTCGCCCGCCTGCAAGAAACCTTTAGAATCACCGGACGGATGTCTTTGCTGATTCGGAACGGCATGGTGGTGACCTCGACGGCGAGCGCGGTTGCCGACGTGCGCTGCCGGGACGACACCATCGTCGAGGTGGCCGCCGGCCTGGAGCGGGCCGGCGAAGAGGTCGTCGACGCCACCGGCCAGTACGTGATTCCGGGAGGCGTCGATCCGCATGTTCACATGCAGCTGCCGGTCGCGGGCACGGTATCGTCCGACGATTTCGAGAGCGGCACGGCGGCGGGTCTGGCGGGTGGCACTACCACCATCATCGACTTCGTTCATCCGGAGCGGGGGCAGGACCCCGTCGAGGCCCTGGCCGATCGTCTCGAAGAGGCCGGAAGCTCGGTGTGCGACTACGGCTTGCACATGGCTATCACCTGGTGGGGCGAAGGCACCCGGCGAGCGATGGCCGAGTGTGTTCGCCAAGGGGTTCCGTCCTTCAAGGTCTACCTGGCATACAAGGCTACCGTCGGCTTGGACGACGCGGATCTGGTGAACGTTTTTCAGACGGTCGCCGATCTCGACGCGCTGGCTCTGGTACACGCCGAGCACGGGGAGATGATCGAACATCTGCGCAACCGATTCGTAGCGGAGGGCAAGACCGCGCCTAGGTATCACGCGCTGTCGCGACCGTCTCCGCTGGAGGGGGAGGCGACCGGCCGGGCCGCGGCACTCGCCGGAGCGGTGGGCGCCAGAATCTACGTGGTCCACGTCACTTGCAGCGAGTCGGTGGAGGCCATCCGCGCCGCGCAGCGCCGTGGGTGGTCCGTCCACGGCGAGACCTGTCCTCAATATCTGCTACTGGACGACTCGGTCTACGACCAGCCGGAGTTCGAAGGCGCGACGTACGTGATCGCGCCGCCGATTCGACCGCTCGGACACCAGGAGGCCCTGTGGAGCGCGGTCGCCGAGACAACTCTGGAGTCGATCGGCACCGATCACTGCCCGTTTAACTTCGCGGGCCAGAAGGAGCTGGGCCGCGAGGATTTCCGTCTCATTCCCGGCGGCGCACCCGGGATCGAGCACCGGCTATCGCTCTTGTACTCCTATGGCGTCGAGGCCGGCCGGATCGACATGAACCGGTTCGTGGATCTGGTCTCGACCCGGCCGGCGCGTCTGTTCGGGCTATACCCGCGCAAGGGTGCGATCTCGCGCGGCTCCGATGCCGACCTGGTGATCTGGGATCCCGAGGCCGGCGCAACCCTGTCAGCGGAGACTCACCGGCATCGATGCGATCGGAGCATCTACGAGGGCTTCGAGGTCAAAGGCGCGCCCTCGGTGGTGATCGCGGCAGGCGAGGCGCGCTACCGGGATGGCGAGCTCCGCGTCGAGCCGCGAGCCGGCCGGTTTCTCCGGCGGAGCTACGGCTGAGCCGTCAGAACGGCAGGCGCGCGCCTTCGAGCGCCAGCAGCCGCTCTTTGATCTCGAGCCCACCGCCGTAGCCGGTGAGGTTGCCGCCGGAGCCGATCACCCGATGGCAGGGGATGATGATCGGGATCGGATTGGCTCCATTTGCGGTACCGACAGCGCGCACTGCGTTGGGCTTTCCGATCCGTCGGGCCAGCTCCTGATACGAGATGGTGGCTCCGTGCGGGATCCGCTGGAGCTCACGCCAGACGACGCGCTGAAAGTCGGTGCCGGCCGGGTCGAGCGTCAGATCGAAGTCGCGACGGGTGCCGGCGAAGTACTCGTCGAGCTGTCCGATGGTCGCGAGGAATGTCTCGCGCCGTTGGATCCACTCCGGCGGAATCGGCCGCGCGCGCGTGTGGAACTCGGCCATCCGAAGCGCTCCGGCGTCTCCAGCCAGCAGCAACGGACCGACCGGACTCTCGTAGGGGAAGTAATGCATCACACTCCCTTGTTCTTGGGTTCCGACGAGTCGGTCCACAGGTGCATGGCCGCGTACGCGCGCCAGGGTCGCCAGGGCTCGGCGAAGCGCCGCAACCGGGCCGGCGTCAGGCGATCTTTCCCGGAGCTTGCGAGACGAGCACCCGCCTCGAGAAGCCCGAGATCCGTGGACGGGAAGGCATCCGGCTCGCTTAGGGCCCGCATGGCGACGTACTGAGCAGTCCAGTCGCCGATGCCGTCGAGGTGCTGAAGCTCTGCGAGCGTGCGATCGACGTCGACGCCCGGATCGAGCCGGAGCGCTCCCTGGGCACAGGCCGCGGCGAGGCTCCTGAGGGCGGCCGCTCGTGCCCGAGTGAGTCCGACGCCGGCGAACCGCGCCCGAACGAGCCGCTGGGCGGGCGGAAACGTGAATCCGTGGGCTGCAGGAGGACCGTAGCGCTCGACCAGGCGGCCGGCGAGGGTGGTTGCGCCCTTGACCGTCACCTGCTGGCCGAGCAAGGCTCTCACCGCGATCTCGAAGCCGCTCCAGGCACCAGGCACCCGAAGACCCGGTCTCTTGGCGGCCAGCGGGCGCAGAGTCGGGTCCGCTGCAAGTTGGCCGGAGACCTCGGCCGGGTCGGCGTCGAGGTCGAAGAGCCGCCGCACGCGCGTGGCGATCGGCAGAAGCGCGGTCGAGTCCGGGAAATCGATGGCCAGGCGTAGAGAATTCCCACCCGGGTCAAACCGGACCTCGATCCGGCCGCGTGAGGTTCCGATCGCGATGTTGCGCCTATAGAAGTCGTCTCCGATTGTCTCGACTCCCGGAATCGCCCTAGGCTGCAGGAAACCGATCAGCGCGGACCAGTCCAGGGGCGGGCGGTAGGGAAGCAGCAGCGTGACGGCCGAATGCGGGAGCTCGCCGTGGGCTTGAGACACAGGCGGGCGCGACAGGCGCCTCAGCTCGCCCGGTGTGCGGTCGTAGGTTCGCCGGAACAGGTCGTTGAAGCGGCGCACGCTGCCGAAGCCCGCTGCGAAGGCGACGTCGGCGATCTTCAACTCGGTCTCGTCGAGGAGCTTCTTGGCGAACAGCAGGCGCCGGGTCTGAGCGACCGCGATCGGCGAAGCGCCCAGGTGCTTCTGGAAAAGGCGGCACAGGTGACGCGCTCCTACACCCACCCGGGCGGCCAGCAGCTCGACTCCGCCCTCGTCCACCGCACCGGCGTCCAGTTGCCGCAGGGCTCGAGCCACGGTCGCCGAGGTGCCGTTCCATGCCGGCGTGCCGGGGGAGGCCTCCGGCCGGCAGCGCAGGCACGGGCGCAGGCCGGCGTGGGAAGCCGCCGCCGCAGAGGCGAAGAACCGGACGTTCGCCGGTTTCGGCGACGGCGCCGGGCAGATGGGCCGGCAGAAGATCCCCGTGGTCAGAACTCCGACGTAGAAGCGGCCGTCGAAGCGGGCATCCCGGGAGAGACGGGCGCGTTCACAGATCCTCGGGTCGAGTTGCATGGCCGGAGCTCACGGAGTGACGCCGACAATCTACACGCTCCTCGAGCCCATGTCCGGCCATTTTCGGACCTGAATGTAAGCCACCAAAGAGAAAGGCCGGGGAGCCCGAAAGCTCCCCGGCCGGTGATTCGCAGAGAATCGGAGTGCTAGGCGTTGGGGTGAAACTTCTGGATCCACTGGCACGCTGCGAGAGCGTCCTTCGCCTTGGCTCCCACCGGGCCCGTGCCGGGATGGAAGAACTCGCCGTGCCAGCCGCTGCCGTTTGGTCCCCAGCGAATCGCGATCGACCCCTGGGCCGAGCTGAGTGTTGCGAGCCAGGAGATGCAGTCCTGCAGGGCCTTGCTCATGCTGCCACTGCCATTCGGTAGTTTGCCGTTCTTGTTCTCGAGGTCGGCCACGGATGCAGCGATGGTGGAACCCTGGCCGACAGTGGCGCCGTTCACATTCAGCGGGAACGAATCGCTGACCTGGGTCTTCTCGTTGATGCTGGTCCACTTGCCGTACAGGTTGCCTTTCGGGCGCCAGAGCTGGCGGCTGTTCGCTGAAGGCGTGTTGAACAGCTTCAGGAATGCGGCCTGGTCTGCCGCACTCAGAGCGCCGGGCACCGGATTGGGATTCGGATTCGGGTTCGGATTGGGGTTCGGGTTGGGGTTCGGATTGCCCTTTGGCGGATCGGGAGCCGAACCGAAGATCTCGGTGTTGAGCATGTCGACCGGTCCGAATCCGGTCAGCAGCTCGAAGGCGTCTCCGCCCGCCGCGGCCTTGGCGTTGTCGCGCAACCGCTGGAAGCCGCTGAACGCCGCCTCCACGACTACGGTGTTGCCCGGCGCCACGGCCTCGATGTCGAAGCACTTCTTGATCCGATTCTTCTTGACGTTGCCCTTCTTCCGGGTTCGGGTTACCACGGCCTCTTCGCTCTCGGGATCGTCGCGGCCGATCTCGATCGTGAACTCGACTCGGCCCCGATCGCCATTTTTGAAGTTGTTTCCGTAGGCGGCGCAGAACCGGTTGGGACCCGGGACGCTCAGCGTTTCTGGCGATCCGTTGGCCTCCAGGCTCTCGCTGTGAACGACGAAGCCTTGGCGCAGCACCTTGGGGTGCTTGCCGTTCTCCGCGAAGCCGGTCGAGACTCTCTGGTGGAACTGGTCGGGGTCGCCGAGGGTACCGGTGGCGTCGGGCCCCCGAAGCTCGCCGATCAGCATACGGTTCTTGCCGAGCGTGCTACGGATGTGGAGCGTAGCGCCCTTGGGCCTACGGAAGCCCCTGAACTCGTAGGCATAGGAGAGCGTGTCGCCTTGGTTCACCGGTCCGATGACAACGCAGCGCAGCCACTTGGCGTTTGCGACGTTGCCTCTCTTGGCGTATTTCGTGACGGTTACCTCTCCGGTGTCCGCGTCTTCACGGCTGATCGAGATAACGGTGCGCACGAAACCGACGTCCTCGTTCTTGATCCGGTCGGTGGCGTAGCCGGCACATGCGTAGGAATCGTCGGGAATGTCGACCGGTACCACGAGCGCTTGCTGCTGTGCCGACATGTGCTTGCCTTCCAAGACGTGGAAGGACTCTGTGGAATGCGTCGTGACCGCGAGGGCGGGCAGGCACATCAATGCTGCGGCTGCGAACGCTACAGCGATCCGGGGATTAGGCATGGGGAGGAGCCTCCAGTTGAAAACTTGTTTAGATAGCGAGACTTAACCGATCCGGACGGGTCGGTTCGGGCGACCCGAAGACTGTACCGGGTTCCCATCCGCCCGGTCAAGTAGCAAGGATATTACTCTTCCTCCCAAGTTTCCAGGATTTCGGTCCAGTCCTCGACGTCCTCCGGCATCCGCTCGCGGGCCTTGGCGACGTAGTGGGCCCGCTGCTGGTACCAGGGCATCACGAACACCTTCTGCCACTCGCGATCATACTGGAGCACCGGTTCCGTTCCCTGGATGAAGATCTCCTCGACGATTCTCTCGGCATCGGGGCGGGCCACCAGCCCGGAGAAGTACTCGATCTCCTGGCTGGTCAATCCGGGAGGCCGGCTGAATTTCTCGCCGGACGTTAGCCAGCCGTCCTCCAGACCCGCGGCGACGAGCTCCTTCCAGATCGGCAAGGCCGCCTCCGCTCCGGTCATGTTCTTGCCGATCCGCTTCTTGAGATCGTAGCCCACCCAGGTGAGCATGGTGTAGCGGGGGCTGAAGCCTACGAACCAGGCGTCGGAAAAATCGTCCGTGGTGCCGGTCTTGCCGGCCAGGTCGAGGTCGAAGTCCTTTACCAGAGTGCCGGTGCCCCGATCGATCACGCCCTCGAGCAGGCTCGTGAGGATGTACGCGATCTGGGGCTCGGTCGCCTTGCGTGCATGGGTGGTGTGCTCCTCGAGGATGCGACCGTCCGGTAGCCGGATGCTCTCGACCAGATACGGCCGAACGTAGATCCCCTGGTTCGCGAACGAGGCGTAGGCCGCGGCCAGCTCGAGCGGAGTGAGATCGGCGGTGCCCAGAGCCAGGCTCGGGAACGGAGGCATCTCGGATTCGATCCCTGCGCGCTGCGCGAAATCGAGAACCCGCTCCACGCCGACCAGGTCGAGGATCTTGACGGCGGTCACGTTCATGGATAACTCGAGGGCGCGACGCATGGTCGCGATGCCGTAGTAGTCGCGGTAGAAGTTCCTCGGGCTGTAGGTGGGCTCGTTGGTGGGACCGGGAAAGGCGGTCGGACCGTCGAAGAAGGTATCCGCAGTGGTGAAGCCGCTTTCCAGTGCCGCGCCGTAGACGAAAGCCTTGAAGGCGGAGCCGACCTGCCGCTTCGCCTGGGTCGCGCGGTTGAACTTGCTGCTTTCGAAGCTCCAGCCGCCGACCATGGCTCTGACTGCGCCGGTGGCCGACTCGAGGACCAGCACCGCGCCCTCGAGCTCCGGCTCCTGTTCCAGAAAGACGGCGCCACTCTCGGGGTCGTCGCCGATGCGAAACCAGGCGATGTCGCCGGGCTTGAGAACGTCCCTGGGTCGCCGTCGCTTGGTCCATTTCATGCCCTCGGGCCTCAGCTCGAAGTTCCGCTCGCCGATCCGGATCCGAGCCTGCCGACCCTCCAGCGCCAGCACCACGCCCTCGTTCCACGCCCCGGGCGAGTAATCGACGGAGATCCAGCTCGCCAGGTAGGGTTCTTCGGGACCCAGCTCGACGCTGCCGTGCACTCCACGCCAGCCCTTGCCGTGGTCGAGCCGGGACAGGCCCTTACGGAGGGCGACCTCCGCGGCGGCCTGGACGCGACGGTCGAGAGTGGTCCGGATCTGGAGGCCCTGTTCGTAGACCGCCTGCTCGCCGTGCCGCGCTTCCGCCGCTTTGCGGACTTCCTCGGCGAAATACGGAGCCAACTGCCGCTCGCGGTGCGCCCTCCGGACCTCCAGCGGCTTGGCGATGGCGGCATCGAAGACCTCCTGGCTGATGAAGTTCTCTTCCCGCATCCTCCTCAGCACGTAGTTCCGGCGTGACTGGACGAGATCGGGCCGGTTGTACGGGCTGTACTCGCTGGGCCGCTGGAGGATGCCGACCAGACTGGCGGCCTCGGCGGCGTCGAGATCCGCGGCTGGTTTGCCGAAATACGAGCGTGCGGCCGATTCCATGCCGTAGTTGCCGTGCCCGAGGAACATGAAGTTGCAGTAGAGAGTGAGGATCTGTTCCTTGCTGAAGTTCTTCTCGAGCTCCACGGCCAGCAGTGCCTCTTCGATCTTGCGGCGCCACAGCTTCTGCGGGCTGAGAAAGAGACGCCGGGCGAGCTGCATCGTGATCGTCGAGCCGCCGAAAGCCTTTTCTCTACCGCTGGTCAGATTGCGAACGATGGCTCTCAGCACGCCCTCCGCATCGACGCCGCCGTGCTGGAGGAAGTTGCGGTCCTCGGCGGCGAGAACTGCGTGCTGGATCAGTTCCGGGACCTCGCCCTCGCGCAGCAGGACCCGGCGCTCCTTGGCAAAGGAAGCGAAGAGCTCACCCTGGCCGTCGTAGAGAACGGTGATCTGACCGGGAGTAAAATCGGCGATCGACTCGACCCGTGGCATACGGATCACCGAGGCGAAGGCGACCCCCACGGCCGCGCCCGCCAACGCCAGCACCACGACCGGGAGGCTGCGGCGCACCCAGAGGTTGGAGATCGCCTCCCGGAGCGTCCATCCGGGTCTGCGAGACGCACTCGGCATCGGCCGATTATAGGCGGCCACGAGCACAAGAGGACCTGGAGGCTGGGCTTGCGAGCCCGAATTCGGGATCACGGCGGTCCGATAGGATGGCGGGACATGGGAACCGAACCCCTGGCCGCTGAGGATTCCTCTCCGTTCGAGCCGCAGGCTGCCGACCTCGGCGGCTGCGGCAAGCCGGCGGTCATCGGATGCCTGGCGCTGCTGGTGCTGCTGGCGGTGGGCTTCGCGATGTTCATGTTCAAGGTGCGAGACATACTGGGCTGGGCGCTGGTCAAGTACCAGGACGCCGTCGTCGCCAACCTCTCCGAGGAGGTCACCGACGAAGACAAACAGCGCCTGGTGATCGCCTTCGAGTCGGCTCGCGGAGCGATTCGCGCGAACCGATTCGATCCGGAGGCGCTGCAAAGGCTGCAGCGCTTCATGGCGTCGCCGCCGAAAGCCGGGCGCCCGATCGAGCCGGAGGCCGTGCGCGAGCTCACCGAGGTCTTGGAGGCGGTCGGCAAACCGGCGACCGACGAGCCGGATCCCGAGCTGGAGGTCGTGGACTCGGGAACTACGGCCGCGCGTCTCGCGTATCGCAGGCATGCCGCCGTTTAAAGTCGTCTCACCATTCTCGCCTCAGGGCGACCAGATCAGCGCGCTTCGAGAACTCGCCCAGGGTGCTCGCGATGGCCGGCGGGATCAGGTGCTGCTGGGAGTGACCGGCTCCGGCAAAACCTTCACGATCGCCAAGCTGATCGAGGATTTGAACCGGCCGACACTGGTTCTTTCCCACAACAAGACCCTGGCCGCGCAGTTGTTCCAGGAGTTTCGGAGCTTCTTTCCGGACAACGCGGTCGAGTACTTCGTGTCGTACTACGACTACTACCAACCGGAGGCCTACGTTCCCCAGTCCGACACCTACATCGAAAAGGAAACCAGCATCAACGAGCAGATCGACCGCCTTCGTCTTCGAGCCACCAAGGTGCTGTTCGAGCGCAGGGACGTGCTGATCGTCGCCTCGGTGTCCTGCATCTACGGGCTCGGCTCGCCCGAAGCCTTCTACGGGATGCTCCAGTTCTTCGCCACGGGAGAAACCGAGGGCATGGACCTGGCGCTGCGCCGGCTGGTTGAGATGCAGTACGAGCGAACGCCGCTGGACCTCTTTCCCGGCAGCTTCCGAGTGCGAGGCGACGTCATCGAGATCTTCCCAGCCTACGAAGAGGTCGGTATACGGGTCGAGTACTTCGGCGACGAGATCGAACAGATCAGCCGGTTCCATCTGCTCACCGGCGATGTGGTGGAGACCGTCGACAAGGTAGCGGTCTATCCAAAGACCCACTACGTGACTCCACGTAATCGGATGCTCAAGGCGATCGAGGGGATTCGGGACGAGCTCCAGGAGCGGCTGGCCGAGCTCGAGGCGGAGGAGCTTCTGCTAGAACGACAGCGACTCGAGCAGCGCACCATGTTCGATCTCGAGATGCTGCGGGAGGTCGGCTATTGCCATGGCATCGAGAACTACTCCCGGCATCTCTCCGGCCGCGCGGCCGGTGAGCCGCCGCCAACGCTCATCGACTATCTGCCGGAGGACTGGCTGCTAGTGGTCGACGAAAGCCACCAGACTATCCCCCAGGTCCGCGGCATGTATCACGGCGATAGAAGTCGAAAGCAGACGTTGGTCGACTACGGCTTCCGGCTGCCCAGCGCTCTAGACAACCGGCCACTCACCTTCGAGGAGTTCGAGGGCAAGACCGGACAGCGCATCTTCGTGTCCGCTACGCCGGGTCCTTGGGAGCTCGAGCAGACCCAGGGCTTGGTCACCGAGCAGTTGATCCGGCCGACCGGTTTGCTGGATCCAGAGATCGAGGTGCGCCCGGCGCGGGGGCAGGTTGACGACCTGCTCGCGCAGATTCGAAAGGTCGTTGGCCACAGCGAGCGCGTTCTGGTGACCACGCTGACCAAGCGAATGGCCGAAGAGCTGACCCAGTACCTGACCGAGCTGGACGTGCGGGTGCGCTACCTGCACAGCGACATCAACACGCTCGAAAGGGTCGAGATCATCACGGCTCTGCGCCGGGGGGACTTCGATGTCTTGGTGGGCATCAACCTCCTACGCGAGGGACTGGATCTGCCCGAGGTGTCGCTGGTGGCCGTCCTGGACGCCGACAAGGAGGGATTTCTGCGAAGTGAGACCTCGCTGATCCAGACCGCCGGCCGCGCCGCCCGCAACGTCGCCGGCCGGGTGGTCTTCTACGCGGACTCGATGACGGACTCGATCGAGCGCTCGATCCGCGAGACCGTGCGCCGTCGCCGCCGCCAGGGCGAGCACAACGACGAGCACGGGATCGAGCCACGGACGATCCTCAAAGACATCCACAACCCGCTCGTTCAGATGGGGAACCTGGACTATCACGACAGCTCGCTGAGCCGGCTGTCGGAAGTGGCCGAGGACTCGGACCTTCCGCTCAACGCCCGCATCGACCAACTCGAGAAGGACATGAGAGCTGCGGCCAAGCGGCTCGAGTTCGAGGAGGCGGCTGTGCTCCGCGACCGGCTGCGCGAGCTCAAAGAGCTGCAGATTCTCTCGGCGTAGCTCGGACCGGATCGGACGATGCACGCAAGCGTCGCTGCCAAAGCGAAAGCGCTCCCGGATCGACCCGGTATTTACGTCTTTCGGGACGGCTCCGGCCGGCCACTCTACGTGGGCAAGGCCAACTCGTTGCGCAAGCGGGTCGCGAGCTATGCCAAGAGCGGGCATGAGCCGAGGCTCGAGGCGATGCTCTCGGAAGCCCGGGATCTGGAGATTCTGGTGACCGACAGCGGCGCTGAAGCTCTATTGCTCGAGAACAACTGGATCAAGCGCAAGCAGCCTCGCTACAACATCTTGCTCAGGGACGACAAGACCTATCCCTATCTCAAGCTCACCATGGAGGACGACTTTCCGCGGATCGCTTTCACGCGGAGGATTTCGAACGACGGCGGTGAGTACTTCGGGCCCTACCTGCCCGGCGGGATCGCGCGGCGGGCCATCAAGCTGGTCCAGAAGCTGTTTCAGGTGCGAGTGTGCACCATCGAGATCGACGGCAAGTTGCCGCGGCCCTGCCTCTATTACGACATGAAGCGCTGCCTGGGACCTTGCGTCGACGGCCTGACCACGCGCACCGCTTACGAGGCCGCGGTCGCGGAAGCTCGGCTGTTCCTTCAAGGCAGGAGCAAGGAGCTGCTACGTGGCCTCAAGCGATCGATGAAAGCTGCGTCCGACGCCCTCGAGTTCGAGGAGGCCGGCCGACTGCGGGATCTGATGGCCGAGGTTGAGAGCGCGAGCCAGCGCCGAAAGCTGTCTTCGACGCGCGGAGAAGACGTCGACATCTTCGGCGTACACGTCCAGGGCGCCAACGCGGCGGTGGTGGTGCTGGTGATGCGCGGCGGCCAGGTCCTGGATCGAAGGGAGATCTTCTGGGAGGGCCGGCAGGAGACCAATGCCGATAGGCTGCTCTCCGAGCTTCTGCCTCAGATCTACGATCGAACCACCTTTATTCCCAAGGAAGTTCACTTGCCGGTGCCGATCGATGGTGAGGCCGAGCTGAGCGAGTGGTTGTCGGAGAAGCGCGGGCAACGCGTCTACTTGCGGTTGCCGGCTCGCGGACCGAAGGCCCAGAGAATTGCGCTCGCCAACCGCAATTCGAAGTTGGCTCACCGCCGCCGCTTCCGAAGTGCCGGCCCCACCCAGGCGGGTCTGGAGGCGCTCAGGGATCACTTGGCGCTCGATGAGCCTCCTCAGCGCATCGAGGGTTTTGACATCTCGAACTTTCAGGGCGACAAGACGGTCGCTTCGATGGTCGTCTGCGAGGCGGGGCGGATGCGCAAGACCGACTACCGGAGCTTCAACATCCGGGGAGTGGAAGGGCCAGACGACACCGCCTCGCTTCACGAGGCGGTGTTCCGGCGCTACCGGCGTCGGCTCGACGAGGTCGGGGTGATGCCCGACCTGATCCTCATCGACGGCGGCCGTGGACAGCTCAACGCCGCTCTGCGGGCGCTGACCGAGCTGGGAGTCGAGGAGACGCCGGCGGTGGCTCTGGCAAAGCGCGAAGAGGAGGTCTACCTGGTCGACCATCCGGAGCCGCTTCGGCTGCCCCGCAAGGACTCGGGCCTGCAGCTTCTACAGCAGATTCGCGACGAGGCCCATCGATTCGCGGTCACCCGACATCGCAAGCGCCGCCGCCGGAGCGTTCTTCGGAGCAGCCTCGATTCTGTGCCGGGCATCGGTCCCAGACGCAGGCGAATGCTGCTGCGGCGGTTCGGCAGTCTGGCCGGTGTCCGGGAGGCCGAATTGGACCAGTTGCAGGAGGTCCTGGGCCCCCGCCTCGGAGCCGACCTCCACCGGTCGTTGCAGGAGGTGCCGGCAGACGGCGAAAATCGCTAGAATCCTCGCAATATGGCAACTGAGAGCGTCGGCCCCGACGGTCCGCAACCGCTGCTTGCGCTGCTGCGCGGCTGCCTGCTCGAGCGCCGAACCGGCAAGCTGGCGGTGGAGGTGGGCGGCGCCGAACGGCACTTCTTCTTCGTCAGCGGCGATCTCTATCTCGGAGGCGAGCACGCTCTGACCCGTGCCGCTGGAGCTCCGATCGCCGGGGCGCCCCCCAGCGACGAGTGGATCGAGAAGGTGCTCGACTACTTCGACGCCCTGGGTGAGGTTAATCACTTCTTCCAGGAGGGCACGAGCGAGATCTCGACGGCTCTGATGGGTCCCATCGATACCGCCGGCCTGGTCATGAAGGGAGCGGTGCGGGGCAAGGACGAATTCCAGCTGCTGCGATCGCTGGGGGGAGAGGAAGCCGCGTTCGTCGCCTACCCCGACGCACCACTTGCCGAGGGTATCGGCTTCGATCCGGAAGAGGCGTTCCTGTTGAGCCGGCTGGAACAGCCGGCTACGGTCAAAGAGCTGATGCGACTGCCGGGACTCGACTCGATGGAAGTAGCGCGCAGACTGTGTAGACTGGCGTCGATCGAGCTGATCGGCTCCCACCGGAGGCTCAAGAGCGAGGCCAAGAGCTCTCTCATGAGTCCGAAGCTACTGAAACGCTTCAAGGCACGCATAGCGGACGAGCTCGAGCGGGCTCCGGTGGATCTCGAGCCCGAGGCACACCGCCGGAAGCTCGCCGACTTGATGGCTCGACTCGGCGGTATGAACTACTACGAGTTGCTGGGCGTGAGCGTCGGGACGAGCTCCGACGAGATCCACGGGGCCTACACGCGCCTCGCCCGACTGGTGCACCCTCGGCACACCAAGGCCCTGGGCCTCGAAGGCCGAGAGGCCGGAGCCGAGCTGCTGTTCGAACGGGCCACCGAGGCCTACCTGACGCTGAGCGACCAGGATCGCCGCAGCCGCTATCTCCAGAGAGTCGGCGCCTTCACCGACGGGACGCTCTTCGGTCACACCGAGGAGGCGCGCAAGGAAGAGGTGGAGGAGATGGCCAAGCGCAACTTCCACATGGCCCAGTCGCTGGTCGCCCGGCAGGACTACTACTACGCGATCGAGCTCTTGAACCAGGCGATTCGGATGGAGGCGCGGCCGGAGTACTTCGCATTGCTGGGTCAGTGTCAGTCTCAGAATCCGAAGTGGTACGACAAGGCGATCGCCAGCTACCACCGAGCGGTTCAGCTCAGTCCCGACGATGCCAATCTTCGCTCGCGCCTCGGAGCCGCCTACGAGAAGACCGGTCACAAGGCACGGGCTCGCGCCGAGTACCAGGCGGCGCTCGGAATCCTGCCCGGCCATCCCGACGCCACCAGCGGCCTCGAGCGGATGGAGGCTACGAAGTCGACCGAGGACGAAGAGCGTCCGTGGTGGAAGAGAATCCTCCCGACCTAGGCTCCGTGCGGGTAGAATGAAATCCGGTCGGAGAGCTCCAGACGGTCGCTCTCGTCCTTCGGGTCGGGAGAGGAAAGTCCGGACTCCCACGAGCAGCATGCTCGCTAACGGCGAGGCGCGGTAACGCGACGGAAAGTGCAACAGAGAGTAGACCGCCGGGGCGGCCCGACTGCCCAGGCAAGGGTGAAACGGTGCGGTAAGAGCGCACCGCTCGGACGGCGACGGACGAGGCACGGCAAACCCCATGCGGAGCAAGACCGAATAGGGAAACGACCTCGGGCCGCTCGTCCCGAGAGCTTCGGGGGATTCCTCCGAGGCTCGCGTTTCCGGGTAGGTCGCTCGAGGGCGGCGGCAACGTCGCTCGCAGAGGAATGACCGTCACCCGTTTCGGCGGGTACAGAATCCGGCTTACGGAGCTCTCCGACCTCTTGATCATTCGCCCCGCGCCTCGAAGATGAAGCTCGCATCCATGCCGCCTCCGCTGAACGAGGGCGATCGGGTGGGCGTCGCCGCGCTCTCGGGACCGGTCGAGGCGACGGCGCTCGAAGCCGGCGCCGAGGCGCTCCGCGGCGCGGGACTCGAGCCGGTTCTCGCGGCGAACCTTGGCCGGAGCGAGGGCCCCTTCGCGGGACGCGACGAAGAGCGTCTTCACGGCTTCATGGATCTAGCTGGAGATCCGGACATCAAGGCCATCTTCTTTGCCCGGGGAGGTCACGGAATCCTTCGCGTTCTGCCGGCGCTCGATTGGGAAGTGCTGTCCCGTCATCCGCGGGCCTACCTGGGGTATTCGGACGTGACGCCGTTTCTCAATCTGGTCGTCGAACGGCTGGGCTTGATTGCCTTCCACGGACCGATGGTCGCGGTCGAATGGGCTGACGGTCTCGACAGCCGCGAGCAGGAGTCGATGTGGAAACTGCTGTCGGGTGATCTCGAGCTTGACGTCCCCGTCGTCGGAACCGGCGGGCGTGCCCAAGGTGTGCTCAAGGGAGGCTGCTTGAGCCTTATAGCGGCCACCGCTGGCACCGAGTTCTCACCCCGGCTCGACGAAGCGGTACTGTTCTTCGAAGACGTCGCGGAGCCGCTGTACCGATTGGATCGTATGTTGACCCAGTTGAGGCTGTCGGGTAGCCTCGCGAAAATCAAAGCTATGGTTGCCGGACGCATCGAGCCCGTCGAATCGGATCCCGTGTCGGACGGGCTTCCGGCCCTGCTCGCTGACTTCAGTCGTGACCTGAACTGCCCTGCGGCTTGGGACCTCCCCAGCGGTCACAGCCGGCCCAACATCACACTTCCGCTCGGCGCCAGGGTCCGTCTGGACGCGGAAGTGGGCTCCTTGCGAGCGGTCTAGGAGCGGGCGTTTTGGCAAAGGTCAAGGCCCGTTTCAAAACCACGAGTGCGGCGTCGCCGGCGCAGCGCCTGGTCAACGTCCCGGCCGGGGAGTACGTCTTCAGGCGTGGAGAGATCGGCGTCGAGATGTATGTGATTCACGAGGGACAGGTGGAGATCCTGAATTCGGGCATCGACTCGAAGCCGCTGGCGGTGCTGGAGAAAGGCGACTTCTTCGGAGAGATGGCAATCCTCGAAGGCGCTCCACGGACCGCTTCCGCTCGGGCCAAGGAAGACTGCAAGCTGGTCCAGATCGACGAGACCACGTTCAGCCGCCTGCTGCGCAAGGACCCTGAGACCTCGGTGCGGATAATGCGCAAATTGTCCGCCCGGATTCGACGACTGGAAGAGCTTCTCCTCGAACGAGGAGCCGCGGTGCCGGTGCGCTCGGAGGTGACCAGCGCCAGTCAGACCGATGAGATTTCGAGGGTGGGTGAACCGGACTCCGAAGTCGGCTCGATCGTCAGCACCGGGCCGAGACTGGTGCATCCCGGCACCGGAGTTGTGTTCGTGCTCGAGTCGGGTGACACGTCCCTGGTCGGACGACGGGATCCGATCACCGGCGTCAAACCGACCGTGGACCTGACCCCGATAGATCCCGAACGTTCGTGCAGCCGGCAGCACGCCCGCATCTTTCCCAAGGACGGTGTCTACCACCTGGTCGAGGACATCGGCACGACCAACGGGACCTACCTGAACGAGGACCGCATCGGTACCGGCGTGCCGGCGCCGATGAGCGCAGGAGACAAAGTGAGGTTCGGCCTGGTGACACTCGAATTCGCCGTCTGAGCGGCGGGCGTGTGAGCAAAGCTCCGAAGCGCGAGGCGGCCGAGTCCGCCCCGGCCGCGCACACGCCGGTATCGGTCCTCAAGGGTGTCGGGCCGGCTCGTGAGCGGGCTCTCGAAGCGGTAGGTGTGCGTTCCGTCCGTGATCTCCTGGTGACGGTTCCGCGCCGCTACGAAGATCGCCGTACGATGACCGCGCTCAACGAAGTGAGCTCCGAAGGGATCTACTCGCTCGCCGGCCGGTTGAGCAGGCTCGAGACGGTGCGGCTGTACCGGCGTCGGATGACGATGGTGCGGGCGACCCTCGAGCAGGGCGGCGCCACCCTGCCTGTCGTCTGGTTCAACCGGCCGTATCTCGAGTCGAGCATCTCGGCCGACGAAGAGTACCTACTTCATGGCCGGGTCAAGCCGTGGGGAGACGGTCTCGAATTGGTGAATCCGAGCCTGGAACCGCTCGCCCGGGCGCAGCTGGGAAACCGGATCGTGCCCGTGTACCCGGCGCTGGGCGCCGTTGGTCCGTCTCTGGTACGGCAGCTGATCGCGACCGCGATCGATACGGGCGCCATCGAGGCGCTCACGGACCTGCTGCCGCGGGCACTGCTGGAGGCGCGAGAGCTGCCGGTACTGGAAATAGCGCTCAAGGCGCTCCACCGGCCGCCCGACGACGCAGACGTTGCCGGCCTCAACGCTTCCGCGACGCCGGCCCATGCCCGGCTGGTCTACGAAGAGCTCCTTCGTCACCAGGCCGAACTCGCGCTGGCCCGCCGCGGCATCCAGCAGCTGCGCAAGCGCCATCGCTATCGCGAGCTCGCCGCGGCTCGCCGCGAGGTCGCCGCCGGCCTGTCCTTTCGCTTGACCGCTGCTCAGGAACGGGTGTTGGACGAAATCCACGCCGATCTCGAGCGCCGCTCGCCGATGATGCGATTGTTGCAGGGCGATGTCGGCAGCGGCAAGACCGTGGTTGCGGGTGTGGCGCTCGCCGGGGCCGTGAGGAGCGGTCTTCAGGCCGCTCTGATGGCGCCCACCGAGCTCCTGGCGGCGCAGCACTACCGCAGCCTGCGCGCGCTTCTCGGCGACGGTTACGGTCTCCGATTACTGACGGCCTCGGCGGGCGGGTCGGTGGTTCGAGAGGAGCTCGGCTCCGGTCGCGCCGGAATCGTGGTCGGCACGCACGCTCTCCTGCAGCAGACGGTGGACTTTCACCGCCTCGGCCTGGTCATCGTCGACGAGCAACATCGCTTTGGAGTTGGGCAGCGCCGCGGTCTGCTCGACAAGGGCGATCGCCCCGATCTTCTGGTCATGACCGCGACTCCGATCCCGCGCTCTCTGGCTCTGACTCTGTACGGGGATCTGTCGCTGTCGATAATCGACGAGCTGCCACCGGGCCGGCGTCCGGTGAGCACGCGCGTCTTCCCCCGCAACCGCCGGCGAGAGGCGTATCTGGAGCTCAAACGGGAGCTGGAGGCGGGCAACAAGGCCTTCATCGTGCTGCCGCTGATCGAGGAGAGCGACCGGGTGGAGGCGGCTGCGGTCGAAGGACTGGGCCGGCGGCTCGTCCGTAAGCTCGAGGAATACCGCCCCGAAGTGCTGCACGGCCGGATGAGCCCGGAGGCGAAGGCGGAGACCATGACCGCGTTTGCCGGCGGAGACGCGCAGGTCCTGATCGCGACCACCCTGGTGGAGGTCGGAGTCGACGTGCCCGGCGCGACCACGATCGTGATCGAGAACGCCGAGAGGTTTGGGCTCGCTCAGCTGCATCAGCTCCGCGGGCGGGTCGGGCGCGGTGACCGGGCTTCGCGGTGTCTCGCCGTTCACGGCCGGCTCACCGAGGACGCCCGGCTCCGCCTCGAGACATTCGAGTCGACCACCGACGGCTTCGAGCTGGCGGAAGCGGACCTGCGGATCCGTGGCCACGGCGACCTTCTCGGGACGCGACAGGCGGGAGTGCCGAGCCTTCGGATCACCGACCTCGCGACCCACCGCGAGTGGATCGAGCGGGCCCGACGCGATGCGCGAGAGCTGGTCGAGGACAGTTCGCCCGAAGCGCGACGATTCCTCGCGCAGCTTGCGAACGGGGTCGACCGCTCGCGCCAGCTGGCCGGCGCGTAGTCCGCGCGGCCGCTTGCTGCTAGCCTCCTGGCCGATGCGAGTTCTTCTGGTGGCAAACACGCTGCCTCCGGCGGACCTCTCGGGCGTCGGCGAACAGGTGCTTCAGCTGGCCGGTGGCCTCGAGGAGCGGGGCCACGACGTCCGGATTCTGGGCCGGGGACGAGGCGCGCTCGGCCGCTTCAAGCTCCTGTTTCCAGTCACCATCGTCGTTCCGTTACTGCGCCAGGTCGCCCGGTTTCGCCCCCAGGTGGTCCAGGTGCACGAATCGGACGGAGCGCTGGCGGCATTGGCTGTCAAGATCGCGGGCCCGCTCCTGTCTCCGAAGCCTCTTCTGGTGGCCTTGCTGCAGGTGAGCTACTGGCGCGAACTCCGGGCGGTGCGCCCGATCCGGTCCGGAGGGCGGGTGCTGGGCCGACCCGGCTGGCGGGAAAGGCGGTTCCGCTGGGTCAAGGCTCCGCTACAGATCCTGCTGGGTTGGCTGACTGTGTGGCTGGCCGATCGGGTGCTGGCACCGAGCGCGACCACGGCGGCAGAGCTCGAGCGTGACTACCTGGCCGGAGCGGTCGAGGTAGTGCCCAACGCCTGCGCTCCACGCACGGACGCCACGTCGGCCGGTTCCGAAGGGCAGGGTGCGCCCGCGCTCGCCGCACCGGTGGCTCTCTTCGTCGGTCGGCTCCGAATCCGCAAGGGTCTCGAGGTGGCGATGGAGGCCCTCTCCTCGCTGCCGGCGCGAAGTCCGGAGATCGAGCTGGTGATTGTCGGTGATGGCGAGCACCGCGGCCGGCTTGAGCGCACCGCCACTCGCCTGGGCGTCGGCGACCGCGTCAGTTTCCTTGGCCGGCGATCGCGAGCGGAAGTCGATTCGCTGATGGAGACCGCTCGGGTGCTGGTGGTGCCTTCGCTCTACGAGGGCATGCCACTGGTCATCGTCGAGGCGATGCAGCGCGGACTGGCGGTCGTGGCCAGCGCCGTGAGCGGCATCCCCGAGGTCGTCGTCGACGGCGACACCGGTTGGCTGGTACCGTGCGAGGACTCGAAGGCGCTGGCGGTGGCATTGGAGGAGGCCTTCGAGAACCCTGACGAGGCTCGACGGCGCGGCGCACGCGGTCGAGAACGACTGCGGCGGGACTTCTCGCCGGCGCGGGCAGCCGAGCGCTGGGAACGAGCGATCGCCCTGGAGACGGATTCGAACGGCAACGGGAACACGGCAGAATGATGGGACGAGCATTGTTGATGGTTGGGGCCTTCGCGACCGTGGTGTTCGTGGCGACCGGAGTTCTGGGCTATCTGGTCGTCGACTCTCCAAGCGTCGACCGGCACGTGGTGCTGGGCTTGGCGGCGGGCTTCCTGCTGCTGTTTTCGCACTCCTGGATCATGTTCTACCTGATTGGAACCGGGAAGGTCATCAAGGAGGCGGTGGCCGAGCACGATCTGCCCGAGGAGTGGATCGAGCGCACCAAGGACTACAAGAACCGCTCGTATCCGTGGCTCATGATCGCGATGGGTCTGGCCATGGCGACCTTCATTCTGGGCGGGGGTGTCGAGACCAAGGTCTTGCCGAAGTGGATCCACTGGGGCCTCTTCTACCTGGCCGTCGGCGCACAGCTCAAGGCGCTCTACCTGGAGTTTCTGGTTCTGACCGAGAACCAGAAGCTCATGGCACTTGCCGATCGAACCATCCGTGAGCGGGTCGAAGCCGCCGGATCGTGATCGAGGCCGGACCGAACGGTTTCTTCGCGGGGGCCATCCAGTTCCTGGTGCTGCTGCTGGCGATCTCGGTGCACGAGTCGTCCCACGCCATCGCCGCGCTTCGGGCCGGTGATTCGACCGCGGCCGAGCAGGGACGGATCTCGCTCAATCCCATCCGCCACATCGATCTACTGGGCTCGGTGATCGTTCCCCTGGTTCTGGTGATCGCGGGAGGTCCGGTGTTCGGGTGGGCTCGCCCGACGCCGGTGCGGGTGGCCAAGCTGCGAAGACCGAACGCGGATCACTTGCGCGTGGTCCTGGCCGGGCCCTTGTCGAATCTGCTGGTCGCCGGGCTGTCGCTGATGGCCCTGATTCTCGCGATCACCGGGTACGGCGCCGGCGCCTCCGATACGGCCGCTGCCAGCCTGGTGGGCGATATCGCGGGGGCAGCCCAGGGGCCGGGGTTCCCGGTTCTCTACACGCTCGTCCAGTTCGCCTTTCTGAACGGCTTTTTGGCTGTCTTCAATATGGTGCCGGTGCCGCCTCTGGACGGCGGCCAGGTGGCGCTTCACCTGCTGCCCAAGAGCTGGGCGAGCAGGTATTCGGCAATCCGGCCCTATGGCTTTATGATCGTGCTCGCGCTGGCGGCACTGAATGTCCTTTCGGTGATCGTGCTGCCGGTGTATCTGGCAATTCTTCTGATTATTCAGGCTTCAGGTTAATGAGGGCTCGAGCGGTGCAGGAAAATGTAGTTCTATCCGGGATGCGGGCAACCGGCAAGCTCCACCTCGGCAATTACTTCGGCGCGCTCAAGAACTGGGTGGATCTGCAGGAGAAATACCGCAGCTACTACTTCATCGCCGACTGGCACGCGCTGACCACCGATTACGACGACACCACCGAGGTCGCCGAGAACTCCTTCGAGGTTCTCGCGGACTGGCTCGGCGCCGGCCTGGATCCCGACAGGTCGGTGCTCTTCGTCCAGTCGTTCGTGCCCGAGCACGCCGAGCTCCACCTGATGCTGTCGATGGTCACACCGCTCGGTTGGCTCGAGCGCGTACCTACTTACAAGGAGCAGATTAGGGAGCTCAAGAAACGGGATCTCTCGACCTACGGTTTCCTCGGCTACCCGGTGCTCCAAACCGCCGACATCTTGCTGTACCGGGCGGACTTCGTGCCGGTGGGGGAGGACCAGGCGAGCCATCTGGAGCTCAGCCGTGAGATCGCTCGCCGTTTCAACAGCCGGTTCGGCGATATCTTCCCCGAACCGAAGGCCCTGTTCACGCCGACTCCCAAAGTGCCCGGCCTGGACGGTCGCAAGATGTCCAAGTCCTACGAGAACGCCATCGACATCGCCGACTCTCCCGACGCGATTCGCGCCAAATGCAAGACCATGTTTACGGACCCGACTCGCATCAAGCGAGCCGACCCGGGCCATCCCGAGAGCTGCAACCTGTTCGCCTTTCACCAATTGGTGTCGTCGCCGGAGGTACAGGAGCGAGTCGCGAGAGAGTGCCGGCTCGCCCAGATCGGCTGCGTTGACGACAAGGCGCTGCTGGCGGATCAGCTGATCGTCTTCCTCGAGCCGATGCGCAAGCGCCGGGAGGAATTCATCGCCGACAAGGGCGAGCTGCTGAACATCCTGAGAAAGGGCAGCGACCGAGCCCGGGAGCGAGCCGTAGAGACGATGGATCGTGTTCGTTCGGGAATGACCTTTGACTACGCCGAGGTCGTCGCACGATCGGCCGAGGTCGAATGACTGGGAGCACGCTGCCAGCGGACTGGCGCGTCAAGCTGCCGGCTTTCGAAGGGCCGCTGGACCTGCTACTGCACCTGGTGAGGATCAACGAGGTCGAGATCGGCGACATCCCGGTCGCCAGGGTGTGCGACCAGTTTCAGGAATACCTCGACCTGATGGAGGAGCTCGATCTGGACATTGCCGCGGAGTACGTCTACGAGGCGGCCTACCTGATTCAGCTCAAATCCAAGATGCTCCTGCCGGTCACAGCAGACGAGGACGGCGACGGCGAGGATCCGCGACAGGATCTCGTCGAGCGCCTGCTCGAGTACCGCAAGCTCAAAGAGGCGGCGCAATCGCTGGCGGAGATCCACAGCGTGAGACGGGGTGTGTGGGTGAGACCCGTAGAACCCCTGTCGAGCGACGACGAGACCGTAGAGCTCGGCGAGGTATCTCTCTACGATCTTCTCGGCGCGCTCAAGACCGTGCTGGTGCGATATGACCTCGAGCACCCGCCGGCGTTTCACATCAGTGGTGAGAGCTTCGCGACTCGAGACCAGTTCGAGCGTCTCTTGGATGCCCTCACCGGCGGGCGACCGGTAGATCTGGTCGACGACCTGGCCAGCCGGAGCTGCCGGGCTGAAGCGATCGCCGCTTTCCTCGCGGTACTCGAGCTGTCCAGGCTGAACCTGGTCCGCCTGCATCAGACCGCGACCGGCGCGGTTCTCATGTACCGTACGAACCGCCAGCTGGAGCAGCACGAGCTGGAGGCGATCACCGGATGAGCGGTTCCGCGCGGGAGTTGGACATGACCGATCCACAGGAAATCGAAGCGGCCATCGAGGCGGCATTCTTCGCGACTCCAGAGCCGATTCGCCGTGGCAAGATCCTGGAGATCTTCGGCAAGCGGGCTCGTCGGGCGGCCGAATCGGCTCTCGAGGCGGTTCTGGAGCGGTACGCCCGCGGCCAGAGCCGCGGCGTCTTCATCGAGGAAGTAGCCGGCGGTCTGCGCCTTGTGACCAGGCCCGAGCTGCACGGCTACCTGCGCAAGCTGTTCCAAGCCACCGGACAGAACCGGCTCTCGATGGCGGCCCTCGAGACACTGGCGATCATTGCCTACCGCCAGCCGATCACCGGCCCCGAGATCCAGGATCTGCGCAGCGTCAGCTCGAGCGGCGTGCTCAAGACATTACTCGAAAAGCGCTTGATCCGGATCGCCGGGCGCAAGCTGGTGGTCGGCAAGCCGTTTCTCTACGCCACGACCCGAGAGTTCCTCATGCACTTCGGTCTCAAGACACTCGACGACCTACCGCCGCTCGAGGAGTTCGAAGAGACCTTCGGACAGATGGCGGCTGCCGGCGCCGAGGTGCTTCCGTTCGAAGCGGGAGCCGTAACCGAGGATGCTGATGTTGTCCCACCCGCCGGGGACGAAGCCGACGGTGCGAAGTCCTCGGGCGAGAGGGATCCGACCGAAGCAGCCGAACCGCTGGACTCGTCGGAGAGCTAGATGAGTTCTCGAACCGCCTCGCCGGAGCGGTTGCAGAAGGTTCTCTCACGAGCCGGCGTCGCCTCACGCCGGGCCGCGGAGCAACTGATTCGCGAAGGGCGAGTCACCGTGAACGGGGAGATCGCCGAGATCGGCCGCAAAGTGGATCTGACGATGGATTCCGTCAAGGTCGACGGCAAACGTGTGACCCGGCCGGAGCGGAACCGGTACTTGCTGCTGAACAAGCCCCCGGGATACATGACCACTCGCACGGATCCGGAGGGCCGGCCGACGGTCTTCGACCTTCTGCCGCCACAGGTCCGCCGCCGGCTGTTCGCCGTGGGGCGCTTGGATTTCGACACCGAAGGTCTGCTGCTGCTCACCGACGACGGCGACCTGGCGCAGATGTTGAGCCATCCGCGCCATGGCGTGCCCAAGTCCTATGAGGCGAAGGTGAAGGGGCGGCCGTCGTCCGAGGCGATCGGCAAGCTCCGGGCCGGGATCGTGCTTTCCGGGCGCAGGACGCGGCCGGCGAGGCTCCAGGCACTCGAGGGCAACCGCGGACGCCGGTCGCTCGAGTCGAACTCATGGTGGCGCGTCGAGATCAAGGAGGGCAGGACGCGCCAGATTCGGGAGATGTTCGCGCGGGTGGGACACCCGGTGATGCGGCTACGCCGCGTTGCGATCGGGTCCGTCGAAGATCGACGATTGCCTCGCGGAGGCTATCGCGACTTGAGCGAGGCCGAGCTGCGCAAGCTCTCCCGTGGGCAGCCGGAAGGCACTGCCAAGAAAGCGAAGCGCAGGTCATGAGCGCGAGACGGGTGATTGCGATCGACGGTCCTTCGGGAGTCGGTAAGTCGACTGTGGCGCAAGGCGTGGCCGAGCGCTTGAGGCTCCCGTATCTCGAGACCGGAGCCATGTACCGCGCCGTCGGGCTCGAGGTCGTGGAGGCCGGCTTGGACCCCGACGACCGTCCGGCGGTCGAGGCTCTGGCCGCCGAGCTGACGCTCGAGCTGAACCGTACTCCGGGCGGCGCGTTCGAGATCCGGATTCATGGAGAGCCGGTGGGCATTCGAATCTACGGCCTCCGGGTCACCGAGGTGACCTCGAAGATCTCGGCTTATCCGGGGGTGCGTGCGCGGATGCGTGAGCTCCAGCGCGCGTGTGCCAACCGGAACGGCGGCGTGCTGGAGGGCAGGGACATCGGCACTCGAGTGGTTCCGGAAACGGACTTCAAGTACTTCCTCACCGCGGATCCGCAGGTGCGGGCGGAGCGCCGGTGGCGGCAGCTGACCGAAGCGGGAGCGCTGGACCTGGAGGTGGCCGACATCGAGCGGGAGGTCCGGTCTCGTGACCAGCGCGACAGCAACCGCGATGACTCGCCGCTTCGGTGGGACGAGACCTATCGGGTCATCGATACCGGAGAGCTGGCGGTCGCGGAGGTGATCGAGGCGATCGTGTCGGACGTCGAAGAGCGGTCGCCCGAGAGCTCCGGCGAAGAGTCGTCCTCGGACTGAAGGTCGGCCTCAGGTGACCGTGGCATGATCGAGTGCTGTGGAGAACCTGAGCCTGGTCGCCGCCCGGCGTCTGGCGCTGTGCCGTGCCGGCCTGTTGAAGCCCGCCCTCGTCGGCTGTCCGCAGCGGGCGAAGGGGCGGGGGATGCGGGCTCGCGCCGCCGCCTTGAGAGTGCTCGACAACTTCGGCTACCTGCAGCTCGATACGGTCTCGATCGCTGGAGCGCGTAGCCACACGATCGTCCTTTTGTCGCGCCTCGAAGGCCTGGACCCGGTCCTCGGCGAGGAGCTCCTGCAGCCGGGACAGCCGGTGTTCGAATACTGGGGTCACGAGGCCAGCTGGATTCCCATGGATCTCTATCCGGCCTTCGAGTTCAGGAGGCGGGAGTTTCTCGGACGGCATCCCTGGTGGGGCAACGTGGTCGCCCGGAATCGAGCCGTCGCGCAGCGGCTACGGGCACGAATTCGCGAGCAGGGGCCGCTTCGCTCGATCGACATGGAGGGCAAGGGCAGCAGCGGCTGGTGGGACCTCAAGGTCGCGAAGAGAGTCGCACTGGCGCTGTGGTCGAGCGGCGAGTTGGCGATCCGTGAGCGAAAGAACTTTCAGAAGACCTACGATCTCGCCGAGCGAGTGATCCCCGAAACCGTGCGCGGCCGGCCACTAGGCAAGCGGGACGCGCTCGAGGTTCTGTTGCTCAAAGCGTTGGACGGCCACGGCTGGGCGCTGACCGGAACCCTGGCGCAGACCTGGCGCCTGGCGAACCGGAAGCGCGAGATCACGGCGGCTCTCGAGCGACTGGTGGCGCGGGAAGAGGTCGTCGCCTGTGCACTCGAGAATCCGGTCGGCCGGCCTTCGGTCGGGTGGATTCGTCCCCGCGATCTCGAGTTGGCAGAGGGGCTGATGCGCGCTCGCCCGCGCGCGAACCGGGGCGTCCTGCTGTCGCCCTTCGATCCGGTTCTCTGGGACCGCGTGCGGGTCCAGCGCCTGTTCGGGTTCGAGCAGATGCTCGAGATCTTCAAGCCGGCGGCCAAGCGCAAGTACGGCTACTATTGCCTGCCCGTGTTGGCGGGAGAGCGGCTGGTGGCCCGGTTCGACTTCAAGGCGGACCGAAAGAAAGGAGTGCTGAACGTGATGTCGTGCCGGTTCGAGGCAACGGACACGGCGCGGTCGGAAAGCACCGCGGACCGTGAGGCGGCGCGCACGGCGCTCGTTCGGTACTCGAATGCACTGGAGCTGAAGCCGGTCGGCTGGCGGTAGTAACACGCCCAACCTCCTCGTGTCGGCGGCGCTCGGCGGGCCCCACTGGTTTTCAATCGGGTCTCTGTGGTGGCTCGGGTCGATTGAGGGCCGCCGGTGCCGTCTTCTCGCTCGCTCCTCGAAGACTCGGGTAAGCGCTCGCGAGCAAGAGGCACGCGGCCGGCCTTTCAGGCACAGTACCGAGGGTCACTGCAAGCCGCTGAAAGCACCTCGGTCAACCTCAGGCACCCTTTGCTGCGCTTCCTTCGCCAGGCCTCAGGACAGGCTAAGGGCAGGCCTCGGCCTGACGCTACTCACTGAATGGACCTTCGCCTCCGACCTCGAATCACTCCGCTCGCCGACGACGTCGGGACGCTGGCGCCGCGGCTGCTGAAGTAACAGAGCACGTCCTGTAGCGTCGGGTCTCCGTACCCGACGTTCTAGCGAGAGGCCATGACAGGTCCGCGAGGCCTCATCACGAGCATCATAATCAGGCCTGCGGCGCGGGAGGTGGCTCACGGCTTCGGCCTCGCTGGCGCTCCGCTCCTGCCGTCTTCGGGACTCGGAACTCCGGCCGACACACAGACGTCGGCCGCTATAAGGTCCAACCCAAGCCGAGGAGCGCGTTGGCTAGGGCGAGGCGGCAGGCAATCCGCGCAGGGGGCTCTCCGCAAGCGCCCGCAAAGTTGGTTGGAGGTCACGGCCGGTGTGCGCGTAGCGGAGCGCAGGCGAGGGCCGGACTCTGGCAGTCTGAGAAGCCCGAGCCGTCCCCTTAAGGATTCGCCCGCCGATCGCCGCCGACGCGCGGGCTACGAAGGGGAGACGACCCGGGGCGCCACGGGTGCGGCCATTTGTCTAGAATCACCAGAGATGCGCTGCGTCCTCCTCGCGCTCCCGACTCTCCTCGTGGCGACCGCCGCCCTGACGGCCGCCGATCTGCCGACCGGTCCGGAGCTTCTCGAGCGTTCGAACGCGTACCACGATCCGACCGGAGCCTGGGGCCGAACGGCGCTTGCACTGATCATCGAAGAGCGGCGGCCGGACGGGACCGTCCGCGAAACCGGGGTCGCCATCGACCTCGAGCGGGAGATCTTCACCTGGGTCAGCCAACGAGAGGGTCACGACCTGGTGGGCAAGCTCCGCGGCGAGCGCTGCGAGCTCTATCTTGACGGCAAGAGCGACTTCTCCGAGCAGGAAGCCGAAGAGCTCGGGTTGAACTGCGATCGGGTCATTTGGTTTCGCGACTACTACACCTTTCTCTACGGCCTACCGATGAAGCTCCGCGATCCCGGCACGCTGGTCGGTGACAAAGTTGCGGCGACCGAGTTCGAGGGCCACGAAGTGCTGAGCCTGAGGGTGACCTACGAGGCCGACGTGGGCGCGGACACCTGGTACTTGTACTTCGATCCGGCCTCTTCGGCCCTGGCCGGCTACCGCTTCTACCACGACGAGGCCAAGAACGACGGCGAGTACATCACTCTGGAGGGCGAGGTCGAGCTGGGCGGCATGAAGCTGCCGCAGACGCGCGCGTGGTACTACAATGACGGGCGCGGCTACCTGGGAACAGACACTCTGGTCGGAAACCGATCCGTGGCCGAATGAGTCAAGTCCGCCAGATGCCCGCCCCGCCCCCAGCGCGAGTTCCAGTCCCTGACTTGCTGGACCTGGAGCCGCGGCTGCGGCTGGACGACGTCGCGATCGACGAGCTGATGGAGATCTCGTTTCTCGGCGGGGGAGCCGCGGATCATCTCGAGGAGGCCCTGTCCAGGCCAGGCTCGGCCGCCGACTCGGGCTGGCAGCCGGATCTGTTCCGGGAGGAGCTGTTTCTGGACGCGTTGGTCGAAGAGTGTTTCCAGATCGAGAGCTTCGGCCGCCCGATTCCGATCAACCGGGTGTTTCTGCGCGAGATCCTCTGCCGGCCGCCGCTCGATGCCGAGACCGTACGGTTCCGGCAGCAGCTGCTGACGGAGCTCGATACGGACGCTGAGGTGGTGGCGACTACCGAGTCCCTGTTCCACGATCTGTTTCATCTCTTGGCCCTGTTCAAGGCGCCGCATCGCAGGGCCAAGCTCGACGTCACTCTGTTCCGGCTCGAGATTCTCGAGCAGGCGAAGAAGACCGTGGCAGCCATGGCGGCGAGCTTCCAGGATTCGAAGTCCGGGCTGCGCCGGATCCACCAGACCGGACTGGAGATACAAAAGACCCGCGAATGGGGTCTCCTGATTTCGCTCCTGGACTACGAGAATCACCTCGCGCGCGTCGATTTCACCATCCAGCTGGGCGCGGACGGCAAGATCCGGCAGCTCGAGCTCAACCGGCTGCAGGAGAACACCGAGAATCCCTTCTACGTTCCGCCGACCAGACGGCTCCGGGACCGCATCGAGCTGATCCGTCACGGCTTCGAGTTCAGTGGCAAGGAGCTGGTGAACCGCGTCGTCCACCAGGTGTTTCTCGAGATCAGCGACTGGGTCAAGCCGCTGCTGCAGTTGCAGTGCCATCTTGCGTTCTACCTGGGCTCGAGGGCGTTTCGGCAGCGGTCCGAGACTGCGGGCCTCCGGATCTGCCTGCCCGAATTCTCTGACGGGGATCGACTCCGTCTCGACGGGTTGTTCAATCCGCTTCTGTTCCGGCAGGGGACTCCGGTGCCGTCCGATCTGGAAGCCGAGCGGTCTGACTCGATCTTCGTCATCACCGGTCCCAATTCCGGCGGCAAGACGCGGCTACTGCAAGCCGTCGGGCTGGCGCAGATCCTCGGCCAGTCGGGTCTCTACGTACCGGCTATCCGAGCGAACCTGCCGATTGTGGACGGCCTCTTCGCCTCGGCGACGGAGCGGGCCAGCGTCGACCAGCGCGAGGGCCGCCTCGGGACCGAGCTCTTGCGGATCCGACGCCTGTTCGAGTCCCTGGGACCGCGCTCGATGGTCCTGGTCGACGAGCTCTGCTCGGGTACCAACCCTTCGGAGGCTGTCGAGATCTTCCTGATGGTGATTCAACTCCTGCAACGAGTGGAGCCCGTCGGCCTCATCACCACTCACTTCCTGGACTTCGCACGGGAGCTCGCCGCGGACCCACCGAGCGAGAACCTCCAGTTCCTTCAAGTTGAAATGGACGGCGAAACTTCGACCTACCAGTTCATTCCGGGGGTCGCGCAAACCTCACTGGCGACCGCCACCGCCCGCCGGCTGGGCGTGACTCTCGACGAGCTTGAGGATCTGGTGGACCGGCGGCACAGGCCGGCCAGTTGAGCGCCGGAGTGGAGCTTCGAGTGAAGCCGGAGGATCGGGTCAGGCGGATCGCGGAGGCCGCTGGTTTCGATCGCATCGGCATCGCGGCGCTGGATCGGGCGGGCACCGGTGGAGCCTTTCTCCGCTGGTTGGCGCGAGGGGACCATGCCGGGATGCGCTATCTCGAGAGAGGGGTCGAGAAGCGTCTCGATCCCCGCACGGTACTGCCGGGCGCGCGGAGCGCGGTGTGCGTCGCTCTGCGTTACGCTCCGCTGGAGTCGGAGGTCGGTTCGACGCCGGTCGCTGAGAATGATCTCTGGCCGGGGGTGGCCCGGTACGCTCGTGGCGACGACTACCACGACGTGATGCTGGCTCGGCTCGAGGCGCTGGAGGCCGAGCTCCAGGCCGCGTTCCCGGGCACGGCCACCCGGCGCTACGTCGACACCGGGCCGGTGCTCGAGCGGGAGTTGGCCGCAAAGGCTGGTCTCGGAGGCTTCGGCAAGAACTGCAATCTGCTCGATCCCGAGATCGGCTCCTGGTTCCTCATCGGGGAGGTCCTGACGACACTGGCGCTCGAATCCGACACGCAGGTCGCGGACCCGTGCGGCAGCTGTACGAAGTGCCTGGAGGCCTGCCCGACCGGGGCGCTACCCGAACCGTACCGTCTGGACAGCCGGCGCTGTATCAGCTACTGGACGATCGAACACCGTGGGCCGATTCCCGAGGGCATGCGCCGCAAGCTCGGCCATTGGGTCTTCGGTTGCGATGTCTGCCAGGAGGTCTGCCCGGCCAATGTTGACCTGGGAGGGTTCGATCGTCCGGAGATGGAGTTGCCGCCCTGGAGGAGGACGCTCACGCTGACCCGGCTGCTCGGCATGAGTCAGTCGGAGTACACCGCCGCTTTTCGCGGCAGCGCGATGAAGCGCGCCAAGCTCGTGGGTCTCAAGCGAAACGTCGCGGTGGCGATGGGCAACCTGGGCGAGGCACGTTTCATCGAGCCGCTGGTCGCCGCGCTCGGCGACGCCGAGCCGTTGGTACGCGCTCACGCGGCCTGGGCCCTGGCACGAATCGAGTCCGAGCCGGGGCCGGAGAGCGGCGTCCGGGGGGCCGCTCTCGAGCGGGCACTCGAGACCGAGAAGGACCCGGAGGCGAGAACCGAGATCAATGCCGCCCTCGGTCTTCTCGCCGCTCGATAGCCGCGCAACCGGGCGACAACCGATTCGGCTTGGAATCGTTCCGTTGCCATAGGCAATAGTTTCTTGACACCTCGGAAAACCGGTGTCTATACTCCAAAATTCCGAGTTTCCAGACACTTAGGTGGTACTCGGCTCCCGCCGACAAGGCGGCCTACGGGCTTCAAACTCGGAAAACTCGCACTAGGAGGTATTGACTAAATGAACCCCACGGAAGAACGGCACGAGGCGACGTCTGACGTCGACGTCCCGGCCGTTGCCGACACTCAGGAAGAGATTGGCTACGATGAAATGGTCGCGATGTATGACGCGAGCATGCGTCATCTGAGTGAAGGCGAGATCGTCACCGGAAAGGTGATCGGAAAAACATCCAACCACGTCATCATCGACGTGGGCTACAAGTCCGAAGGGCTTGTGCCGGTATCGGAATTCGAAAAGCCCGACGGCGAGTTCGACGTCGAAGTCGGCCAGGAGGTCGACGTGCTGCTCGAGAAGGCCGAAGACGGCGAGGGTCACGTGCTGCTCTCCAAACGGAAGGCCGAGCGCATGAAGGTCTGGGCCGAGGTCGAGCGCAGCTACAACGCCGCCGAGATCATCAAGGGCCGCGTGCTGGAGCGCATAAAAGGCGGGTTGACCGTCGACGTCGGTATCCGGGCCTTCCTACCCGGCTCCCTGGTCGACATCAAGCCGATCAAGAACCTGGACTCGCTGTGTGGCGAGGAGCTCGAATTCAAGGTCATCAGCATGGACCGGCGGCGCAACAACGTCGTCCTGTCCCGGAAGGCCGTCCTCGAAAAGGAGTTCGCCAAGAAGAAGGCGGAAACACTGTCTCGGCTGGCCGAGGGCGTCCGCCTCGAGGGCGTGGTCAAGAACATCACCGACTACGGCGTGTTCGTCGATCTCGGGGGAATCGACGGCTTGCTGCACATCACCGACATCTCATGGGGGCGGGTCAACCACCCCTCGGAGCACTTTTCGGTCGGCGACGAAGCCGAAGTCGTTGTGCTCAAGTTCGATCCCACTTCCGAGCGGGTCTCGCTGGGCTACAAGCAGCGCTACGAGGACCCCTGGAGCGTGGTCGAGAAAAAGTACCCGCTCGGAGCCCGCGTCCGCGGCAAGGTCGTCAGCCTAGTCGATTACGGCGCGTTCGTGGAGCTGGAGGAGGGCGTCGAAGGCCTGATTCACGTCAGCGAGATGTCGTGGACCAAGAAGGTCGTCAACCCGTCGAAGATCCTCAACGTGGGCGACGACATCGAGGCGATCGTCTCAGAGCTCGATCTGAACCAGCGGCGCATCAGCCTGTCCCTCCGGCAGGCCGAGCGGAATCCCTGGGAGGAGCTTTCGGTTTCCCACCCGGTCGGCCACGTCATCGACGGCGAGGTGCGCAACCTCACCGAGTTCGGTGCGTTCGTGCAGATTACCGACGAGATCGACGGCCTGATTCACGTCTCCGACATGAGCTGGACCAAGCGGGTCAAGCATCCGGGTGAAGTGCTCAAGAAGGGCGACAAGATCAAGGCGAGGATCACCGGTATCGACGTCGAGAACCAGCGCGTGTCTCTGTCGATCAAGGAGTTCATGCCGAACGAATGGGACGATTTCGCATCGGCTCACAAGGTTGGTGACACGATCACTGGTCGCGTGGTCAATGTCACGGACTTTGGCCTGTTCGTCGAGATCCACAGTGGCCTCGAGGGTCTGGCTCACGTCAGCGAGATCGACATGGAAGGTGATTCGCTGGTGGAGATCTACAACGTCGGGGACTGGGTCTCGGCGCGAATCCTGCGAATCGAGGAGGACGACAAAAAGATCGGCTTGACGATGCGCGGAGTCGACCAGCCGAGCGAAGACGAAGCGGCTGTGCTCCAAGCGGAATACGAGTCGACAGACGGGGCCGGCGAGAACGAAGGCGACGAGTCGGCCGCGGCCGAGAGCGCTGACGAGATTGCCGAGGAACCCGAAGAGGTGGCCGAGGCATCGGCCGACGCGGAAGCCGAGGCCGACCAGGAGCCGGTCGAAGGCGCCGCGGAAGACGCCGGAACGGAAGCTGCCGACGCGCCAGCCGAGGCCGCGGAGACCGAGGCCGAGGACGACGGCGGCGACGAGGAGTCCGAAGAGGAATAGACCGCAACGATGGCCGGAGTTTGGCCCGTCCGGGTAGACTCCTGTGGGAGCATCGGCGACTTTACAAGGGAGGCCAATGGTGACGACCAAGGGAATGACGAAGGCTGAATTGGTAGAAGAGGTGGCGAAGACCACACAGCTCACCAAGAAGCACGCGGAATTGATCGTCAATACCGTCTTCGAGAGCATCGTGACGTCGCTGAAAGACGGCGACAAGATCGAGCTGCGAGGCTTCGGCAGTTTCCGGATTCGCAACCGCGGCCCCCGCATCGGCCGGAACCCCAAGACCGGCGATCGAGTCGACGTGCCATCGAAGCGGATTCCTTATTTCAAACCCGGCAAAGAGCTGAAAGAGCTGCTCAACAACCACGGCTAGTCGAGTCGCTCTCGCGATTCACGGCTCGGCAGCCACCGCGTTTTTCGTGTCAGAACAAGCGCAACAAGTGCCCGTCGCTTCGGACGCCGGGCGTTTCGTGAGGACTCTGCTGCTGGCGTGGGCGATCCCGGGAGGTGGCCATTTCTATCTGGGAAAACGACGCCGGGGAGTCATGTTTGCGGTTCTCATCTTCGCGGCCTTCCTGGTCGGATGGGGCCTCGACGGCAACCTGTATCAGGTGGTGAGCGACCGGCCGCTGACCGTCCTGGCGACCCTTGCCTCGATGGGAGTCGGTTTGCCTTATTTCGGGTTTCGCTACTTCCTCGGTTATGCGGGCGACATCACGGCACCCGGATACGAATACGGCAGTGCGTTCATTCTCACCGCCGGGCTGATGAACCTGCTGCTGGTGCTGGACTGCTGGGACATCCTCTCCGGACAGAAGGACTAGAGGCCAGCAATGGACGCATCCGCCTCGATACGCTTCGCTCGGCGCTCCTCGACGTACTTCGATTGCGCCCGCCTCGGGCTCGGTCGCATGCCTCGCATCTGCGGATATTCCCGACGCCTGGTTTCGGACACGGGCTGGGCCACCTGAGCCGGAATGGCTGTCAACCACATTTTGCTCATGACCCTGTATGCGCTCGTCGTGAGCGCGTTCTTCGCGATTCTCTGGCGTCGTTCCAACCGGGCCCGCCTTCGGTTGTTTCTCCAGCTCTTTCTCGGATTGATGGGGGGCGGACTGCTACTGGCTTGGCTCATGTATCCGTTTCCGTCGGGACCTCCCGGAACCTGAGCCGACCGCCGCGTTCTCGGGACGAAACGCTGCCCGTAAGACGTGGCGAATTCGGATAGAGGGTTCTCGAAGCCATGACCAAGCGTGTGCTGATCATCGCCGGAGAGGCATCGGGCGATCTTCACGGTGCTCGCCTGCTAGCCGAGCTACGTCGCGCGCAGGCCGGAGGCGAGCTGGTGGTGTACGGCCTCGGTGGTGAGCACATGCTGGACGAAGGGCTGGAAGCGGTTGCGGACGTCTCGAAGATCTCGGTCATGGGACTCGCGGAGGTGGTGAGGGTCTACATCAGGGCGAGAAACATCTTCAATCGAGTGATCGACCGGGTGAAGAGCGAGCCACCCGATGTGGCAGTGCTGATCGACTTTCCGGAGTTCAATCTCCGCTTGGCCCCGAAGCTCAAGACTCTCGGCGTCAAGGTGGTCTACTACGTCAGCCCGCAGGTCTGGGCCTGGCGCAAGGGCCGGGTCAAATCGATGGCCCGGTCGATCGACCGGATGCTGGTGTTCTTTCCGTTCGAGGTCGAGTTCTATCGCGGGCACCTCGACGTGACCCACGTGGGTCACCCGCTGGTGGACGAGGTGCCGGAGCTGGAGCAGGCCTGGGATCGGGACCCGCCGGTCTCCGGCCAGACCGAGCGACAGCTGCGGCTGGTACTGCTGCCGGGTTCCCGCAGCAATGAGGTTCGGCGCCTGCTGCCGGTCATGCTGGAGTCGGCTCGGGATCTGCGAGACCGGTACGCCGGACTGGAGGTGTCAGTTGTCCGGGCGGCGTCGACGGATGCGGCAGCGATGAAACGGGCGATCGCCGCGAGCGGCCTGACGGTGCGCGTCGTCGGCGGGCGAGACCGGTTCAGGGAGATCGCGTCGGCACACCTCGCCCTTTGCACTTCGGGTACGGCCACCCTGGAGGTAGGATTGCTGCGAACGCCTATGGTCGTCGTGTATCGAATGGGAGCCATCGGCTATTGGCTGGGCCGGCTGGTGGTCAAGGTGCCGTTTATCAGTCTGGTGAATCTCGTCCTGGGCAAGCCCGTGGTCCCCGAGCTGATTCAGGGCCAGGCTCGGCGGGATCGGCTGGTGGTCGAAGCCGCGCGACTTCTGGAGAGTAGTGAAGCTCGCGCCGAGATGCGAGCCGGACTCGGCGACCTGCGCCAGGCTCTGGGCGAGCCGGGCGCCGCTTCTCGAGCCGCTGCCGAGACGCTCGCTTTTCTGGAAGGAAGCGCCGGTTGAGCGTTCTGGGATTCCTCGGGCGGTACTTCAAGCGCTACTGGCTCTGGGTCATCTTCGCGGCCGCGGCGGCGGGGGTCTTCGCTCTGGCGACCGGCGCTCTAGTCGTCCTGATCGAGCCGGTCTTTCAGGAGGTGCTGAAGACCGATCCGGGTGAGTACGAGCAGACCCGCCAGCTCGCTTCCGCCGGCAAGGCGAACTCGGTCCGAGCGATGGTCGCCGAGCTCTACCAGGAGCTGAAGGATCTGCTGGGCGTCACTGAAGACACGGTCGTGTACTTCGTGCCGCTTCTGGTGATCGCGGTGTTCACATTCAG
>JBHHWO010000011.1:0-53926 GCA_046756565.1 Thermoanaerobaculia bacterium | reverse complement strand
GTGCAGGGCAGACGTGGGCTTCGGTGGCGACCTTGCAGTCTTCGTTCTCCACTATTGTGTAACATTCCAGCAGCACCGTCGGCGGATGTGAGAATGGAGAGCAACTGTCTTCGCATCCCGGAGCACTGCCTTTGACGTCGTAGTCCTTGCCGCCGTCGCTGTCCACGCACTCTTCGAGGGAGAGGTCGCGGTAGCAGTACTTGGCAACAAAGAGATCTCCAACCCAGCCATGACCGCAGGCCGCGGTCGAGCATGACGCGAAGCTTCCCGCTCCGAACTGCTGCTCGGCAAGGGCGCCGGTCATGCACTGACATCCCAGCGGGCAGAGCATGTCGAGCCCCGGGTTGATGGGCTTTTTGGGCGAGTCGCCCGAAGAGACATCTGGCTCCACCTGTTGGCTTTCCGGCGACGCGGCCGCGGCCGGGATGGCCACGAGAGCGATGCCGCTCAGGAGAATCAGGGCCTGGGTCAGGGGAAGGCGATTGCTTCTTCTCACGGATGGCCTCCTTCGAGATTGCATCCACCGAGTCAGCCCATCGGGCAGCGACCGTCCTGCCATAGCCGCAGCTCGCCCGGCGGGCGGAGAACGACGTGTTGCTCTACCGATGGCGTGAACCTACTGGATCGATGATGGTTCCCACACCACCCAAAGGAGTGGGCAGCGCCCCGAGAACGAGAGTTGCGGCACTGCGTCGCCGCCGCGCACGCGAAGGGGATCATTCGCCGCGCCATCGGCCCAAGACCCCCGAACCGCTGAAAACGAATTTCCTAACCCGCCAGAGAAGCCGAAGTCAGCTCAAGCGACCTCGTCGCATCGCCAGGGCCCCGGCGCCGAGAAGTGCCAGAAGCAGCGCCGCCACCGAGAGCGTCGGCAGTGCCGGCACCAGGGGCGCCCGAGAGAAGGTACCGTCCGAGTTCGCGAAGGTCAGGCCGAGGTTCGGGAGAGTCTGGAAGCCGGGGCCACCGACCTCCTCAAAATCGATACGGTAGTTGATGGGCAGGTCGGTCCGGTCGAGGTCGCCCTCGAGTATGGGGCTGAACTGAGTGGGGATCGGGTCCAGCGTGCCCATCCCCTGGCTTCCGCTGTCCGTTACGAAGACGTCGAACTGTCTGGTAAAGCCCCCAAAGTCGACAGTGATCGGGTCGACGCTCTTGAGCGACAGGGAAACGAGCTCGATATCGATCGGGTCGGCGACTCCGATACCGCCCGGAAAGATCACCGCAAGCAGGCGCTTGATACAGATGTCGGGAGACGAGAACACCTGGTCGAGGAGCAGGGAGTCGTTCGGCTCCAGCGGGTTGACGTATGGCCCCGTCCAGCTGAAGAGGAAGTCGGACTGGCAGTCGCAGCTCACGAGCGATCCGGGCCCGACAGCCAGGGCCTGGGAGGGAAATGGGTTCGAACCCGGACCGAAGAAATCGGCCGGCAGAGTGGGGAGGTTGCAGGTGTCGCCACCCGCAGGGGTGGGTAGCTCAGGCCCCGGTTAGCCGCCCGCGAGAGACAGCCGAAACGCGGTCATCCCAGACGCCGCTGGCCGCGGCCTCGCGGGCGTAGTCGGCGAAATCTCGCGGCGGCCGGCCGAGAGCGCGCTCGACGCCGTCGGCGAGATACGAGTTCCGACCGTCGAGGACCTCGGCGATCAGATCGGCCAGGGGCTGGGCGACCTCCTTGGGCATGCCGTCGCGGACGAGCTCGATGGCGTAGTCATCGGGGGTCATCGGGATGTACCGAACCTCGCGGCCGATCGCGTCACTCAGCTCGCTGGCAGCCTCGCTCAATGTGAGAAGGCGCGGGCCGGTCAACTCGTAGAGCTGGCCTATGTGACGGTCGTCGGTGAGCGCGGCAAAGACGACGTCGGCGATGTCGTCAGCGTCGAGGAACGGCTCGGCGGTCTCGCCGCCCGGCATGGCGAGGATGCCGTGGCGCACCGGCTCGACGAACGTCTCGCTGAAGTTCTGGCTGAAGAACGCGCAGCGCACGAGCGTCCAGTCCGCGCCCGACTTACGGACGCGGTCCTCAGCCTGGCGGGCGCCCTCCTCGCCGCGACCGGAGAGGAGGACGAGCCGCCGCACGCCATTGGCGACGGCCAGGTCGGCGAACTCGCCCACCGTATCGGCCGCCCCGGGGAAGGCGAGGTCGGGGTAGTAGGTGATGTAGACGGCGCCGATGCCGGCCAGCGCGGGGGCCCAGGTAGCCCGGTCGTTCCAGTCGAACCGGGTTTCGCCGGAGCGCGACGCCGCCCGCACCGAGTGTCCGGCGGCGATCAACCGGTCGGCGACTCGGCGTCCGGTCTTACCGGTGGCGCCTAGAACGAGGGTGCTTCTGGGGGCTTCGATCTCCGGGGTCGCGCCGGTGCCGAGATGGGCCATCAATGTGGCCGAGTCGTAGTACTCCCACTCCTCCACGATTCGCCCACCATCGAGCCGGCTGACGATCGCCATCGGCAGCTCGATTCTCGCGCCGGTGGGCGCCTGCCCCATGAGGTCGCCGTCGTGAGTGCCGGTCGCGACCACCGTCAGCACGACGCGATCATCTTGTGCGGTCTCGGAGGTGATTTCGACGTGCAAGTCTGAGAAGGCCGCCCGGAACTCGCCGACGATCGCCTCGATACCGGTGCGGCCCTCGGCCTCGATGCCACCCGGTCCGTGGTAACGGTAGCGGAGATCTACCAGCTCGGCGATGGCGGCCATCTGCCCCTGGTTGACGACCTCGGCGACGAAGCGCCTCACGATGTCTGTGTTGGTGTGTATTTCCGAGTCTCTGTTCAGGTGTGTGGTCCGGGGGTTCATCTCTTGACTCCTTCTGTGACCAGGTTGTTCGTGTTTGCCACGCTGAGAAGTGTAGGAGCCGGCCGGGCGCGAGGCCATCGCCGAGGCGCTCAACTTCATACGTGATCGTCTAGAATCTGGCAAAGTGGACCCCTTAGTAGGCCTTCTCGACGGACCACGAGCCCGCGGCGCCTTCGCGCTTCGCTGTGTGATGAGCCCGCCGTGGTCGTTGCGGGTCCTCGCGGAATCGCCGCTGACGCTGATCGCCGTGGTCACCGGAGAGGTGTGGATCGTCCACGATAGCGGCGAGACCGTGCGACTCGGTGTGGGCGACGTCGCCGTGACCAGCGGCTCGGATCACTACACCGTCGCCGGCGAGCCCGAAACCGAGCCGGACGTTGTGATCCACGCCGGTCAGCGCTGTTGCTCGCTGGACGGCGAGTCACTCGAGGAGGAGCTGATGCACGGTGTGCGCACCTGGGGCAATGATCCGGAAGGCTCCACCGTGATGATGGTCGGTGCGTACGAATCGTTGGGCGACCTGAGCGATCGCCTGCTTCGCGCGCTGCCGCCGCTCCTCTGGCTTCCGAAGGAGGAGTGGGAGTCACCGCTCTTTTCGGTGTTGTGCGACGAGGTCGTCAAGGACCGGCCCGGTCAGGCAGCCGTGCTCGACCGCTTGATCGACCTTCTCCTGATGCGGGTGCTGCGCGCCTGGTTTACGCGACCGGAGGCGAAGGAGCCGGCCTGGTATCGATCCCAGGCCGACCCCGTTGTCGGGCGCGCGCTCGCCATCATGCACGACGACCCGGCCCGGCGGTGGACGCTCTCCGCCCTGGCCCGCGAGACGGGCGTGTCGCGCGCGGCGCTCGCCCGCAGATTCCGTGAAGTAGTAGGAGAGCCGCCGATGGCGTTCCTCACCGAATGGCGTCTGGCGCTGGCCGCCGATCTCCTCTGCGAGCCCGACGCGACTGTGGGCACAATCGCTCCGAAGGTGGGGTACAGCAGTCCGTTTGCCCTCAGCACGGCGTTCAAGAGAGTGCGAGGCGTCAGCCCGCAAGAGCACCGCGCTCGCGCGATGTCGCCGGGCTGACCGCGCGTCCGATCAGCGGGAGGAGGGAAGGCTCGATGGGTCTTGCCATCCAGAGCGGGAGCCAACGGGACGCCGCCCGAGCAGAGCTAGCTAAACAAAAACCGCGTCGACCAAGACGCGACCACCGCGGGCGCGAATGCCGCGAGACCAATTCTTGAACTTAGGGGATGGTCCGTAGCGGTGATTTCCGCGAAATGTCTTGAGCCGCGCCAAGCCGGTCTCATGATCCTGGCCTTTCTTGACACGACCCTTTTCCGTGACCGTATAGATGTGCTGATAGTGATCGATCTCGTGACTGGGATCGTAAAACCAGATCTCCTTCGACCGGTCACGTTGTGCTCGGATGTGCAGCACCATCGAGTGGTTGGTGACGTCGTCGAGCGAGAAGACCCAATGGTCGCCCGAGATCCAGATCAGCGCCTGGTCTTCGGCAATGCCCTTCGTGAACGACGCCACCGCCTTCGGGTCGCGTAGATCCAGTTCATTGAAATCAGATTCGATACGACTCATACCGGTCAGGCGCTCCGCGACCCGTCGGGCGACAACAAAATCCGTCGACGTACCGCCATAGGCGCCAAGTAATCCGTCATTGGGATCGTCGGTGTTCAGATCGCCCACCGACATCAGCTCGTAAACGAGGTTGGCGAGCTGGTGCAGTTGTCTGCGTCGAAGTCTTCCGGTCTTCGCATCCCTGGCCACCTGCCGACAAAAGAACGCTTGTTCGTGGAGGCGCTCCATCGAACTTTCGAGTGGATGGAGATCGACGTTTCCCAGGCAGATCACGAAGTCGACCAGATCCTGAGGGCTCTTGACCTTGATATCGACGCTCCACGACCACATCGAGCGCAACAATCCCACGGTTGGATGGGTTTTGAGGTTCGACGGGTAGACGCGGAGAGCGGCATGCAACATGGCGTCGTCGATCGTCGGCAGTGTCTCGAGGGCGCGGCGATACGCTTGCTTTGCCGTCGATGCCTCCTTCTTGCCGTAGAGGTGATCCGCCCACGCCAACCCTTCCTCGAAGGCACGTTCCAGAAGCTCGGGTCGGCGTTGCAACCAGTCGCGCGCGATCACGTCCCGCAGCCCCCAGGTTTCGTCATCGAGATGTGCGACTCCCTCGAGACGCGCCGCAATGGCCGAAAGGGTGTCGCCGATACGACGCGCGACGTCGGCAATCGCCCGAGGTCCTTGGGCAAAGCGCAGCGACACCATGCCGTAGGCCGCACAGCTCACATCATCGTAGGGGGTTTCGGGGAAGATGTTGACTTGTCCCAAGTGCCTGAGGAGCCCGTCCGCGTCGCCGGCTGTGCCCTTTGAAGCCGTGCCCTTTGAAAAGGCGAGCCACCCGCTGGCCTCGTACCGGGCTTGGTCGAAGGACTCGCGGATCAACTGCCGCGCGGCGAGCTCTTCCTCGTCGAGGCGCTTGGAGGGGCGATCTTGTCGGGACCAGCTCAGCGTGTCGTCGGTGAGCTTGACCAGATCGAACGCGGCTTCGGTCAGATCGAAGCTGTTGAAATAGAAGTAGTGCTGCGCATCGTTGTGTGTCAGCCAATGGACAGTCTTGTCGATCGCCGAGCTTTCTCGTCCCAGAGAATTGAGGGCATGAAGCCGGCCGAATCTCCGAATCCCCGCCTTGACGTCGCCGGATCCCAACGCGTCGAACGTGGACATGAGCAGGCGGCGGGTGCGCTGTTTTGCCGCCGCATCCCCGAAACCACCGCTTTTCCCCAAGAGGTGATTGAAAGCACGCAGGACCAATCCTTGTCGGTACCTCGGTGAAGGGGTGCGGGCCATATCCGTCAGCAGGGCGGCGAATTCCTCGGCTACTCTCTGCGGTCCGTCTTTCCGGATCAGCGTTCGATGCCATCGATCGAAGAGTGGCAGGGCGACGGCGTCGATCTCGTCGGTTTTCGAGCTGTTGACGAATGATTCGCGGATCGTGTTGAGCCGATTTCGGCGCTCAAAGAGGTCCTTGTTGCGCAGCGGCTCCAGTGACAGCACCTCGGCGCGCGGCATCGGACGCAAGGGGCCGTGCGGCTGCCGCCGAGCGAGCGCGTCGTGATAGGTCAACCGTGATTCCCTGCTGCCGGTTCTCGACCGAGGACTCCCGACATGATGGGGACGCCGCAGATGGATCCTGGCGATTTGGCAAGCGTTGCCATTCAAGAGGCTACCACGCTTCGAAGGGCAAGTTTTTGAGTCCGATGGCACAACGCTGGCAGACTCTCGTCCGAAAAGGCACAGCAAGTCAGCCTTGACGTCGACCGTACCGAGCCGCGGTGGAGCTCGGCGCAGGCAGGAAGAAACGTCCGCATCGTTTGCGACTTGGTAGTAGGATCGGGAACCCAACACAGCCTGGTCGATAGTCTTCTGAGAGAAAAAGGAGCTTCTGATGCGCTACAAAGCCCTCTTTGTGGGATCCGTGATCGGTCTGGCAGTCTCCGTGGCCTTCGGAATCGGTGCGCCCGGCGAGGACAGGGGTGGGCCGATCATTCTCAGCGCCATCGTGGACGGCAAGGACCTGGTGATTCACGGCGCCAACCTGGCAGTGGACGATGGAGAGAAACCCTACGTCACACTCAGCGGGGAGGTCCTCGAGGTGCGCCCCGGGCACTCCGAGTATGGCGTGCGAGCTGCCCTGCCCAGCGTTCTTCCCGGAAGCTACCTGCTGACGGTGTCTTCGGGTCCCGGCGCCCCGAAAGCGGGTGTTCTGGCCGTGACGCTGGGAGGGGAGAGCGAGGCCTTGGAACCGGAAGACAGCATGATCTCCGTGTGCGCCAACCGACGACATGTGCGGGTCGTGAGCAGCACCTCTGCCTGCAAGAACAACGAGTCTGCGTTCTCTCTCATGGTCGCCTCGATCAGGGAGGATGATCCGACGGATGGGGACGACGACGGCAACGGAGATGGCGGAGACGGCGGAGATAGCGGTGACGATGGCGACGGCGGCGACGACAGTGACGGTGGAGACGACGGTGACGACGGGAGAAACTCCGGCAGCGCCGACGATGGAAGTAGCAGCAGCGGAAACGGCAACGACACCGGGAACGGCAACGGGGGCGGCAACGGCAAGGGAAAGGGGAAAGGCAAAGGGAAGGGGAAGGGCAAAGGGGGCGGTGGCTAGCCGCCGGTGGCATGAGCCTAACTGGAGCCGACAGACTCTTCGAGCGCCTCGAGACCGCGCTCGATCCACGTCGCCCGCCGCTGACGCCGGCGTGTGTGTCTCCGGGTCTCACAAACCGGCTCCAATAGTCGGGTCACACTCGATTCCCGGCTCCGGGCGTCGACGACCTGTAGAGCTGACGCCTCCTGTCTCGATCTTGGCGGTGAGTGGGCCGCCGGGGTCGAGTGACGATCTCTGTCACTCGCGACTGGACAGCCGATTCATCCGCAGCACACTGGCGGCACACTTGCGCTCGAATCTGTGCAGTGAATCGCAGCGCCCCGCAGCACGCGTCAGCACGTAACAGGTTCTCCATCCTGGACGAGAGCCTCACCTGAACTGCTGACCGCGAGATAGAGAGAAGCTGAGGCCAGTTTTATCCACATGATCGAGACTATGACTCCTACAACGAGGCAGACCAGCCCTGCGATAAAGATAGGAATTGCCAATAGACCGATCAAGAACACTTTCCACGCATGCCCGGTTGTCATGCGCCAGCTCTCCTGAATCGCATCCACAGCTTGCATTTTCCGGTCTACGACCAGGTAGGGCGTAAAGGCCAACTTGCACCCAAAGAAAATGCCCGGGACTATCAGGGCCACCAACCCGAGCCAGACGATAACGGCCACGACCAGACTAGCCAGAACGACATTCCAGTAGTCTCTGAAACCGTCGAACGCATTTCTGATGTCGAGCGGATCGTCTCTCGCTGCCTTCAGATAGAAGAACGCAACACCGTATGTCATGGGGGCGACAAGCAAGATGCTGTAAGGCAACGAAAGGAGGAATAGAAAGGCGCCGCTAGCGTCCTCACTCTGTCGAGCAATACCGCGCAGGATGTCGGCAGGACTGGAAACAACGGCGCCTATGATGCCGACGACAAATAGCATCAGGAAGTGCTTCCACAGCTGTCGCCAGCCATTGCGATAGGACGAACCCACGCCAATCACGGCAAGCGGCCCACCCGTAGCGCCCGGCCGATCGCCTTCGGCACCTGTCTCTGGCCGTGTCGGTGGCGGCGCTGTCTCTACAGCGACCGCAGACCCTTCGTCCGCCGCCGGCGGCAGGTCACGACGGCAGTGCTTGCAGACAATCGCCGCGTCCTGGATCTCTTCAGCGCAGAATGGGCAGGTCTTCACGGACTCCTCCTAGCACTCCACCGCGTGCACGAGTGCTCTACGAGGGGACGTTGCTTGACGACCTGCCGGACGATTGCCCTTCGCAGCGTGGGCCCTGTTGGTCATTCGGGTCTCGAACACCAAACCGATGTTTCGTCCTCCTGCCTGGCAGAATCGGACTCAAAGTAGCCCTATCAGGCTTACTTCATCTCCAGAGTGCTCCGTCTGGTTTCGATGGTCATTGGGAGCGGACACGAGTGTACGTCTGCGCTAGGCCTGCTGCCGCCACCCTTCTGGGTGGGGTTTCAGAACCCGGGCCAGGTGTCGATCGGGCGGACGCTCAGGTTTCCTGGAGACTATCCGGAGGCAACCGATCCCGGCGACGAAAGGCGATGACGCTCATATCGTCGTAGAGGTCGCGACCGTCGCGCCAGGTCTCGATTCGGATCATCAGTTGCTCGAGGAACTCACGTAGCGGTCGACTGCCCAGCTCGGAGACAGCGTCCGAAAGTCTTCTGAAGCCGAAGGACTCGTCGTCCGGGCCCAGGCTCTCGGGGAGGCCGTCGCTGTAGGCGAGGAGCACGTCCCCGGCCACGAGCTCCAGAATCTTGTTCTCCCTCGTCGTGCCGAGTCGGCTGGCCAGAAAGGGGCCGGCGACCAGGTGCTCCTCGACCCTGCCGTCGAGGGCTCGGCGGACGAGCAGAGGGGGCATCCCGGCCGACGACCAGCGCACCGTGCCGCCGCGGATGCTGAGCACCGCGAGCGCCATGTCGATTCGATCGAGATCGAGTCGGCGCAGGGTCACCCCACTCTCCTCGAGGAAGCGGGCGGGGTCGCGACCGATTGCGTCGTGGCTGCTGACAAGGCTCTTGATCACGGCGACGAGGACCCCGGCCCGGAGACCGTGACCGGCGGCGTCACCGATGAGGGCGGTCAACGAGCCGTCTGGTCCAGGCAGGAAGTCATGATAGTCACCGCCGACTTCGGTCGCGGTCTCCGTGTGGACGGCGATCTCGAAGCCATCGAGATCCGGCACCGAGCTCGGGAGGAGGGCGATCTGCAGTCGTCTCGCCTCCTCGATCTCGGCTCCCTTGCGTGCGCTCTCGGCTTCGGCGCGCCGCCGCCCGAGCGCTTCCTCGGCGGCCCTGTTCTCTTCGGCAATTGCCCTGCGCTCCTGCTTTGCGAAGTCGCGGGCGAGACTGATCGACATGGTGAAGAAAAAGCCGAGGTAACCGACGAAATAGAGATTCGTGATGCCGAGGATCGGGCTCATGAGTCCCTGATCGAGGTAGAAATCGTAGGCGCCGAATGCCATCAAGCAGGCGAAGCCTCCAAGCAGGAGGGCCGCGCCCTCCCAGCGGCGCCCGACAGCCTCGACGAGAAGCCGGCCCCACTCCAAGAAGACGATCAAGCTGACGAAAGACAAGATCCGAAAGGTCGCATGGGAGGGATCGATCACCGCGGCGATCCCGGTCACTCCGACAGCGCCGCTCAAGACATAGAACTGGCGAGGAATCCGCCCCCAGAGGAGGGTGTAGAAGAACCACAGCCCGACGATGGGGCCGACGGTGGCCGTTGCGCGGTGCAGCCTGAGGACGCCAACGGCCTGGTCGACGTACTGGTACTGTAGATCGGCCCACACGCCGACCGCCCACGTGAACATCCAGAGCGAGTAGGGAAGGTTCGCGCGCGCTCGCGGTAGGTGTATGTAGAGGATCAGGTGGAGGAGCCCGAAGGCCAGAGGCAGGGCGGTGAAAAAGGCCTGGATCTGTCCCTGGATCCTGGCCGTCTCGGCGGCCGATGCGACGGCATCAACCGCTGGTTGAGCTGCTCCCGCATCGTTGACGGCGGTCCCGGCCACGGCCACGAATGTCAGTGCGCAAAGGATCGTTTTTCTTCTCACGCCGACTCGCTCTGCCGATCCTACCCTGCGTGGCGGCTCGGTCTGCCGCGGCTGATCGGAGTCAGGGATCACGCTCGCCGGATCGCGGCGATGAAGCCCGGCGAAAGGCAGCCCGCACGATCTCGCCCTGGCCGCGGTGATCTACCGCGCGACTGACGAGCGCCTCGCATCAGTCTCGCCCGTGACGATAGGCTGGCGCGCGATGCAAGGTACGAGGCTAGGCCCATGCGAGATTATGGCCAAGCTTGGAGAGGCCGAGGGCTCGTGAGCAAATCCGATCGCCAATTGGGCACGCGTCGCGACATCACCCGCCGGGACTTCATCCACGGCACCGGGCTTGCGGCACTGAGTCTCGGCCTCCCTTCCGGGGTGGCCGCGTGCCAACCTTCGCCTGTGCCCACCGAACCGGTTGGACGCTACTACCCACCCACGCTCACCGGGCTGCGCGGCTCGCATCCTGGCTCGTTCGAGGTGGCGCACGAACTTGCGCGCGAGGGCAAGCGTTTCGACACCGGCGAGGACCTCGGAGAGGAATACGATCTGGTGGTCGTCGGCGGGGGTATCAGCGGTCTCGCCGCCGCCTACTTCTACCGCCGGCGGTTCGGCAAGGACTCCCGCATCCTTGTCCTCGAAAACCACGACGATTTCGGCGGTCACGCCAAGCGCAACGAGTTCCACCAGGGCGGTCCGATGCGGCTGGTCTGGGGCGGTGTCTTCAATCTCGAGTACCCGATGTTCAGCGAGCGGGTGAACACCCTGCTCGCGGAGCTGGGAGTCGATATCAGGCGCCTGCTGGAGCGAAACGACTTCAACTACGGCGACGACGGAGAGCTCGGCCCGGCCATCTTCTTCGATAGCGAAACCTATGGACGCGACGTGCTGATTCCGGGGTTTACTCCACGTTGGGGAGACTTCGCGAGCATCCTCGGGAAGCTCAACGCCGTTCCGCTCAGCCAGGAGTCACGCGACTCCCTGAAGTGGTTCTACTCCGCCAGAACCGACGTACTCGAGGGCCGGAGTCCGGAAGAGCGCCGGCAGTTCCTCCGGCAGATCAGCTACATCGACTTCATCCGCCAGTATGGTGGCCTCACCGAGGAAGCCGCCGAGATCTTCTACAACGCCACTCACGGCTACGCGGGTGTGGGCGCAGACAGCTTGTCGGTCGCCGAGTGCGAGGGCGCCGGGCTCCCGATGGCACACCTGCTCGGCGGCGAGCCCGACTCGTCGGGCAGCGTGGGCGGCGAGGTGGCCCACTTTCCCGACGGTAACGCCTCCATTGCCAGGTTGGTCGTCCGTGCGTTGATTCCAGCGGTTGCCGAAGGCCAGGGCATGGACGACATTGCGACCGTGGCTTTCGATTACTCGCAACTCGATCGCCCCGAATCGCCGATCCGTCTGCGGCTCAACTCGACCGTCGTCAACGTCAACGAGGAGGACGGCGCCGTCCGCGTCAGCTTCATCCGGGATGGGAAATCGGTGAGCGTGAAGGGGACGAGCTGTGTACTGGCTTGCTACCATTCGATCATCCCCCACCTGTGTCCCCAGCTCCCCGCGGTTCAGCGCGAGGCGCTGAGCTACCAGGTCAAGCGGCCGCTACTGCTGACCAATGTCCTGCTCCGTAACAGTAAGGCCGCCGACAAGCTCGGCATCTCGGGCGCTTATTGCCCGGGACGTCTCCATGGCGCGACCTGGCTGGTCAAGGGCATTGGAGTCGGCGAGTACCGACACGATTGGGACGATCCTGGAGCGGCGGTCATGCAGTTCTGGGGATCGGTCGCGCCAGCGGCGAAAGGCCTCGACATTCGCGAGCAACATCGGTCCTCGCGGACGCGCCTGCTGGCCATGACCTTCGAGGACCTCGAGACAGAGGTCCGGACCGTGCTCGACGGCATGTTGGCTCCGGCGGGCTTCAGCGAGGCCGACGATATCCTCGCCATCACTGTCAATCGCTGGCCCCATGGCTACGCCTACGACTACTCGGACCTGTGGGATCCCGAATGGGCGCCAGGGGAGGCGCCGCACGAGATCGCGCGCAGGCCGTTCGGAAGCATCACCTTCGCCAATTCCGACGCCGGCGCCGACGCCTACACCCACGTCGCCATCGACGAGGCCTGGCGGGCGGTCAACGAACTGCAGCACTGACGTCTCCCGCCCCGATCTTGGCGGTGACGCGGTAGTGGGGGAGGGTCTGGCCGATCATGGTGGGCCGCCCGGGGTTGAGTGACGGTCTATGCTACTCGCGACCGGACAGCCGGTTCATATAGCGGCACAACCTCCGACGGCCTTGCCGCCGGCATCGAGGCCTTTGCGGACTACGTCGGAACCGAGACCCTGTCCCTCGAGATCACGGGCGCGGTGTCACCGGCCTAGGCTGCCCGAGGCATCGAGCCGGAAAGGGACGCCCGAGCCACCCGTTGACAAACATTTAGACAATTAGCTAATCTTGGAATCGATGAACAAGGTCTTCAAAGCCCTCGCCGATCCGACCCGCCGCCACGTGCTGGAGCTTCTGCGTCGGCGGCCGATGTTGGCCGGTGAGCTGGCCGAGCACTTCTCGGTGTCGAAGCCAACCATGTCGGCTCACTTCGCGGTACTCCGCGAGGCCGGCCTGGTCGATGCGGAACGGCACGGCAAAACGATCCTCTACCGGCTCAAGCTATCGGTGCTCGAAGACGCGCTCCTGAGCTTCGCCCGGGTCTTCGGGTTCGAGACCAAGCTCGACGAGGCAAGCAGCCTCGCTTCCGACCCAACTAAAACCGACCCCAAGAAAGAACAAACCTAATGATGTCCATACGCAACGCACTCATCTTCGCCGCCTTGATCATCTCCTTCTCTTTGGCGCTGGCCTTCGCGGTCAACCTTGATTTCATCGATGTAGCCACCTCTGAGCGCGCCCAAGGCGTCGTGTTGGGGCTGGTACTCGTGATCTGCGCGAACTTGGTCCCGAAAACCCTCGAGCCACTATCGGCGCGCTGCGACCCTTCGACACAACAGGCCCTGCAACGCTTCTCCGGCTGGACCCTGGTGCTTGCAGGCCTGGGCTACTCGCTTGCCTGGCTGGTCCTGCCGATCGAGCGCGCGAGAATTCCAGCCATGGCGATCGTCGCCGTGGGCGTGGTGCTGGTCGCCGGGCGCCTGGCGTGGGCGCTCACGAAACGTCAACCCGCGCGCCCGGGCGCCGACTCCTGACTGCGAGCGCAATGCAAGCGATACGAGCCCCCATGACCCGCATCTACAAGCACCTCGGGGAATCCCTCCGCCTGCTGAGCCTGCCAGGCCTACTGGGCCTGCTGGGATTCCCAGGGCCACTGGTCTTGCCGGCTTCTCCGGCCGCCGCCACGACCGTCGGCACCCTCGAGCTTGCCCCGTGCCATCTCGACAGGTACCCGCAGGAAGTGCTCTGCGGCACGCACACGGTCTTCGAGAACCGAAAGGCCGCCGAGGGCCGGCAGATAGACATCCGTTTTGCGGTTGTTCCCGCGGTCGACGCGGCTCCGCAAGCCGATCCGGTGGTCATCTTCCCGGGCGGCCCCGGCCAGGCAGCCATGGACATGGCACCCCTGGTCGCATCCGTCTTTCGCAAGGTAAACGAAAGCCGTGATGTGGTTCTGATCGACCAGCGCGGCATCGGCGCTTCTCATCCTCTGGAGTGCGACATCCCGGACGACGCTTGGCTGACACTGTCTACCGAGGAACAAGCGCGCTTGGCACGCGAGCTCTTGAAGAGCTGTCTCGAAGAGCTCGACGCCGATGTCACTCTTTACACCCAGGAGCTGGCCAACGTCGACATTCACGAGATCTTGCAAGCCCTGGGCTACGAGCGAATCAACATCTACGGCGGATCCTGGGGAACAAGAGCCGGGTTGCTGTACGCGCACCGCTTTCCGGAACACGTTCGGACCCTGGTGCTGGATGGCAACCTGCCGTTGGCGAACCCCGCGCCCTTATACGCAACGTCCGACGCCGAAGGCGCCCTGGAGGACCTGTTTGCGGACTGCGCCGAGGACACCGCATGCCGGGAAGCATTCCCCGAGCTCGAACAGATGTTCAGCCGTGCGGTCGAAGCGCTCGAAGGCGACGGCGTCCGCGTTTCGATCGACGAACCCACCACCGGAGAGCCACTGAGCCTGGTCTTGACCAAGGATATCTTCGTCAGCGGCTTGCGCGAGGTCCTCTACGTTCCCGAACTAAGCCGGATCGTGCCTCTCATCATCGCACAAGCCGTCAACCACGACTACCGCGCTCTCGGCGCGGTGTCGAGCTATTTCGAGACGGCAACCGCCATGACGATCGGTGCGCACCTGACCATCATGTGCTCCGAAGAGCTGCCGCGCATGGCCGCGGACGAGATCGAACGAGAGATGAAGAGCGGGTTCCTGGGTCGAGCGTTTTTCGAAACCTACGAGAACGCCTGCGGTGTCTGGCCGAAGGCTCCTCCGCCCGCGATCTACTCCGAAAAGGTGAGCTCGAACGCCCCGGCCCTGATCCTGTCCGGCGAGGTCGACCCGATCACGCCGCCACGCTGGGGCGAGGTCATGGCGGGTGCTCTCCCGAACTCGCTCCACCTCGTCGCTTCCGAGAGCGGACACGGCGTTGCGACCCAAGGTTGCGCACCCGAGCTGATCGAGCAATTCATCGACAACGCTGACTTCAAGCAGATCGACGGCGCCTGCCTGGACGATATCTCTCGGCCCTCATTCTTCGTCGATGCCAGTGGACCCTCAGGGAGGCTCGACCATGATTAGGATCGAGAATCTCTCGAAACGCTTTGGCGACGTGGTCGCGGTCGACGATCTCGCTCTCGAAGCAGCCGATGGCAGAATCACCGGCCTCCTCGGACCCAACGGTGCCGGCAAGACAACGACCCTGCGGACTCTCTACGGCCTTCAAAAGCCCGACCGGGGTGTCGTTACCGTCGACGGGATCAACGTCACGACCAGCCTGGTCACCGTCGCCGAGCGGATGGGAATCTTCCCCGACACTCTCGGCCTCTACGATCGGCTCACTCCCAGAGAGCATCTCGAGTTTTATGGTGGAATGCACGGCCTTCGAGGGACTGCCCTGGCAACGGCGATCGAACGCACTCAGTCCTACTTTCAAATGGACGATCTCATCGACCGCCGCTGCAAGGGCTTCTCCCACGGCCAGCAGATGAAGGTCGCCCTCTCCCGAGCCCTGATACATCAGCCGCAGAACCTGATTCTCGACGAGCCCACCAACGGCCTCGACGTCATGAGCATTCGCCTGCTCAGAGGTCTGTTGCGGCGACTTCGAGACGAAGGCCAGTGCATTTTGTTTTCGAGCCACGTCATGCAGGAGGTTTCGGCATTGTGTGACCACATCTACATCATGGCCGAGGGCCGCCTCGTGGCCCAAGGAACGCCGGACGATCTCTGCGAACTGGCGGCGACCCAGAGTCTCGAAGAGGCCTTCGTCAAACTCATCGGCACCGACGAAGGGATCGCGCTATGAACCGGTTCCTTACCGTGCTCGCGAAAGAGATCAAGGACAGCGCACGCGATCGCCGGGCTTGGATGGCGGCGATGCTGCCGGCGATCTTCGGCCCGGTTCTCATGATCGCCTTGCTCAGCTCCGTCGCCAAGACCCGGAGTATTGCCGAGGATCTCACGCTGCCGGTCATCGGGATGGACAACGCTCCCGACCTCGTCGCCTACCTCGAAGACCACGACATCGCGATCGAGGCCTTCGAGGGTGACCCCAAGACCGAGATCCAGGCCAAGAACCAGACCGTGATCCTCTCGATCCCCGATGACTACGGCGAGAAGTTCTCGGCTTTCGAGCCCCCGGCGGTGCAGCTGTTTACCGACAACTCGCTGGACAAGTCACGAATCGCGTCGCGACGGATCGAGAGTTTGATCGCGGACTACGGCGCAAGGATCGGCTCCCTGCGGCTCATGCTGCGTGGCGTCAATCCGGTGGTGGCGTCACCAGTGCGTCTCGAAACCAGAGACTTCTCGACCCACGAGGCCCGCGCCAGCAAGATCCTGGCGAGCTTGCAGATGCTCCTCCTGATGGCCGCCTTTTTCGGCGGCGCCCCCTTCGCGATCGACACGACTGCCGGCGAACGAGAGCGCAACTCGCTCGAGCCTCTCCTGGTGCATCCACTTTCATCGCTCCAGATCATGGGCGGCAAATGGATCACGGTCGTGCTCTACGGATTGCTGGCGAGCCTGCTGGTCGTGCTCAGCACTGCCCTGGCACTCAAATATGCTTCTCTCGAAGCGCTTGGGGTGGATCCGAAACTCACTCCCGGAATGCAGCTCAGCACTTTCTTGCTACTGGTACCGATGGCGCTTCTGGCATCGTCGGCACAGATGCTGGCCTCGCTCTTCGCCAAGACCTTCAAAGAGGCCCAGACCTACATCGGGATGCTCACGCTCGCTCCGTTGCTGCCGGTGATGGTGGTCATGTTCAAGGACCTGAAGACGGCCGCGTGGATGTACCTGGTTCCGATCTTGAGCCAGCAACAGCTTCTGACATCTGTCATGCGCGGCGAGGGTACGAACCCGGTCGACGCGCTAACCGCCGCGATCGTCACCTCCGCCGTCGCTCTCGGCGTCTTCGCGCTGCTCACACGTCTGTTGCGCAGCGAGCGAGTGGTCTATGGCGGCTAGGTCAATTCTCTGCTGTCCCCAGGAGCCCATCCTGGGACAGGTGGCTGGTCGCCTGGAAAGCCGGAGGGTGCTTCGTATCGCAGTGGCGGGCGGCCAGCCGCTCGACCGCGAGCTGGTGCGCCGCCGGCAACGTGCCGATTGGGCTGCCCTCGGCGTCCTGAAACTCGAAGACCTCCAGGTGAAGAGTGCCGCTCGCACTTCCCACCGCCGTCGCGCCGGCCGGCGTCGCCAACAGGGCGGCCGAGAGCGTGATCGACAGGAGCGGGGAGTCGAACACGCTGAGCCGCCGAGTGTCAGTTTCGCTCATCCAGGCCTCCCTTACCGCACGTTCGCACTCCCATCTCATCGTGCCGGAACCCCCGGTAGGGTACACTGCCTCGCGCCGTTCCTGCCAGCGCGATATCCAGGCTCGGTACTGGATCGCCCCGCGCAGTAGGAATTGCTTTTCCGCGCAGCAGGGTCTTGCGCGTGAGAAGTGGTGCTGAAGTGTCGCTGCGGTGCCGGCTCATGCGACTGGGGCATGGACGAGAATCCGACCGTCGCGGAGATGAACCCGTTCATCAAGGGCAAGACCAGCAACAAGTGGAAGTACCACGCCCTGCCCACCCAGAACCCGAATGGCATTGCAGGGGACAAGGAGCTCCGCGATCAGCAGGAGACACTGTACGAGCGAGCTCTGAAGACAAAGAACTACACTCTCAAGCTGCTCCGCTTCGGCCAGTACCTGCATTTCAAGGAAGATAAATGGGCGCACTGGGGCTACACCACCGCGTGGGGCCACTTCTGGCCATCCTTCTGGGGCCGGCTCCGTGCTCTGCAGGGTCGCGCCGACGTACTCGACCCCGGTTGTGCCGATCTTCTCGATCCGCGACTACGAATTCCTGCCCGGGGTATTGCACCCGACTCTCCCCAGGTTGGTGGTGAGAGTGGACAAGCTCGGTGGACCCGCTGCCGAATTCAGCTCGACGCTACAGTTCGACGATGAGGAGCTCTCCGATCTTGCCGCCGCGCCGGCGAGGGAGGTCGGCGAGGGCAGGGCGCAAGTCGAGCTCACCTTTCAGTTGAACGAATGGCGGCACTTGTTCCTTGAACCAGTGGCAGTGCTGCGACTGCGAGGAACGACTCGAGACGGCGAGTCCTTCGACTACGGCCTTGACTTCCACCTGTCGAATCCCGAGGCGGCCTTCGTGCGCGAGCTGGACGATGCCACACTCGTGCTGAGGCCACGCTCGGGAGTGTCCGGCAGCGAGATGCGCGCCGTGGGCAGGAGGTTTCCCGGCGGAGAGCCCGTGCATCTCTTCTTCGGTGGCGACTACGTGGCTGAGACGACGGCAAACCGCGCGGGCAAGTTCGTGAAACGGTTCCAGGTGCCCGCGGAGTCGGCGGTGGGATCGCACCCCGTGGTCGCTCTGTCGCAAAGCGGAGGCTTTGCGAGTGCGGAGTTCTCTGTTCCGAGCCAAGGCAAACAACGCAGGGAGTAGCCCGACTCCGATCGCCCTCGCCGAGCCCTGGGCGAGATAATGGTCAGCTCATGGATCTCGTAAGGGGGGCCCCAATGAATCTTGCACGCATCTACGCAATCGCTCTGATTCTCATGCTGGCTGGATGGGCCGTGGGTGTCATGGCCCAAGATCCGTTTTTGGTCACGCAGCACAGGGGCGAAACCGAGGGACCTGATCTATCCGGGATGCTTCACTACCCCCTGACGGCCGTCGTCGTCGACATCGAAGACCCGGAAGGCTTGGGGCGGGTCAGAGTCAGGTTGCCGCGGGGAGTGGAGGTCGGAGGTGCCAGTCACGAAGCCTGGGCCCGTGTGGCGACGATGATGGCCGGGAACAACCGCGGAACCTGGTTCATCCCGGATGTCGACGATGAAGTACTCCTGGTGTTCGAGGGCGGCGACCCACGTCGACCCTACGTCGTCGGGGCTCTGTGGAACGGTCGGGACACTCCACCGGAAACGATGGACGGGTCCGGGAACAACTACCTCAAGACAATCCGCTCGCGCAACGGAGTCAGAATCACCCTGGACGACACCGACGGCCAGGAGACGCTGAGAATGGAAACGCCGGGCGGCCAATCCCTCACTCTCCGGGATGGTGCCGCGGCGATCGAGATCACCGATAGCAACGGTAGCTCGATCAGCCTTGACACGAGCGGCATCACGGTCACCTCGGCGGCGAAGGTGGCAATTAACGCCAGCAGCGTAGAAGTCACAGCCGGGATGTTGACGGTCAATGCGGGTTTGTCGAAGTTCAACGGAGTGGTTCAGGCCGATACGGTGATCACCAATTCGGTGGTCAGCGCCAGCTACACCCCAGGCGTCGGCAACATTTGGTGACTCAGGCGATTATTCGTCCCCAATTGACCGGTCGTCTGCCTACACGCGGTCGAAATCGAGCGAGGGCTCGTGCGCCCGATCAGGGCGGGCAGATGAGGCCGCAGACCGACCTGACCTTGCCTACGCAGATGCTGTCCCACACAGGAGGCTGGCCGATAGCGGCGCCACAACAGACGGGATCCACCAAGCAGATGTCGCCCACGCACGGCATGCAACTCGCATCGAGGAAGGCGCCGGTCGTGCACAGGTCGTGACCGCAAGTACCCACGGTCAACTCGGTGCTCGGCTGTGCCGCGAAGCCGTTCAGGAAGGAGACCCTCTCGCCGCCGTAGACCCGCAGATCCGCGGGACTCACGAGAGTCACATTGGGTCCGACCGTGGTCTCACTGCAGGCTTGGTGGGTCCTGGTGGTGTCGATCACGGGGTCGGAGACCGTGACCAACGCGCAGTCCGGATCCGGGGTGAAGGAGATCAACATGCCCCAGTTCTCGAGCTTCCTCGAGCAGGACGGTCCGACGACAGACCCGTCACAGTCGCAGTCGAATGCATCCATCGGCGACACGTCGGTCACCGTGAGGGTCCAGTCGCCGTTGATCTGCAGGCCATCGAAATCCGAAAGGTCCCCTTCGGGCGAAAAGACCGTGCTCGTCGGGCACCGGCCGTTGCCCAGAGAGGAGGGGAAGGGGTTCGTGACCTCGTCGTTGAAGTCGCAATCGATGATGCCGTCGCCGATCGAGCCGCGCGTGCCCTTGATCTGAACGGTAATGCCGCCCGGGCTGGTCAGACTGATGACTGCCTCTCCGATCTCCGGCAGCTTGAGCGTGACGTTGATGACGTTGAGGTCGTTGATGGTGCCGAAGTCGGGCACGTTGAGCACGGAAACGCGGGTCGCATCGTCCGGGATGGTGAGGTCGGGCGCAACGTTGTAGGCTTTCACGAGGGCGTCTGCCGGTGAGCCCAGAGCCATTCCGAGCACCAGGAGCGAGGTGAGCACGCGCGGGATGGCCAAGGCTCCGAGCCTCACGACTCGTGTCCCGGTTGGGCGGCTCAGCGATAGAATCTGACTGGTGGTGGCGCTTTGCACTACTTGCGCCGCCGTCAAAGCGGCTCGTAGGAGCTGGGGGGGCAGCAGGATCTTTCTTTTCGGGCCCCGGCAGCCTACGGTCCCCGTGGGTGGTGTGTCGCCACCCGATGAGGTAGGAGCCCGATTCTCCAATCTTGGGGTCCTTCGGTTCTTGCGCCCAACTCCGTCGGCCTGATCGAAATCCGACAGGGTGACATGTCGGGCGTGATCGGTCAGCGCGTTTGCGCCGTTCTCAGTCGTGGCTGCTTCGCGTGAGGCCTACATCCAGCGCACGCGGTACTCGCAGAATTCGTCTCCGCGCTGGACGCAAGTGACCTGATCGACCATCGGAACCGAGACGCCGGTCCGCTGCACAAGCGACAGGAGCAAGCCGTCTTGTAGATAGCAGTTGAACGATTGCGTACGCCGCATCAGGATGTTGTCCGGCTCGCTCCTCAAGATCTCCCAGCCCCTGCCCTTGGGGTCCTGGATCATCAGGCTCGCCACGCGTTTGAGCTCTCCGAGGATTTCGGCCGGTGTCGGATTGTCCCCAAGAGCTCCATCTGCCGTCATCTGATCGTACGCACGATCGCCGATGGCGGCCCCGACCCTGCGCAGGCTCGCCTGACCCAGGTTCTCCTCGATCCAAGTGCACATCTCGTTGTACCGTGCGATCGGTACCAGAGCCGTCGGCTCATCGAGATCGAGATCCTTGGCCATCGCAAACAGCGGTGCCGCAAACGTCTCGCGGTTCTTCTCGAACGGCGCCAGGACATCAAACAGGAACCCGGAGTAAAGCGTTACCCCTTCGGTCGAGTCATCCATTGCTGTCTCCCGGTAGTTTCCTGAAGTCTAGCACCCGGCTCGAGTTCGCCTGGTCCGGTCGTGTCCGGGTAATGAATCGGTCCGACAGGATACGACGGTTGTTCTCATCGAGGAGGTGCAGAAATGACTCCACGTACACTCTGGAATTGAATGCGCGGTGAGCCGGTCAGCGATGAGCTAGGATGCATGCCGAACCCGCTTCATCGGAGGCCGCATGAGCTCTCAGTCGACCAAGGCGAACCCATCTTCCTTGCGTTTGTGGCCCGCGATCGCGCTGTTCGCGATTCTCTGGGTCATCCGCCTCCTGCCGCGGTTCGTCCAAGACCCGTCGCTTCAGCTGCTGATGATCGCGTTCCTCGGCCCGCTCGTCTGCACCCTTCTGATTCTGGTCTGGTGGGTCGCGGCGAGTCGCGCGACCTGGCGGGAGAGGGTCTTCGGTCTTCTCGGCCTTCTCGCTCTCGCGGTGATCGGGTTCTTCGTCGGGGATGCCACGCTCCGTGGGTTCGGCACCCTGAACACAATCGAATGGGGAACGAGCGCATTCGTCGTGGGTCTCGTCGCGTCGAAATGGATCCGGCCCAGGCGGCGGACGGCGATCGGACTGGCCACCGCGGCCCTCGTATTCGGCTACTGGACCTTGGTGCGGATGGACGGGGTCTGGGGCGGCGATTTCAAGGCCGAGCGTTCCTGGCGCTGGTCGCGCACGGTCGAGGAGGACTATCTCGCCGCGCGGGCAGGCCTCACCGGCGGCGCGAGCCTCGACGAGCCACTGGCCGAAGCCCAGTGGCCCGGCTTTCGCGGGCCCGGGCGCGATGGCATGGTTCCTGGTCTGACTCTCGCCGAGGACTGGCAGGCGAGACCTCCCCGCGAGCTCTGGCGCATACCGGTGGGTCCGGGATGGTCGTCGTTCGCGGTCGCGGGCCGCCGGATCTTCACCCAGGAGCAACGGGGCGAGCTCGAGGCCGTGGTCGCCTACCACGCCGACACCGGCGCGGAGATCTGGGCTCAGGAGTATCGGTCCCGCTTCTTCGAAGCGATGGGCGGAGTCGGCCCGAGGGCGACGCCGACGCTGGCCCACGGCATGCTCTTCACGCTCGGCGCCGAGGGACTCTTGCATCGGCTCGAGCCGGAGACCGGCGAGGTGGTCTGGCAGGCCGACCTACGCGTGGACGCCCAGCGGGAGCCGCCGACCTGGGGCTTCTCCTCGTCACCGCTGGTTGTCGACGACGTGGTGATCGTCCACGCCGGCGGCGAGGGGGACCGGGGGCTGCTCGCCTATGGTGTCGCCGACGGCCGGCTGCGCTGGAGCGCTCCAGCCGGTGGACACTCCTACAGCTCGCCTCAGCTCTCGTGGGTCGCAGGTGAGAGCTCGATCCCGATGATGACCGACAAGGGGCTCGCCCTCCATGATCCTGCGAACGGCTCGGTGGTGTGGAAGCACGAGTGGCCGATCAACGACTACCGGGTTCTGCAGCCGCTGGTCATCGGCGAGTCTACGCTCCTGATGACCACCGGCCAGGTCGGCACTCGGCGTCTGGACCTTCGCCGCGAGGGAGGCGGCTTGACCGGCGAGGTGCGCTGGACCTCGAGCGGCATGAAGCCCGACTTCAACGACTACGCGGCCCACGGCGGCTCGCTCTACGGCTTCGACCGAAACATCCTCGCCTGCGTCGATCTCGAGACCGGTGAGCGCCGGTGGAAGGGAGGCCGCTACGGAGCCGGCCAGCTTCTGCTGCTTCCCGACGCCTCGCAGCTCCTGGTGGTCAGCGAGAAGGGGGACCTCGTGCTGGTTCGCGCCACGCCCGAGCGCCACGAGGAGCTCACGCGGATGAAGGTGTTCGAGGCCAAGACCTGGAATCACCCGGTGCTGGTCGGCGACCGGCTCTACCTGCGCAACGCCGAAGAGGCGGTGGCTCTGACGATGCCGCTGGGCTGACCCGGAGCGCTCGGTGGGCTAGCAGCGCCTATCTCGACTCGCGGTGCTCGTCATCGAGTCTCGAGCACTCCGCTCACCAAAGAGCCGAGCTTCGCCAGCTGCATGGGCGTTTGCAGGGACCCCGCGAGGTTTGCGGCAAAGGGAGCTCCGATCTCCTGCACGCTGTGACCGCTCATCGGAATCACCGGGACGTCGGGCCGAATCGACTGCAGGTCATGAATTGCCTCGGAAAGGCGATTCTCGTAGACCGAGTTAGCCGGCGTCACCTGGTAGCCGCGCGGCGAGTGGCCCGAAAAGAAACGAAGGGTCGAATCCACGTCTTTCCATCGTCGTAGGAACGATCGAGCGTAAAGGAGTAACCATTGGCAGAGAATTCGTGGTATCGGCCTCGTTCTATCAAATCACCGCCGGGATCCCTGCCGTGACCAGTCGTCCGGACCTCACCATTGATGACTTCGGCGAGTAACTCCGAGTAGCCTTCGACGTTCGCCATCATCCACACCACGTACCACGCGTCCCTGTCGGGGACGTAGGTTCGGAAGCTCGCGCCTCGGAAATTGACCTGTCCTGCCTCGTCCAGATGGCGGATTTCGTCGAGGAGCGCGGCACCGTCCAGGATACGGTGTACATGCGATATCGCCCGCCGGCCGACGGTGGTTCCCTCAGGCATGACGAGCATCGCGATTTCCCATTCGCCAAGGAGAAAATCAAAGGCGTCGGCGTTACGACCCATCCTCATGACCTCCGTCTGTCCGGATTCGCCACAACCCCTGCCTGTGAACAACCTCCTGAGAGATCACACCTAGGTGCGACATTTCCGGCCTGCGGCGCGCGAAAGTCCATGACAATGGTTCGCGGACTAACCGCACAGGACACTAGTTCCTTGCTAGCGCTTTCTGGATCCGCTGGTAGCGAGGTTCGCGTCGCCATTGCGAGGCGGCGCGGCGATCGAGCCGGAACGCGGTGTCGAGTTCCTCCATCGCGCGCTCATGGTCACCAAGCTCCCACATGGTAAGACCCAGTAGGTAGTGCGCCTCGGCAAACTCAGGCTCCAGGAACAGGGTCCGCTCCAGCGTCTTCGCCGCCGCCTCGTGCCGGCCGGCGAGATAGTAGATCTCTCCCAACTCGGTATTGGCCATTGCGTTGTCCGGGCGCAACTCGAGAAACCTGTGAAAGGCATCGATTGCTTCGGGGTAGTCGCGCTCCCTGGCGAGCTGCCGTGCGCGGCTCCACACCGCCGCCTGCTCGTCCCCTCCCTGAAGGCTCCGAGCGTTCTTCAGCTCCCGGTAGCTCCAGATCGGTTCGTAGTCCTTCCGGTTCTGCGCCCGAGCGGCCGTTGACGGGTCGAGCTCGAAAGCCATGTCGAAGGCGTCAACCGTGGCGTCCCGCTCGTCGAGCTGCCAGAGCGCGAAGCCGAGATTGAAGAAGGCCTCTGCGAAATCCGGGTCGAGCCGTGTAGCCTTCTCGAGGAGCTCCACGGCTTCCTTGTACTGGCCGTCCTTGTAATAGGCGTAGCCGGCGGAGTTCAGGGCCGCCGGGTTGTCTGCATCGAGGTCGAGCGCCTTCTGATACGTCGTGATCGCGCGTTTGTAGTCCTCCTCCTGGACTGCATTGAGCCCTTCCGCCACGTATTGCACTTCCCGCCGAGCTTCCTCCGAGAGCTTCTCCTGGACGTGCTCGATGAGCGCTTCGCGCTCTGCGATCTCCTTCTCGAGTTCGGCCCGCATCGCCTCGAGATCCTGCGTTTCCCTGAGCAGAGCCTGCCGGACTCTCTCGGCCTCGAGAGTCTTCGCCTCGGCTTTCCTCTGCTCGTCTTTTGCCTCGGAGACGCCCAACCAGGCGCTCCCAACGACAGCCAACCCGACGAGAACCGGCGCCAGGCTCAACCACAGAGTGTGCTTGCGAGCCTGCGCGTGCTCGCGCTCGAAGCGGGCCGAAATCCGGTCGAGCTGGTCGTCGCGCTCGTCCGTCATGCGAACGACTCCGCCTTCAGTTGCCGGTCGAGGAATGCCCTCACCGAGCGGAGCGCATCGGCGGCGGGCGGCTCCTGGCGGAGCCCCTCTTCATAGCTGTCCAGGAGAGCCTTCTTTCGGCGGGTATGGAGCATCGTGTTGGTGGGGAATACGGTGGCGGAGCCAACCAAAAGCCCACCCATGCCCACAAAGAGGAGCTTCATCGCGACACCGGCGACGCCTACCGCTACTCCGACTCCGATCAAGACGAAGCAGGCGGTGCGGTAGAGCTTGATTTGAGAGTCGAGCTCGCCGGTTATCTTCGAGAGGCACTTCAAGTAGAAACGTTGGGTCGAGGGGTCGGGACCTGCCTTTTCCTCATCGGTCCTGCCCTCGGCAGCGACATTGGCGACGGAAACGCTGACCTTCGCCGCGAGATCCTCCGCGGTCGAGAAAAACTGGACCATGTGGCTGGTTTTGAGATCCTCACGCAGCGTCTCGATGGCGCCACGGTCGCGGTCGACGAAGCTCGGCGACCACGGTGCGTCGTCCTGCAGGAGGAAGATCAGGGGCTCCTTGCCGGCATCGACAGACTCCCGATACTCGAGCTCGGTGATGGACTTCGACTCGTTCGGCGGAACGTAACCATAGCGCCAGGCGAAGATGCCGATGTAGAGATCGCACTCGCGTACATCCGCCAGGCACTTCTCCTTGGGAGCCCTGCCGGAGGCCGTGTAGTCCTCCATCGAGATCACGTCGTGACCCAGCTGCCGAAGCACCCGGTAGACCCCTTGGCGGTGTTCACTCAGGTCCGTGAAGGTCGACGAGAGGTAGACCTTGGCCATCTCAGCTCGTTCCTTCCGGAGCGTCCTGGCTCGAAAGCGATTTGGTCATTTCTCTGCAACGATCGTATCACCGGGGGCCGACCGCTGATCTGGCTTCTTGAGGTCTCGACCGGGCCGTCTCTCACACATCGAGCCTACTGAGCGCCGCAGCTGGGGTCGTCCGGGTGCCGGTCGCAGAACGTGCCGATGGCGCTCGAGAGCTCGAAGCTGCCAATCGGGTCGCCGGTGCGAACGTCGAAGACGACGAGGGTCTCATGACCTTCGACGAATCGGAGGACGACGCCGAAGGTGACTTCGTCCAGGAGCCGGGACTCCAGTGGGCTCGAGAGCTCGACCCATCTTGGGTCACCCAGGCTGATCTCGTGACCGATCTCTCCGCTCGGATCCAGAGTCGCGATGTGCAACCGGTCACCCTCGAGGAAGCTCTCGGGCACGTCGCCGTAGACGATGGCCAGATCGATCATCTCGACCCGCCTGCCGTCGAAGGCGAGCTCGGCGACCACGGCTTTGCGCCAGGGATCGGCCGGTGGGTCGACGTACTTGGCCAGCTCCTTTTTGAGCTTTCTCCCGCCGTCGGGGCCCCAGGTGCAGAACCCGCACGAGTTGAACCCGGTGCCGCAGTACTTGGCCATCATCGTGAACGAGGGCTGTGACTTCCACCAGTCCCCGGCGCACGGGGTGAACTTCTTGCAGCCGGGTGGGGTGAGTGACTGCGCCTTGCACGATGCCTCGGTGGAGTAGATGTTGCAGTAGGCGCCGGGGCACACGCCATAGGTGGTCGAGCAGTCGTGGTACTCGTCCTGGAGACCGAAAAGGGCGTGCCCCGCCTCGTGGACGAAGGTGCGCGGGCAGTATCTGGAGGCCGAGAACACGGCGGACTTCGGGTAGGCCTTGTCGCGACACCCCGCGCCGTGCAGGATGACCCCGAGTGAGCCCTGCGGACAGTGCTTGCGCCACGCCGTCGGGACGCTCCATTCGCAGATCGTGTTGGATCCCGAGGACTTGAACGGGACCGGCTGCGGGACGTACCAGAAGTTGAAATTCTTGCGCGCCGCCTTGAGCGTGGGCTCGTGGAAGAACGCGTCGAAGATGCCGTCTTTGCGGGCGCTGTGGCGGAAGTCGTGGAGGCTCGAATAGGTCGTGGTCGGCAGGAATACGACGTCGATCTTGCCGTTCGGGTCTCCGTGCTTCAGTATCGGCACGCAGTTCTTGGGGCACGTCGCCGGGCAGGACCCACCGCAATCGGCGCCGATCTCGTTGACGCCCATCAGGCCGTCGGCGCAGTCGCAGGCATCGCCCAGGCCATCGCCGTCCCAGTCTTCCTGCAGCCGATTGCGCTGCTTGGGGCAGTTGTCGCAGGCGTCGCCGCAACGCGGATCGGTGCTGTACGGAGGGATGCCGACACAATCGCCGTCCGAGTCTTTCTGGTCGGCGTTCTGGGTGGACCGGCAATTGTCGCAAACGTCTCCGACATCGTCGCCGTCGGCGTCGGCTTGACTCTTGTTGGCGCGTTTCCAGCAGTTGTCGCAGGCGTCGCCCAGGCCGTCGCCGTCGTAGTCGGCCTGTGGACTGTTGGATGTGCTGACGCAGTTGTCACAGGAGTCCCCGACGAGGTCCTTGTCCGTGTCCTTCTGGCCCGGATTCGCGAGGTGCCAGCAGTTGTCGCAGCGGTCCCCACAGTGCGGGTCCCTGAGCCACTCGGTGCCGTTCCAGAAGACCGGGTCCGACTTCAAGGAGGCGCAGTCGCCGTCCGAGTCCTGTTGGGAGGAATTGGCTCGGAGCCAGCAGTTGTCACAGGCGTCCCCGACGCCGTCGACGAAGTCCGAGTTCTTCTGACTGGCGTTGGCGACTCCGGGGCAGTTGTCGCAGGGGTTTCCGATGCCGTCGCCGTCGGCGTCCTTTTGGCTCGGGTTCTTTATCCACGGGCAGTTGTCGGCGCCGTCGCAGTGGCCGTCGACGTCGAAGTCCTTGCAGATCGTGCACGCCAGAGTGCAGCCCGAGTGACCGGTGTCGTTCCAGTCCATCGGCTGATCGCAACGGTTGTTGGAGCCCGTGTTGCCGCCGCCCCCGGCTACTCGGATGTCGGCCTCGACGTTGCCGCAGGACTCGTTCGAAAGAAGCTGGTTGTTGGTCGAGCCGAGCAGGGACAGCGCCTCGTAGTGATTGAGGCGAATCGTGTTGCCCTGGATCTTGCTGTTGGTGATGTTCTCGAGCTGGAGCCCGTAGGCGGTGTTGGTGACGGTGTTGTCGAGCACCAGGACGCTGTTGGCGTTTCGGACATCCAGAGCCAGCGCGAAGCTCGACACCTTGCACTGGCGTATGGTTACCTTGTCGTGGGAGATGTTGGTGATCGCGGTGTGCGAGCCCCCGCCCAGAATGGTCTTGCCCTGACAATCGAAGGTCACCTCGGACGCGCCAATCACCACGCAGTCGGCGGCGGCCGAGCTCAGGTCGTTGGCCAGCTTGACCTCGGAAAAGGCGCCCGCGAGCTTCGACGTGCAGTCCGTGCACGACGTGCACGTGGTTGTCGCGGCCGGGAGGTGACCGGCGAGAAGGAGAGCGAGTAGAAGCGCTGTAAGAACCGGCGCTCTCCAAGAGCCTGCCATCGCTTGGACCACTCTAGCAGCTACCTCTGCCGGAGATCTGGACTCGGCGCCGCCCGTTTCCAGACACGCAAGCTACCACCGCTCTCGCAGTCCTCATCGGCGAAGCCTGCGACGATCTCGTTGACGCCGTCGCCGTCGAGGTCGGCGAGCCGGACGTGGTAGCCATGGCATCCCCGGCCGCCTTGTGCCGGAGGCAGGCGTGCTACAGGCCCAAGGCGCCCGCCGACGTTTTCGAACAGAGCGAGTGCCCCGCTTGCGGTGAGCGCGACCAGGTCGGGATCGCCGTCGCCGTCGAGATCACCCGCTCCCGCTGCCGTCGGCCTGCCCGAGTCTTCGCCCGATAGCAGCTCTTGGCGAAGCCATCTTCTTGCGCCCACCGAAATCATGAGATCGAGGCCGTTCTTCTCTCTGGCGCCTTGAAGATCACTGAACACGATGGCCAGGTCGTCGTCGCCGTCAGCGTCGAAGTCCGCCGCTGCCAGAGCCTCGATAAGGCTCCGCGGCCGGGCCGCGGCCAGCTCGCCCGCCGAGAAGCCGCCTTGGCCGTCGCCCCAGAACAGCACTCCCCGTTGGCCCTGGACGCTCGAGGCGGAGGCGATGTCCAGGTGCCCGTCGCCGTCGAAGTCACCGAGGGTGACGTCGTTGCCGAACAAGCGGCCCGTGGAGGGCTGAAGCTCGAGCCAATCCCATGATTCGGGCAGGCGATTGAGCAGAACCCGGATGCCGTATGCGCCGGCCGAAGAAGCGCTGGGCGGGCGCGGGCCCTCGCCGAGGGCCACGATGTCGGAGCGACCGTCGCTGTCGAGGTCGCCTGTTGCGAGGGCGCGAGAAGAAAACGCGCTGCCGCCCGGCTCGGCGGCCAGATAGCTCGCCTGCTCCTGGAAGCCTCCCCGACCGTCCCCGGAAAGGACGACGAGGCCCCGAAAGTGGACTCCGAGAGCGATATCAAAGTGAGCGTCGCCGTCGAAGTCCGCCGCGGCGGCGTCGCCGTAGTCGAACGGCAGCGCAGGAAACGAGGCTTGTCGCCAGCGCGCGAGCTTGCCATCGGGCCCGGAGACGAACACCCGGGGGCGGCTCATGGTTCGTCGCGGTGGGCCATGCACCAGATCCAGGCGACCGTCACCGTTGAAATCGGCCAGGTCGAAGCCGTTGCGCCACTCTCCTCGCTCGGGTAGCCCGCTGGCGATCTCGACCCAGCTAGCAGCGAAGCCGCCTGCCGCAACCGAGGCGCTACTCAGGCCGGCGAGGACGAGGAAGGTCCGGGTCCACACGCGCGCGCTTCTTCTTGGGACGGGAGCTCTTGCCGGCATTCTTCGTCTTGCGCGCCTGCTGCGCCCAGAACCGCACGGCCTCCGAGACCGGCCCGCCGCAGACCGTCGAGATGGGGTTGTCCGGGTTTCTCGTGAACTGCGATGCCGGAGCATCGCCCTCGCGAGCCCGGTAGCGCTGCCGAGCCATGACGTAGCCATGCCCGAAGATCTCGTCCTCCGACATCGAAGGGACCGTGGTTCTGAGATCGAACCAGGCCCAGCCGCTGTCGAAAGAACCGGAGTTGAGCGGCCTCTTGCCTACCGAGACCAGCTGGGTCTCGGCGGGGAACGGAAGGCCACCCAGCTCTCGGGAGTTCTCCTGCTGGTCCCAGATCACGAGCTGGGACGTGCCGAGTGGATACCAATCCGGGTTCGACCCGCAGCTGTGCGGCTCCGTGATCGAGCCCGAATCGCGCCACACGATCGCTTGGGTCTTGAAGCGGTTTTCTTTCCGGTACGGAATCTCCCACAGCGTCGCTCCGCATTCCCGATTGTCGCTGGCGTCGTAACCGACGTAGCGGCCGTAGAACGTGTAGTTTCCTTCCGTCGAAAGGCCGTTGCTCAGCCCGGCCTCGATGTGGAATGCCGGCACCTCGCGCATGAACTTGTTGGAATAGGTCGTGATGGTGGCCGTGAGGATGTTGTCGTTGGTGGCGACTCCCATGCCTCCGCTCTCGAAATAACCGTCGTCGAAGGGATAGAGCCTCGAACATTCATCGGCGGCGTCGATCGTGATGTAGCCGCGCGCCACTCGACCGCTCGACCGCGCCACGCACCGGCCGTCGTAGTAGTCCACCGAGCTTCCGGTGTGGGCGGCGACCAGATCTCGGCGAGTGAAGTCGTCGCCAGGACTGATGTTCTCGCAGTGGCCGCCTCGGCACACGGTGCATTCGCTGAAGTCGAAATCATCGACGTCTGGGAAAGAACCGCCCACGGGAAATCGAAAATCGGTGAAGAGGCGATCGACGTCGAATTCCTGCACGTCGAAGCCGGTCAGGAAGATGTCGAAATTCAAGGTCGGGAACGAATGTTCGGTCCACAGGATGACATGGGCCACGGTAGGCGCCGGACTGGTATTGATCAGGGTGATCTTGGTTCGCTCGAACCTGCCTCTGCCGGCATTTCGGAGATCGACCTCGAAGTAGGGGACCAGAATCGTGGCTGCCGGAACCGCATCGATGGTGCACAGCTCCGCCGCCGCCGGCGAGACCAGTGCCACCAGGATCACAAACACTGAAAGGAACCTCACTCGGACCATACACAACCTCCCTGAATCGTGGAACGTTGGCGGCACTCGACACCGGAGCGCGCCCGGGGTCGAACTCTGCAACTTTTGGCGAAAGGATTATACAGAAGTGCTTGCTGGAACTTTCCAGCGCAAGCGAGGTTCTAAGTCTGAAAGCTCCTGCCGCACCAGACAGGAGCGGATTCCGAGAGAGGAGAATGACGATGACAGATCAACGCGTTCCATCCCCGGCCGGCCTCCTGGTCCCACTGGTTCTGGCTCTCCTGGTGGCGATCTTAGTGAGCGCGCCTACGGCCGCCTTCCTCGGCGGTGCCCTTTGCGCCAAGAAGGCCATACACAAGGTCGAAGGTGACGTGCAAGCTCCCGTGCGGGTCTCGAGCACTCGGCCGGCCTACCCGGAGGAAGCGCGTAAAGAGCGGATCCAGGGAACCGTCGTGTTGAGGACGGTGATCGACGAGCGAGGCCGGGTGACGTCGGCAGAGGTGGTTGAAGAGAAGAGCATCGATAGAGAGGACCTGCGCCAGACGGCGATCGAAGCGGTCGAGCAATGGACCTTCGAGCCGGCGATTCTCGAGGGCGAGCCGGTGGCGGTCTATTACCACCTGACGATCAACTTCCGGCTGACCAAGGACGGCGAGAAGCCGGACAAAGGAACCTGATCGGCCGGTCGGAAAGTCGCTCACCCGCTGTCTCGTCCTTGCCGCCCACGTGCGGCGCACCGCGAGAAGAGCGAAGAGCACGAGACCACCGTAGGGCGAGTCTGCCGACCTGCGCCGCTATCTTCTGCCCGCTCCCTGGACCCGGCGGAGAAACTCGAGTCGCGAGGCGTCGACGTCGTCGGCGAGCTCACGTATGCGGGTCAGGTAGAAGAGAAGGAGACGGCTTTCGAACAGCCAGGCGATGAAGAGAAACAGCAAACACTTCAAGACAAGCGCCGCGAAAGTGAGACTGATCATCAGTGTTTCGTGGGTCTGGAACACCGGCCAGGCCCCCTGAATGGCGGCGTAGAAGTAGAGCAGAGCCACGACCACCGTCGGCGGGGCGATGTAGCGACTCTCCAACCGACCCACGAGCAGAGCAAGCGCCGTGCCCTGAGCGAATCCGCTTCCCCAGCCGAACCACTGCTGAACACTCCATGAGACGCCGAGGCCCACGGTACCGGCCTCGAGCAGGGACGCGAGCAGCGCGAACGCGAGCCAAGCCTCGGTGGGCAATAGCTGCTTGCGCGATAGATCGGCCGCGACGGTGGGCCGGGTCACGACCTCGTAGGCGAGGAGCAGGAAGACGGTCGTTCCGTTCTGCAGGAAGTTGAGCCCGACCGCCGACCAGCGAACACCGGCGCTCGCGGTACCTTCTGAAGGCATCCAGCCGACGATCGATGCGAGCAGGAGGCCGAGATAGAGAAGGAACCAGAAGGTCCACGCCGCGCCCCAGTACCGCCGAAGATCTCCGGCGGCGGCCAGGCCGAAGCGCAGCTCCGGCGTGGCGTCCTTGTGAATTCCCGGCTCGACCGCCGAGCGGGGGAGGCGAGTGAGGAGCACGAGGATCACGGCGCAATGGACCGCGGTAACCGCGGGCGAGGCGGTTGGCGAGCCGAGCTGGTTCCACAGCAGTCCGCCAGTCAGGAGGGCTCCCAGAACGCTGATCCAAAGGGCCGAGTTGGTCGGCCGCAGAAGCCAGCTTGCGAAGGTCACGAAGCGGGCCTCGGCGGAAGGCGCCAGGCTCGGCCGCGTGAGATGGCCGATCGGCAGCTCCAGGACCTCGGCCAGGAGCTCAATGGTCTTCCGGTGCGGCCGCCTGGGTCCGTAGATGGCGTTCAAGATGGTGTTCTTGGTGAGCGGCGTGCGTCGCTCGACCTCCGCGATGGAGAGCGATAGCTCTTCCATCCGTTGAAGTACCACGCCTCCCTGCGGCGTCGGAGTCCTTTTGCGGGCGTCCATCGCAGTGAATTCTAGCTTCCGCTGAGCCGGCACTGACCCCGTCGCGCCGACTTTGCACCCGGATTGCACCGACTTCGACTGACCTGTTCGGCGGGATCTCCGTAGAGTTTCGATATGACGAGCGGCGGACATCGAAAGCCGGATCAGCCGGACGGTACTTGTCGAGGATCGATTCGATGAGTCTCGACGTCTTCAACGGCTGGATGGCGACCCTGAACGGAGTCATATGGCACAGCTGGGTGCTTTACGCCGTTCTGGCCACGGGGATCCTGTTTACGATTTGGAGTGGGTTCTGCCAGTTCAGAGCACTGACCCACGGACCGCAGGTGATTCGCGGCGGCTACGACGACGACAGCGACCCCGGTGCGATCAGCCACTTCCAGGCCCTGTCAGCCGCTCTCTCGGCCACGGTGGGACTCGGCAACATCGCCGGCGTCGCCGTCGCCATCGGGCTCGGAGGGCCGGGAGCCGTCTTCTACATGTGGATCGTCGGCTTCGTGGGGATGGCTCTCAAGACGACCGAGGTTCACCTCGCGATGCTGCACCGCAACACCGACGACCCAGAGAATCCGCACGGCGGGCCGATGTTCGTGGCGAGCAGGGGCTTTGCGAAGCTGGGTCTCGCTCCGGTGGGGAAGGCCCTCGGTGGCGTCTTCGTCGTGACCTTGCTGATCGCCGCGATCACGGGTGGCAACATGTTTCAGGCATGGAACGTGGCCGCGGTGACGGAGGACGCCACGGGACTCCCGCAGCTCGCCGTCGGCGTCGTCCTCGCTGCGATGGTCGCCCTTGTGATCATCGGAGGCGTCAAGCGGATCGGCGCCGTGGCCGGCCGCCTGGTGCCGATCATGGTCGCCGTCTACCTCGTCGCCACGCTCTACGTGCTGGCCGTTCAGATCGTGGACGTCCCGAGGATGTTCGGCCTGATATTCACCCACGCCTTCGCCCCCGCGGAGACGAAAGGCGCCTTTGTCGGTGCCACAGTCGGCCTGGCCTTCAGCTGGGGCATGCAGCGAGCGCTGTTTTCATCCGAGTCCGGGCAGGGCTCGTCGCCGATTGCCCACTCGGCCGCAAAAACGCGCGAGCCGGTCCGCGAAGCAGTGGTCGCCGGCTTAGAGCCTTTCATCGACACGATCGTCGTGTGCACGCTAACGGCTCTCGTGATCCTGGCCAGCGGCGCGTGGGATCGGAGCTACGAGGCGCCCTTCGGGGATTCCACGCCGCGGTTCGTCCAGGTTGGCGTTGATGATGAGGGCACCGCGTTGTGGTCCCTCGACGGCGCCATCGGCGGTTTGGCCAGAGAAAGGGGGCGGGACGTCGGGGGATCGACGATTCTCCCCGCAAAGACCTTCGAGTCGGCGGGCGTCAGTGGCGAGTGGGCGGTGAACGACGGCGTTTTCGTCGTGGTCCGAGTCTTCCGGGGCTCACCTGGCGCGGTGTCCGGGTCCGCTCTCGCGCGGCTGCAGGGGATCGTCCGCGGTGCCGAGGGCGGTCCCGCGGGAAACGACGCCCTCGTGGTCGACTGGGCTTCGATCCGGAGCGCGATTGCTCCAGCGATCGAGAGACAGCACAACGGCGTCTACGCCGACTATGTGGGCGGTGCGTTGACTACCTACGCCTTCGATCGCGTGAGACCCGGCCTGGGCACTTGGCTGGTGCTGCTCGCCTCGTGGCTGTTCGCGCTCTCGACCCAGATCTCGTGGAGCTACTACGGCGAGCAGGGTATCGTCTTTCTCTTCGGCGAGAGGGGAGTGATGCCCTACAAGTTCATCTACTGCTTGCTCATCGTGATTGCGACCCTGGGCTTCATCCGTACCGACACCGAGCTCAACAACTTCACCAACATCGGCACCGGCCTCATGCTCTGGGCCAACATCCCGATCCTGCTGGTCTTCGGACCCCGCGCGATGCACAGCATTCGCGACTACTTCAGGCGGCTGAAGGCCGGCGAGTTCGGGCAGGAGTGACCGTAGGCCGTCAGCGGTTCCTTCCTTCCTCCGAAAAGCTCTCCCGGCCGGATCCAGACGAAGACTCATGACTATCGAAGCGAGGAATCCCGGCCCTTTGACTTTGCTTAGATTCGGCGGTCTGGACGCGATTTGGGCACGCCGGTCGTGTATCGTCTTGGATGCCGATGCGACGTTTGGCACTTATCGGCGTGCCGTCGAGCGCTGGGGCGCGCCAGACCGGACAAGAGGGAGGACCGAGCGCATTGCGAGGAGCCGGCCTCCTCGGGCACTTGTGGGCGAGGGATCTGGACGTCGTCGACCTGGGCGACCTTCGCCCGGTCACCTACAGTCCGGACCCCGAGCACTCCCGACACCAGAACTTAGGCTCGGTCATAGAGGTTGCCGAGCAGGTGGCGCACCGCGTCGACCGGGCCCTGGCCGACCATCGACTTCCGCTGGTCTTGGGGGGCGACTGCAGTCTGAGCCTGGGAGTCATCGCCGGTCTTCTTCGCCACCATCCGCGCCTCGGCCTCATGTACTTCGATGCCGACATCGACCTCAACACACCGGAGACCACCTCGTCGGGGGTCTTCGACGGAATGGTCCTGGCACATGCTCTCGGCCTGGGCGAGCCCGACCTGGCGGGCATTGGGCCTCGGCGGCCACTGCTCTCCGAGCAGGACATCGCCCTTTTCGGATACGACGCGGACTCCGGCTGGATCGATCCTCCTGAGGTCGAGCTCTTGAAGAGCTCGAAAATGTCGAAGTATCCGCTCTCCCGGGTTCGAGCGGATCCGCCCGCGGCAGCCAAAGAAGCGCTCGTTGGTCTCGAGAGCCGCTCAGACGCAATCCTCGTGCACTTCGACGTCGACGTCACCGACATTCCGGCCGCCGACGTACATCATCCTGGCGGGCTCGATCTCGACTCGGCTCTTAGCGCGCTGAGGATCTTCGTTGCGGCTCGCACGTGTGCAGCCCTCGTGGTCACGGAGTTCAACCCGCTACGTGATCCCGATGGCTCTCAGGCCGAGCGGTTGGTCGAGGGTCTGGTGGAGGCGCTCACCGGGGAAACGGCGTCGCCCGGCTCCTAGGAGGATGGCAGGTGCGGGCATGGTGCAGTTACAGCGGGATTCCTAGAGATCGGGTCGGACCCGAGGGAGGTCGCCGGGCAGCGGCTAGAATCGCCAGCTAGCGATGAAATGCTCCTCCTGCTCGGCCGACGTTCCGGCCGGCGCACGGTTCTGTCCGGCGTGCGCGAGCCCGGTGTTCGAGCTGGGGGCCGACGCCGACGGCGCGAGCGAAGTCGCGACCGCCCTCGCTCGTAAGGACGCCGGCCGCCCGCCTTCGTCGACCAGCCAGCTCTCCTCGGCCCCGGCCATCGACGGCAGCAGATTCCTCCCCGGCACGTTGCTGGCCGAGCGCTACCGAATCGTCGGCGTTCTCGGCCGCGGCGGTATGGGTGAGCTCTATCGCGCCGACGATCTGAAGCTAGGGCAACCGGTGGCGCTCAAGTTCCTGCCGTCGTCGGTGGAGCAGGACGAGGAGTGGCTCGATCGCTTCTTGAACGAAGTCCAGATCGCGCGCCAGCTCTGCGCCGGACTCGCCGCGGCCCACGACCAGGGGGTTCTCCATCGAGACCTGAAGCCCGCCAACGTCATGATCGACGGACGCGGCAATGCGCGGCTGACCGACTTCGGACTCGCCGGTCTGGTCAAGAACCTGTCGCCCGAAGACGTTCGCTCCGGCACCCCGGCCTATATGGCCCCGGAGCAGCTCGGGGGTCGCGAGGTCACGGTGCGCAGCGACCTCTACGCCCTCGGCCTGGTGCTCTATCAGCTGTTCACCGGCGAAAAGGCCTTCAAGGCCGATTCACTGGCCGAGCTTTCGCGGCTCCACCAGGAGTCGGCCCCGACCTCGCCGTCGTCGCTGGTCGACAGCCTGGACGCGGCGGTCGAGCGCGTGATCCTGCGCTGCCTCGACAAGGAGCCGGCCCGACGACCGAAGACCGCTCTGGAAGTGTCCGCCGCGTTGCCAGGAGGAGACCCGCTGGCCGCGGCGCTGGCCGCGGGGGAGACGCCGTCGCCGGAGATGGTGGCGGCGGCCGGCGAGGAGGGGAGTCTGGCGCCGAAAACCGCACTGGCTCTGCTTCTGGGATTTCTTCTGCCGACAGTGGCCTTCATCGGTCTCGCCGGGCGCTATCAGGTGACCGCGGACCTGCCTCTGGAGCTGGCGTCGGACGTTCTACTCCATAAGTCTGGCGAGCTTCTCGATCGCTTGGGTGTCGATCGGGAGGAGGCCGGGGACTCGGCCTGGGGCCTAAGCTACGACCAAGATCTCCAACGTCTTCTCCAGACCGAGTGGGCGGGAGAAAAGGAGCCCTGGGTGGCGGTCCGCGAAGGTCGCCCGGCGCTGCTGCGCTTTTGGTACCGCCAGAGCCCAAAGAACCTCGTCGTCTTGCGCAACTTTCCTTCGGCCGTGAGTTGGGGCGAGCCGCCCTACGAGTCGAGCGGCATGGCGTCGATCCGGCTCGACACCAAGGGCCGCCTGCTCGATTTCATCCGGGTGCCGCCACAGCTCGAAGACTCCCCGGCCACGCCTGCCTCTGACACCGCGCCGGCCGAGAGCGACTGGCCTCCGGAACCCAACTGGAAAACCCTGTTCGAGGCGGCCCAGCTCGACATGCGGCAGTTCACCGCGACTTCACCCACCTGGGTCCCACCGGTCTACGCCGACCGGCGCGCCGCCTGGACGGGTCCGCTGGAGAGCCTCGAGGGCGTCGAGCTGAGGATCGAAGCGGCGGCGTGATCAACCCGGACTTTTCGGTCTGGTGGGGCCAGGGCCCGTGGCTCTGCCTCTTGCTGCTGGCGGCGCTCGCCATCTGGGCCTTCAGGACCGCCCTCGGCGGCCGCTCGGTCCTTGCCGAGCCTTGATGGCCCTGGCTTCAAGGAGGGCGCTTGTGTGACGCGTCTGCCTTGACCGGCGCCTACCGTAGCACCGCGCACTCTAGGGGCCGGCCGCGAGAGCGGCAATCTCGGCCGGGCTCAGCGCGCGATCGTAGATGCGAAGCTCGTCGAGGATTCCGTCGAAAAAGCGGTCCTCGGCTTCGCGTTTACCGAAATGGACCGCTCGTGCGGAGGCGTCGATCGGGTCGCTCTTCGCCTGCGGGGTGGCGGTGTCGAGGACCCCGTTGACGTAGATCCGCTTGTCGACGCCGTTGTAGACAGCGGCCACGTGCAGCCACTCATCGTTCGGGAAGACGTGGTCGGAGATCATGTCCTGGCCGTCAAGACGGAAGCGGATGCGGTTGCTCTCGGTGTAGAGAGCGTAGACGTCCGAGCCTCCGGCTTCGGTCCTCTTCGAGAAAATCCGGGACCCGACGGAAACGCCGCCGGTGTGGGGGTAGATCCAGGCCGACAGGGTGATCTCGGTCCCGGTGATCTCCAAGGCCACGGTGTTGGCGAGTACGACGTGACCGGCGGTGCCGTCGAAGTCGAGCGCCGTGCCTCCGGACCCGGGGACTCCCGGGACCCAGGTAGCGCCGACCACGGCTCCGGCGCTGGTGCCGGTCTCGTCCGAGGCGGTCGTGCCCAGCCCGTCGTCGAGTCGCCAGTGGCCGATGAGGCCCGACCTGGGCGTTGCCATGGCCTGGTTCGAGAACGGCGACGGGTTGGCGTTGGCGTCCTCGGCCGTCACCCGGTAGTAGTAGGTCGTGTCGTTGGTGACCGTTGTGTCGAGGTAGCTGCTGAGTCCTGTCAACCCGGACACGTCCGAATAGGGGCCACCCGAGGTCGTCGATCGATAGACGCGATAGCCCGCGAGGTCTGATTCCGTGTTGTCCTGCCAATCGAGCGTGACCTGTCCGTCGCCGGCTGTTGCCGTCAGTTGGCTCGGGGCTGCGGGAGGTGGATCGCCGAGCGCGATCGGATCGCCAATCTGGGCTCGGAACGTCCCTGCGACCGAGAAACCGTCGTCGATCCGAATGAGGTTGCCGGCCTCGAACGTCGCGTCGCCCAAGACCCCGACCACGAATCCGCCGGTGCCTCCTCGAAGCTCGTTGCAGGCCTCGAAGGTCTGGGTGTCGTCGACGGTCTGGGCCGGTAGGTCGACGATCGATGGCACCAGGCACGGGGCGAACAAGGCAGCGCAGGTGGTGTCAACGACCATCAGCACGCTTCCGTCCCAGCAGTCGGGATCACCGGACCAGTCGTCGAACATGAACCCGAAATCCGGGATGGCCGAAAGCACGACCTCACCTCCGAACATGTAGTCCTCTTCACAGTCCGAGCCGCAGTCGATCCCCGGGGGTGAGCTCGAGACCGCGCCGTCGGTCGGGGGGGTGATCTGGAGCGTGCGACTGGCGGCGTCCTCGTCGCGCAGAAAGAGGATCCAGTCGTCGGTGCTCGCCGGCGTGAGGTCGTAGTCGGTACCGCCCGCGAGGACCCCGACCGGGGTCTCGAGTCCCGTGCGGGGATCGAACCAGGTCGCGTCGTAGTCGCCGAGAAGGCCGGTCAGCTTGACTTGGAGGGGAGCGACCGATCCACTGTCCCAGGTGTCGTTGACGCCCAGATAGAGATACACGATCGTAGTACGCGCCGGGTCCGAGATCGCATAGCCGTTTCCGACCAGAGAGCTTTCTGGAAACAGCGAGCCGAAGACGCCGGCGAGCTTCTGGTCTGTGAACAGCTGGACGAGCCTGAGCCACTGCTCCGAGTCGAGCTGGGTCCCGATGTCGGCAACCGTGAACGGGTTGTCACAGTTCGCGGGTCCGCTGACGCAATCGTTGGTGACGTTGTGGCGCACGTGGAACCCGACGCCCCCGGCGAGCAAGGCCTTCCAGGCGGTCCGCCGGATGTCGCCCGGCGTATGGCCGTTGATGCCGGTTCGGTCTTCACCGAAGTTGTCATTGTTGGCGGTGGCTCTGGCCGCGGCGCTGTGCGCCGCGAGCAGGCGGCTGAACTTCGAGTTCCTATCGCCGACGCTGTTGTAGGTCCTCACGCTCGCGCTCATGAACGACGTGTCGTCTCCGCTCTGCCCTCGGCTCGAGACCGGGTGGCCGTAGGGATCGAGCGAGTTGACCAGGTTGCCGTACCAGTCGTGCCAGGTGGCGGCCGAGCCTCTGTACTCCCAGATGTCGATGCCGCTGTTGAAGAGGACGACCGGAAAGCCGGCGAGACGGGCGACCGCGTAACGGACAAGGAACGCTTCGGTGTCCGACTGCCCTGCATATGTGGGTTTGCCGCCGTCGTCCGTGTAGAGCATCACATCGACACCGATGCCTCGCTCGGCGAGGATCCCCAGGCGCTCCTCGAGCCGATCCCACAAGACGAGATCCATGGTCTTGGAGGCGACGCTGTCGAAACAGACGTCGTCTTCACACAGACGGAAGTTCACCAGATGGATGTTGTTGGCCTGGAGGAAGTCGGCGAAGTCTTCCACCTCGGTCGTCGATCCGGCTCCGTGCATGAGCTGAGTGAAGACGCCGATCGGTACGATGTAGCCGCCGTCCGAGTAGCGCCATTTCTTGCCGTCCGAGGCGAGCAGGCCGCGCCGCGTGGAGGCCACGCTGTTGAGCGAGCCGGTCTTATTGTCGAGGTCCGGGTCGCTCGACGAAGTCGCCCACGTCCATTCTCCGGTTTTGGTAGGCATGAAGCCGATCTTCCAGGTGTCGCTGCCGGCGTAGTAGCCGGGGAGGACAATCTGGGTACCGCTCGCTGTGTGGGTGAACGTCGCGCCGACCTCGAGCTCGAAGGGATTGCCCGAGTGTGTGGCGTTGCTCAGGGATACCAGATGGCGATCCCATTGGTCCACCAACGTCTGGCCACCCGCGCCGCCGACGGCGCCGAGTAACAGGCCTACCAGGGCTGCGAAGCGTGCGACCACTGGGTAGACCCTACGGGGACCCCTTCACTGCCACCGCGACCTACGTCACACCTACTCCGTGGGAAGACAGGCCCGGCTGGCACTCCTGCTAGGCTGTCTTTTCGTGAAGCGACTGGTGGGTCTGATTCCGGCGGCCGGGCTCGGCACTCGGCTCGGTCTGACGGGTAGCAAGGAGCTTGCGCCGGTCGCGGCTTCGGAGGGGACGGGAGAGGCCGGTGGACCGCTGGAACGTCGGCCGGTAGCTACGACCCTGCTCGACGCTCTTGGCGCCGCCCGCATAGAGACCGCCTATGTGGTGCTGCGGACTGGGAAGTGGGACGTTCCTGAGGGACTCGGAGACCGGGGAGACGCGATGCCGCGCCTCGCTTACATCGTGACCGAGCCCACGCGCTCGATTCCTGAGACCCTGAACCGAGCCCGGCGCTTCGTCCTCGGTGCGCAGGTGATGCTGGGCTTCCCCGACGTGGTGTTCTCCCCGCGCGATGCGGTCCTGGAGCTTCTCGCGGCCCGGGAGCGTCTCACCACCGACGTGGTCTTGGCTCTCTTTCCCAGTGAGCGCCCTGACAAGACCGACATGGTGCAGCTCGACGGCGACCGGGTAACCGGCTTCCGGATCAAACCCGGGCCGTGCGTGCTCGAGTACACGTGGATTCTCGCCACCTGGGGTGATGCCTTCACGGAGTTCCTGAGCGCCTTCCTCGGGCGGACCGGAGGCGAGCCTCCGGCCGGCAGCGTGCTGCCCGAGCTTCAGATCAGCCAGGTTCTCGACGCCGCGCTGGAGGAGGGTTTGACGATCGGCGCCTGTCCGCTTCCCCAGGGACGATTCATCGACGTCGGCACGCCGGACGACCTCGCGCGCGCTCGGGAGGGAGCGCTTTGAGCCTTCGGGTCGTGGCTCTCGGGACGGGAACTTGCGTGCCGCGGCGGCGGCGCGGTCCGGCGGGCTATGTGGTCGAGACCCCTGAGCAGCTGGTCCTGATCGACAGCGGTAGCGGCACCCTGGGCAGGCTGGCCGAAGCGGGACTCGACTACCGCCGGCTGACACACGCGCTCTACACGCACACGCACACCGACCACACCGCCGACCTCGGGCCGCTTCTCTTCGCCCTCAACCACACGCCGGGTTTCGAGCGCCAGGAGACGCTGCACGTCGTCGGTCCGCCCGGCTTCGGTAAGTTCCTGGAACAGCTCTCGGTTCCCTGGCCCTGGATTCGACCGAGCGGCGATTGGCTCGAGCTCGACGAAGTGGACGAAGGACGACTCCTCTGGCCCGGCTTCGAGTTGATCTCGATGCCGGTCGATCACTGCGGTATCCCGGCCAACGCCTACCGGATGGAGGCCGAAGGGCGGGCGATCGTCTTTTCGGGCGACACGCGCCTGTGCCCGGCGATAGTCGAGATCGCCCGCGGCGCGGATCTTCTGGTGATCGAGGCGGCGGTCGCCGCGGGGGAAGAGGGAACCGAAGTACACATGACCGCGGCCCAGGCGGGGAGGGTCGCCGTCGAAGCCGGTGTCTCGAAGGTCGTGCTGACCCATCTCTATCCGGCTTGCGATGAGACCGACCTGGTCGCCGAGTGCGAGAAGAAGTTCCAGGGCGAGATCGCGATCGGCGAGGATCTCATGGAGATCTACCGGACGTGACCGCCCGCGACTCCGGCTCCGGGACGCTCCGAGCGGGAGAGGAGCGCGCCGGCCCGCAGTGGGGCGCGTTAGGCGCAGGATGGAGGAGGCGGCAGCGCCTGCACGAGCCGCCCAAACAGGTGGCTGGGGTGGGTAGAGCGCTATCCCATGGGGTGTTCGCCGGGTCGCTGCTCTCGGCTAGGGTCTTGAGGCAGCGTCGCGACGTCTTTCCGGAGAACCTCGACGGTCGCACTGCACGGGAGGTTGCGTGTCGACGAAAAAAAACTCCTCTGACCCCTACGGTTTCCGACTGATCGAATCGGGCCGACCGCTCGAGCGCTGGGAGATGCCGCCACCGGAGCCCGAGTCGCTGCAGGTGGTCGTGGAAGTTGCGGGTTGCGGCGTCTGCCACACCGACGTTTCCTTCGCCGTAGACGGCGTTCCGACCCGCCATCCGCTGCCGCTGGTGCTCGGCCACGAGATCTCGGGGCGGGTGGTGGCGGCGGGGAACGAAGCCTCGGAATGGATGGACCGTTCGGTGATCGTGCCGGCGGTCGTGCCCTGCGGTGGCTGCGACGCGTGCGCGGCCGGCCGGCCGACCATCTGCCGAGAACAGTTCATGCCGGGCAATCACGGGCACGGCGGCTTCGCCACCCACGTGACCGTACCCAGCTACGGACTCTGCGCCGTGCCGGAGAACCTTCCGGCCGGACTGTCGCTGCCGGTCCTGTCGGTGGTGGCGGACGCGGTCACGACCCCACTCGAGGCGATCCGGCGCGCCGGACTGTCGAGCGGCGATGTGGCTGTCTTCGTCGGCGTCGGCGGCGTCGGGGGCTTCGGCGTCCAGATCGCCGCCGCGGTGGGCGCAGCGGCAGTGGCGATCGACATCGATCGCTCGCGCTTGGAGCTGGCTTCGCGTCACGGAGCGGAGCTCGCGCTCGACGCCACGAAGCTCGACGGGCGGGCCCTCAAGACGGCGGTCCGAGATTTCACGCGCCAGGCGGGGTGTACCGGCGTCGGCCGGAAGATCTTCGAGACCAGCGGCACCGCCGCCGGGCAGCGCACCGCCTGGGCTCTGCTCGATCCCGGCGCGCACCTGGCGGTGGTGGGCTTCACTCCGGAGAAGCTGGAACTCCGGCTCTCGAACCTCATGGCTTTCGACGCGGTCGCTCAGGGTAACTGGGGCAGCTCGCCGGAGCGCTACCCCGAGGCGCTAGAGCTCGTCCTCGGCGGGAAGGTAGCACTCGAGCCCTACGTCGAGATGCATCCTCTCGATCGCGCGCCCGAGGTCCTGCAAGCGGTGGCGGAGCACCGCCTCTCCGGTCGTGCCATCCTGGTGCCTTCACTACGCGTATCTTGAAGGGGGTCTCTGTGAAGAATCACGATTTGACCGACACGTTCGAACCGAGCGAGATCCTGTACCAGCAGCGGCCGGCGCAGGATCGCCAGGGCGATCCCATCGACGGGCTGCACAACGTCTGGATAACGCTCAACAATCCCAGCGAGCTCAATAGCTACACCACCGAAACCGTCAAGGAGGTCATTCTGGCTTTCCGGCGGGCGTCCAACGATCGAGCCGCCGTAGCGGTGGTCTTCACCGGCGCCGGCGACCGCGCGTTCTGCAGCGGCGGTAATACCCGCGAGTACGCCGAGGTTTACGCTGGCGCGCCCGGCGAGTACCGCCAATACATGCGTCTCTTCAACGATATGGTGTCGGCGATCCTCCACTGCGACAAGCCGGTCATCTGCCGCGCCAACGGCATGCGAGTGGGCGGCGGGCAGGAGATCGGGATGGCGTGCGACTTTTCCGTCGCCAGCGATCTGGCGGTGTTCAGCCAGGCCGGCCCGAAGCACGGCTCAGCCCCCGACGGGGGCAGCACCGATTTCCTGCCCCTCTTCGTAGGAATGGAGAACGCGATGACCTCTGGGACGTTGTGCCGGCCGTGGAGCGCGCACCGCTTCTACATTCTGGGAGGACTGACCAGGATCGTTCCGGCACTGAAAGTCGACGGCGAATGGACGGCCAATCCCCTTGTGGTCACCGACCGTCAGCTCGACGACTGGGGCCGCCTGGTTCTGGGGGAGTGGAAGAGCGGAGAGGACCGGAAGAAGGGGAAGGCGATCCTGCGCTCGGGCTCGATCGACCTGAGTCTCCTCGACGAAGCAGTCGACGAGCTCACGACCGACCTCGTTTACACCATGCCCGACTGCCTCACCAAGACCGTCGAGAGCCTGCGCAAGCACAAGCTCGAGCACTGGAACCGCAACCGGGAGACGAACCGCGCCTGGCTGGCCCTCAACATGATGACCGAGGCGAACGCCGGATTTCGGGCGTTTCACTATGGGACACACGAAGCGCGCGAGGTGGACTTCGTGCGCGTTCGCCAGCGCCTGGCCGAGGGCGCGCGCTGGAGCGAGGAACTGATTCGCGAGGTGGCCCCGTGGGTAGCCGAAGCGAAAGGCGTCGGAGCGTGAGCGGCGAGCGAGCCAACCTCGCCTTCGAGGCCGAGGGGCGCGTGGCGCGGCTGAGGTTGGCCGCACCCAAGGCCAACATCCTCGACCGGGCGATGATCGCCGACCTGAACCGGGCCTGTGACGCGCTCGTGGGTCGCAAGAACCTGGTCGCGATCGTCCTCGAGGCCGAGGGTCCGAACTTCAGCTACGGGGCGAGCGTCGAAGAGCATCTGCCGGGAGAGATCGACAAGGTCCTGAGCGAGCTGCATGCCCTTCTGGGCCGCCTTCTCGAGCTTCCGGCTCCCACGATCGCGGCGATTCGCGGCAGCTGCCTCGGTGGAGGGCTCGAGCTCGTTCTCGCCTGCGACCTGCTACTCGCCGAGGAGGGCGCGAGGCTGGGCCAGCCGGAGATCAAGCTCGCCGTCTTTCCGCCCGCGGCCTCGGCCCTCCTGCCGGCTCGGATCGGCGCCGGTCCGGCGGCCGAGCTGATCCTGACCGGCTCGACCTGGAGCGGCACGAAAGCCGCCGAGCTGGGGCTGGTCGCTCGCACGACGGCGGACGGCACGCTCGACGAGGCGCTCGCTGCCTGGCTAGCCGACGAGTTTCTGGATCGATCGCCGGCGGCCTTGGCCCAGGCGGTGCGAGCCACCCGGCGCACACTGCGGCGGGCCGTCGAGGAGGATCTGCCCCAGCTCGAGCGCCAATACATCGACGAGCTCATGGTCGAGCCCGACGCGGTCGAGGGCATTCGGGCCTTTCTCGAGAAACGGCCGCCGCGCTGGGAGAGCGGGACCTGAGAGCGTGAATCCGGAGCTTGCAGGCCTGCTCGAAAGGGTCCGCGGCCTGGCCGAGGACGTGGACCTCGGCGCGGTGCGCGGCTGGAAGGCGGAGGGCTCCGGCCGCAAGGCCGTTGGGCACATGCCGATCTACGTGCCTCGCGAGTTGATCCACGCCGCGGGCATGCTGCCCGTGGGGGTCCTGGGTGCTGGCGACCGGCTCGAGATCATTCGGGGCGACGCCTATTTTCAGAGCTACATCTGCCACATTCCCAGGAGCACCGTCGAGCTGGCACTGACGGGACGTCTCGACGTTCTCGACGGAATGTTGTTTCCTTCGATCTGCGACGTGATCCGCAACCTGTCAGGGATGTGGCGGCTGCTGTTCCCGGAACGCTACGTGCGCTATGTCGACGTGCCCCAGAACTTCTCGCCCGAGGTCGGCGGCGCCTTCTGGCGCCGAGAGCTCAACGAGCTCGCGAGCGAGCTCGGAGCGCTGGCCGGGCGCGTGGCGAGCGAAGAGGACCTTCGACGGAGCATCGCGGTCTACAACCAGAACCGGCGCGAGATCCGCGAGCTCTACGAGGCCCGCAGCCGCGAGCCCTGGGTCTATCCCGCCTCGGAGCTCTATCTCGTGGTGCGGGCCGGGAACGTCTTGCCGCCCGAGGAGCACACGCCGCTCGTACGCCGGTACCGTGAGCTCGCGGCCGAGGAGCCGGACCGGCGCGAGCAGGATCTGAGCCGAGTCGTGGTGGTGGGCACCTTCTGCGAACAGCCACCGCTCGGCCTCTTGCTGACACTCGAGCGGGCGGGATGCTCGATCGTCGACGACGATCTGCTCCTGGGTCTACGATGGCTCACCGAAGACGTTCCCGAGGACGGCGATCCTCTAGGCCGGCTCGCCAACGCCTATCTCGAGTCGAGCTGCGAGACCGCTTCGGTCTACCAGCCTGAGGGGCGGCGTGGCGGCTGGCTGGTGGATTCGGTCAAGCGCAACCACGCCGAGGGCGTCATCTTCTGCGCCCCGAGCTTCTGCGATCCAGCGCTCCTCGAGCAACCGATGCTGGTCGACGCTCTCGCCGCCGCGAGCATTCCCCACACACAGTTCAAGTACTCCGAAAACACGGGTCAGTTCGCGGTGATCCGGGAGCAGGCGGGGACCTTTTCGGACTCGATCCGCCTATGGAGCGACGTATGAGCCAAGATCAATCCGAACGCCCGGCGCAGATCCCCAAAGAGCGCTCCATGCTGCTCCAGAAGGAGATGATCGGAGGGCATTACAGGAACTTGGCGAATGCCGAGCGGGATGGGCGCAAGGTGGTCTACACCTTCGTGCCCGGAAACCTGACCGAGCTGATGAGGGCGTTCGACGTGCTGCCGGTGCTTCCCGAGATCAACGCCCTGCAGTCGGGCATGCGCAAGCTCTCTGGAGGCTATATCTCGGAGGCGGAGAAACAGGGACACAGCGAAGACGTGTGCACTTACGTCAAGTGCGACATTGGCATGTTGAAGAAGGGCAACGTCGGCCCCACCGGCGCTCCGCTGCCCGAGCCGGATCTCCTGCTCCTGTCGTACACCGGTTGCTTCACTTTCATGAAGTGGTTCGAGCTGCTGCGGCAGGAGTACGACTGCCCGGTGGCGATGCTCCACGTCCCGTATCAGGCGGACGGCCGGATTCACGACCATCATCGCGACTATGTCGTCGAGCAGCTCGAGACCGAGGTCATCCCCAAGCTCGAGCAGGTGACCGGGCAGAGCTTCGACGAGGAGCGGCTTCGTGAACAGCTCGCGCTTTCGGCGCGGGCGGAGGACGATCTGGTCTGGGTGCTCGAAAGCGCCAAGAACGTCCCCTCGCCGATCGACGCTTACTTCGGCGGCGTCTACTACATCGGGCCGATCTTCACCGCTTTCCGTGGAACCGAAGCGGGCGTCGAGTACTACCGCACCCTGCGCGCGGAGATCGAAGACCGGCTGGCCGAGGGGCGCGGTCCGATCACCCCGCACGGCGAGCTCGAGGAGGAGCGGTACCGGCTGGTGATGGAAGGACCGCCCAACTGGACCAGCTTCCGTGACTTCTGGCGGATGTTCTCCGACGAGGGCGCGGTGGTGGTGGCGTCGAGCTACACCAAGGTGGGAGGACTCTACGATCGCGGCTTCCGCCACGATCCGGAGCGGCCGCTCGCGACGCTGGCCGAGTACTGCATGGGCTGCTACACCAATCTGGGCCTTCCCTCGCGCGTCGATCTGATCGCCGACTATATCCGCGAGTACCGAGCCGACGGGTTCATGATCAACAGCGTCAAGAGCTGCAACTCGTTCAGCGTCGGGCAGCTGCTGATGCTGCGCCAGCTCGAAGAGCGCACCGGCGTCCCCGGAGGGTTCATCGAGAGCGACCTCGTCGACCCGCGCTACTTCTCGGCAGCCAACATCAAGAACCGGATCGAAAGCTACCTGCAGATGCTCGAACAGAAGCGAGGGACCGCCGCGTGAAGATTTACGTCGGTGTCGACCTCGGGTCGACCACCACCAAGGCCGTGCTGCTCGACGAGCGACGCGCTGTGGTGGGTCGCGGCATCACCAACAGCCGCAGCAACTACGAGGTGGCCTCCCGGGTCGCGCGGCAGGAGGCCTTGGTCACCGCCCGGTTCAACCTCGTCCGCGACGCCCTGGCCACCGATCCCACGCTCGAGGGGGCGGCGAAGAGCTTCGTGCCACTGCTCGAGCGCACTTTCCGGCGCGAACAGTACCGCGACCAGCTCGGGCGGCTGCGCGACGAGCTCAAGCGCTCGACCGATACCGAGCGGCATCGAGAGATTCGGCACGAGCTGGAAGAGATCGTCGACCGGATCGTCGACGAAATGGACCAGCGGGCCGAGAGGCACTACGGCGCGCTCGCCGTACGCAAGAGTGACTTCTTCCGCGATCTGGCGGGCGCCGATTACATGGCCCTGGCGGAAGGCTGCGCCCAGCCCGACAGGATCGACTTCGAGACGCTCTCCGGGCTGTTCGACCGGGCCATCCTGCCGGTCGAGAACTCGACCTCGGAGACACCGGTGGAGAAACTGGTCGGAAGAGCGCTCGATTCCGCCCTCGCTGCCTCGCGCTCGCGCCGGAGCGATGGCGCGGACGCCTTGTCGCAGGCTGTCGAGACGGCGCGGGCGATCCGTCTCGAAGAGGCCTCCTCGGTGGGCACCGGCTACGGTCGCCAGCGCCTGCCCTTTCCGAAGGAGCAGATCCGCAGTGAGATCCTGTGCCATGGGCTGGGCGCCCACGTCATGTTCCCGGCGACGCGCACGGTCTTGGACATCGGTGGGCAGGACACCAAGGCGATCCAGGTCGACGAGAACGGCATCGTCACCAGCTTCCAGATGAACGACCGCTGCGCGGCCGGCTGCGGCCGCTATCTCGGCTACATCGCCGACGAGATGAGCCTGGGAGTCCACGAGCTGGGACCGCTGGCGCAGCAGTCCACCTGTCATGTGAAGATCAACAGTACCTGCACGGTGTTCGCTGGCGCCGAGCTGCGCGAGCGGCTGTCACTCGGTCAGAAGCGCGAGGACATCCTGGCCGGCCTCCACCGGGCGATCGTGCTGCGGGCGATGTCGCTTTTGGCGCGCTCAGGCGGCGTCGAGGACGAGTTCACCTTTACCGGCGGGGTCGCCCGTAACCCGGCCGCCGTGGCCGCGCTCGAGCAACTGGTGGCCGAAAACTACGGCGAGCGGACGGTCAACATCTCGCCGGACTCGATTTACACCGGAGCACTGGGTGCGGCCTGGTTCGCCCTGGGCGCCGCGAGGAAGGCGGCATGAGCGGCAACGGCGATCTGTTCGCAGTCGGTGTGGACGTGGGCTCGAGCGCGGTAAAGACGGCGGTCCTGACGATGCCCGAAGGAGAAGGCGAGAAGGTCCTGGCGCTGCGTACCGACCGCATCCGGCGGCGAGATCTGCGCAAGGTAATTCACGAGGCTTATCCCCTGGCGCTCTCGGAGGCCGGGATCTCGCCCGATCAAGTCGCCTATGCCGCGAGCACCGGCGAAGGGGAGCTGGTCGATTTTCGGCGCGGCCACTTCTACGGCATGACCACACACGCGCGGGGCGCCGTGTTTCTCGAGCCGCGCACGCGAGCGGTACTCGACGTCGGCGCCCTGCACGCGCGCGCGATGCTCATCGACGCACGCAGCAAGGTCCTCGGCTACCGGATGACCAGCCAATGCGCCTCGGGCTCGGGTCAGTTCCTGGAGAACGTCGCACGCTACCTCGGCGTCTCGCTCGAGGAGGTCGGCGACCTGTCGTGCAGCGCCCGCGCGCCCGAGCAGGTCTCGAGCATCTGCGCGGTGCTGGCCGAGACCGACGTCATCAACATGGTCAGCCGCGGGATCGCGACCGCGGACATCCTGAAGGGGATCCACCAGTCGATGGCAGGACGCTACGTCAAGCTGCTGCGCTCGATCGGCGCGGCCGAAGCACACGTTCTGATAACGGGCGGGCTGGCGGCAGACGCCGGTCTCGCCAAAGCCATGCGCGAGTCGGCAGAGTCGGACGGCTTGCCTATGACCATCCACACGCATCCCGACTCGATCTACGCCGGCGCGCTGGGCGCCGCCCTGTGGGGCGGATTTCGTCATCGCGTGCTCGAGTGCCGCGCGCAAGCGGCGGCCAACTAGGAGACGCCATGACAGACCTCTCTTCTGACCAACCCGGCGTCCTCGCGACCGACGCGGTTCTCGTGCGCTCGCTCGAGCTCTCCGACCTCGACGCCCTGATCGAGATCGACGCCGCCGCATCGGGGCGGCGGCGGCCCCTCTACTTCGAGCGGATGGTCGAGCGCGCGGTTCAGAAGGCGGACTTTCAGGCGTCGCTCGCCGCGGAGCTTGACGCTCGCACGGTCGGCTTCGTCCTTGCCACTCTGTTCTATGGCGAGTACGGACTGACCGAGCCCTCCGCATCGATCGACGCCATTGGCGTCTTGCCCGAATACCGGGGTCGGCGAGTCGGTGGCGCCCTCATGCGCCAGCTGCTGCTCAATCTTGCCGCTCTCCGCATCCAGCGCGTGCGTACCGAAGTGCCCTGGAACGACTTCAATCTGCTGGCCTTCTTTGAGCGAAGCGGCTTTGCGCCGGCCGGGCGGATCTGCCTCGAGCGCCAGCTCGACCCGACGGCTCCGGCAAAATAGCTCCAGATCGAGGTCGATCCGTGATTGGCAGGAGCGGCGTGAAGCGCCGGCTAGCCGGAGCCGGGCGGTTTCCGGCCGTCGCCGTCCACGCTGGTGCTGAGCTTGCCGCCGCCACCGCGGACGATGTCGGTCAGCTTTCCGAAGGAAGTGAGAACCGGGGGTCGCCACGGCCGCCTCGCCTTAGGGACCGGGTCGGCGGAGGGTTTGGGCGGTTCCGGTCTGGCCATGATCAGGCGCAACGGCCGCGAAGCCAGGCCTCGGTGTTGATGAAGTCCCAGAGTCGGAATATGCCTGGCGACCTCTCTTGCTTCATCAGTGTCGCGATTTCCGCCTCGACTCCGCGCGCGTCTACTATACCCAGCCTTGCCAGCTCCGTGGGGCCGCCCAGAGCACGCCACAGCTCGATACCTTCCCTTGCGGCCGCCAGCCGAAAGAAGCCGCGGGCGTCCGACTTCTTGAGACTCCCGAAGCCGAGCTCGGGAAAGGCTTCGGAGGTGAGATCGCGAATCAGGCGCCGGTCCGGTCCTCCGTCACCGACAAGCTGCTCCGGAGGAATCCGGTACAGGAAGGCGACCAGGTCCGGGTCGAAGAACGGATGCGCGAGCCGAATTCCGATTCGGCGACCGAGCTCGAAGGACTCCTCGAATTCGAGTGACAGCAGGGCATGATCCAGCCCTCGGCGCATCTCGCGGACATAGAGGCTCGAGACGCCCAGCGGCTCGGCAAGATCGGCTCGCTCTACAAGAAGCCGCCGGAGATCGGGATCGGGCGCCAGCCACGTGGGCATCGCCCGTGAGATCCGGCGACGCCGAGCCAGCCGCAAGGTACTCGGGGTAAACCGGCCCAGAAGTCGGTGTCCGTAGTCCCTGGCCAGTGCCCTGAGACCGAACGTCCAGGTGATCATCTTGACGGCCGCAGGCGCGGACATGCAGTAGGAATTCCTCAAAGTGCCGATCAGCCGCAGCAACGAAGGGAGTCGGCCTGCCCGCCAGAGATCTGCCGCGAGATACGGCGTAACGCCGAGCCAATCGTCACCGCCGCTACCGGTCAGCACGACATCGCAGCCTCGGGCTCGACCGGCTCGAGCCAGACGGTCGAACTCGCCATTCCAGACGTTCAGCAGCGGGAACGGCCACCCGGAGGCCAGCGTGGCCGCACGGCCGAGCGGCCCCACCGACCCGGGCTCGGCCGACACCGGTCGCACTTCATGATCGAAACCGAGCCTCTCGGCGACCCCGACCTGCGCGGTGAGCTCGTCGCAGTCCGGATGCTGCATCGCGAGAGAGAGCGCTGTCGGAGCGGGGCCTGCGTGGGCTTCGGCCAACTCGGGTAACCGGCTGGCGATGGAGACCGAGTCGAGCCCGCCGCTGAGGAAGATGCCTGTGCGCTCCGAGCCCAACTGCCTGCGGATCGCTCGGTCGAAGAGCCGACCGAAAGCCGACTCGCCGCCGGTCCCCGCACCTTCGACCGAACCGCCGTCCGAATCCCCCTCGGGCGCCGGATCCCAGTAGCGGTGGAGCGAGTCGTCGCCCGGGCCCAGGCTCAAGACGTGACCGGGCGGCACTCTCGAGACCGACTCGAGATAGGTTCGCTCTCTCTGCGGCCAGCGATGCAGGATGTGCTCGGCGAGCGTCACCCGGTCGATCGCCGGCGATACTCCAGTCAGCCCCGCGAGCCGATCCGGTGACGGCGAGAAGAAGACCTTCTCGCCAACCTTCGAATAGAACAACGGGTGTTGGCCCATGGGGTCGCGCAGCGCGAGTAGGCGGCCGGACTCGCCGTCCAGGATCAGGCCGGCAAAGCGCCCGCGGAGTCGGCTGAGCCCGGATCGACCGCGGCTGCGGTAGAGATCCAGAATCATGTCCGCCGCCGGCGAGCCGGGCGAAGCGGCCGGTGCGTCGAGCCTGCCGGCCACGTGCACGGTCGTCTTACCGCGGGTCGCCTGCCGCGTTTCGGAGTCGCGATCTTCGAGCAGGCGCAGTTGTGAGCCCGCCGGAGCGCGATCGTGTACCCGAGTCCCCCGCCTGTCGAATACCGCGACCCAGTCTCCCTCCATTCGAGTCGTGTCCTCGTGGCCTAGTATAGAGACGGCATGGTCGAACCTCGGAGTTTCGATCTCGAACTGTCGATCGTTCGCACCGCGAGCCCGCCCGAGGTCGTTCGGCATGAGAGTTGGACCGATGGCCGGGGTCGCCCTTGCGCCTGGGGTTGCGGGAGCCTCGAGGGTGGCCGCATCGAGGTGGCCGGGGTCGGTGTCTATTGCTTTTCGAGCCGCTCGAGGATTGTCGAGGCCCACTTGGCCCGAGGCCTGCCGATTTCGAGGGCCAGGGCCGCCTTCGATCGAGTCGTCCGGCCCCTGGTTCTGCAGACCCGAGGCTGGCAGCCAGTCCACGCCAGTGCGGTTGCCCAGGCGACCGGTGTCGTCGGCCTGTGTGGACGGTCGGGAGCGGGCAAGTCGACCATGGCCCGCGCCTGGTCGCGCGACCGCGATCTGGTGTTTGCCGATGACACTCTCGCGATGCGCTCCGATCAGAGCGTACCCCAGGTTCTGAAACTGCCGATGCGGCCCGCCAGTCGGCCAGCGGCTGGCACCATTGCGCGCCTACGCGCGATCGTCTTGCTCGAGACGAAAGGGCCCGATCCAGCGAGTCTCGAAAGGCTGTCGCCGAAAGCAGCTCTTACGGACCTTCTGCCGCACGCGGTTTGCCTCGATACAACGGATCGCGGACTGCGCAGAGAGCTCTTTACGAGAGTCCTGGCGGTGGTAGAGACCGTTCCGGTGTTCAGATTGCGTTACCGGCAAACGTCCGACTCGATCTCGGCACTGACCGGCCTTCTCGACGAGCGCTTCGGCGCCTACTGACGAAGCGCCGCGAGTAATTGTCAAGAGTTGTGGATCAGACGGTGGCGTCTTCTGCTTCGCAAGGTGACAGCCGGACGCCTTCCTCCGAGTGAAGGAGGTCGCGGGATCAGGCTCTCGGGACGCTCGATACTTCGGCCTGGCACATTCTTTGGGCGTCGGTATTCGATGACATCGAGGCCCTGGCCACTGGCTGGCGCTTCTCCGATTGCTCGCACGCGGGTGAGCCCGGCTGCGCCGTGCAGGCTGCGATCGACCGCGGAGAGCTCGACAGGGCTCGCCTGGAGAGCGTGCACAAACTCTCCGCCGAGACGGAGGCATTCGAGCGACGCAAGGACGAGCGTCGGCGCCGCGAGCACGCCCGACGTCTCGGCAAGCTCTACAGGTCGGTCCAACGCGCCAAGCGTGAGCGACGGGACTAGCAGCCCGTGGCAGAAGTCCAGATGGTCGCGCGACAAGGTCTTACGGTACGC
>JBHHWO010000010.1:0-54512 GCA_046756565.1 Thermoanaerobaculia bacterium | reverse complement strand
CGCACGCTTCACCGCTCTCGGTGTGGCAACGAACTTACCGCACGGGACACTAGTCACCGGTGCCGTGGCGTTCTACGTCAAGTGAGTCATCGAGGGCTACAGTGGCCGACCGCCGTGTCGGCCGTTCTGAATCCGGTCGTCCTCTTCTTCGTCATCCTCTGCGTCTTCGACCGGAGGTTGCGGCATCGGCTCCCTGGGAAAGCGCTCGTCGCGCTGGGCCGCGTGGTAGAGGAAGGAGGCCATCACCACCGAGGCCTGCTTGAGATCCTCGGCCCGGGAGTGATCGTAGGTGTCGAGATTCGTGTGGTGAGTCTGTGACCGGTAGTCGAGGCCGTCCTGGATGAATTGGAAGCCGGGTAGGCCGACCGCATCGAACGGCAAGTGGTCGGTGCCGCCGGTGTTGCGGTTGGTGACCGTGTCGGCGCCCAGATCGTGGAAGGGCCTGAGCCAGGCCTCGAAGATCGGCGAGGCGGCCGCGTTCTCCTGAGTGTAGACGCCGCGAATCCTGCCGCTGCCGTTGTCCAGGTTGAAGTAGGCGGAGAGCTTTTCGTGGCCCGGCTTGATTTCGAGCGGAAACTGTTTCTTCCACAGGAGGGGACTCATCTTCTTCTCGGTCTCGTCGTCGGTCTTCGGCGGAGAGGCGAAGTGCTCGCGGACGTATTCGATCGAGCCCCAGAGTCCCTGCTCCTCGCCGCTCCACAGCGCAATCCGAATCGTGCGCTTCGGCTCGATGCCCAGGGCCTGGAGGATTCGCACCGCTTCCATGGCGACGGCGCAGCCGGCGGCGTTGTCGTTCGATCCCGCTCCGGCGTGCCAGGAGTCGAGATGGCCACCGACCATCACCACCTCCTCCTCGACGCCTGAGCCGGGGATCTCGGCTATCGTGTTGTAGCCCAAGAGATCGTCATCGTAGAACTTGGCCTTGACGTCTATCTCCACCTCGACTTCGACATCGTCTTCGAGCAGCCGCAGTACCCAGTTGTAGTGCTCGGCCATCATCGCAATGGTCGGAACGCCGACGTTCTCGCCGGGCTCCCGGGAGCCGGCCGAGCTCAACCGGATCGTGCCGCCGTCACGCGAGCTGATGTCGACGACCACGAGCGCTTTCTCTTCAGCCAGGAACTCGTTGAGCGCCTTGCGGAACTTGATGCTTTTTTTGATGCGCTTGCGGCGCTCGGCGAACCCGCGCGGCTCCCGGATGGGGAAGTCCACGATGTCGTAGAGCTGGTCATCGGAATAGCGAATGAACTTGGGAGCCGTGGGATCTTCGAGATCGCGGGACTTGGCGATGAAGACGATCTTGTCCTTGAGCTTGCCCTTGTGTTTCTCGAGGTCCTTGTCCTCTTCGAGTACCGCGTGAATCGCGAGACCCTTGACTTTCTTCCTGGTGCCCGGCGTCCACGCCTTGGGCAAGGCCAGGAGCGGCGTCTTGCGGGGAGAGAGCATGTGAACCGAGATCCGGTCGAAGGACCAGCCGCGTCCAAACGGTCCCCAGGAGTCCAGATGTGCATTCTGGAGTCCCCAGTCCTCGAGCTGCCATTTCGTCCAGTCGTTGGCCTTCTTCATCGCCGGCGAGCCGGTGAGCCGCGGGCCGATGCGGTCGGTCAGGTGCTGGAGGGTGTCCATGACCTGCGAGCGCTGAAAGCCCTCGGCGCGGATCTTGTTGACCATGTCCCAGTCGATGGGCTCTTCGGCCTGAGCGGTGAAGGCAACGAACACTGTGACTAAGGCGGCGGCGGTGGCGCGCTGCATACGAACTCCTTCCGCAAGGGTGAAGAAACGCGCGGATTGTAGCAGCCGTCCGACGAGGAAAGTCGACTATCGAGAAGCGATCGGACCGGGAAGTGAAAGCTCGTCGAGCGACCCGCCACTTGGTAAGCTCGACGGCCCGAATGTCCACGAAAGAAAGGACTTCCCTATGATTCTGGCACTCGCGAATGTGAAAGGCGGCGTCGGCAAGACCACGACCGCGGTCAACCTGGCGGCGGCATTCGCCAACAGCGAGCTCAGGGTGTTGGTGGTGGATCTCGACCCCCAGGGCTCGGCCTCGGCCTCTCTCGGAGTGGCGCCGAAGGATCTCGAGCCTTCGATGGCCGACATCCTGATGGGCAAGGTCACGGTCGCCAACGCGCTCGTCGACACCGGAATCAACCGCTTCGATCTGCTGACCGGGTCGATGGCTCTGGCGGAGGTCGATATCGCCCTTGCGCGGAAGAAGAACGGCGGGCGCCGGTTGATCGAGACTCTGCGACCGATCGCGCGCCGCTACGATTTCATCGTCATCGACTGCCCGCCCGGCCTGTCGCTTCTGACCATCAACGCTCTGGCGGCCGCGCGTGCCTATGTCCTGCCGGTGCTGCCCCATGAGCTTTCCTTCGACGCCATCGATCGCTTCTTCGAAGGCATCGAGAGTGTCCGCGGCTACTTCCGGCGGCAGCCCAAGTTGCTTGGAATCCTGATCACGATGATCGACCACCGCACCAACATGACCGACGAGATGTCCAGGAAGATTCGCCGCAAGCATAGCGGCAAGGTCTTTCGCACCACGATTCCGGTCAACGTCACCCTGGCGGAGGCCACCCGGTCCGGGATGACCATTTTCGAGTACGAGAGGTGGTCACCGGGCGCGCATGCCTACAGCCGGCTGGGCGCCGAGGTGCTCCGGCGCATGCGCAATCAGAGCCTGGCGTAGCGGGCGCGAGGCTCGTTGGCGGTCGGGGTTGCCTCCGAGCGTCGGGCCTGCCAACGTTGCCTATGTGCTGCGCTTCTGTTTGGTGGGTTGCTCGAATCGCGCATCAATTAGCGTTGCCCAAGGGACCTGCAACTGCCGAGACGCTCTGTCCTTTCACACTTCGGCTGTTGAGCCGGAAGTCCTGCAGCTACAAGGCGGACGAACCGAGGGGCGACGCCGGCGTACACGAAGTACGTCAAGGAGCCCCGAGCGAGTCCAACGCCGTAGATGCGGGGCTGGCGGCTCAACAGTCAGATGTTGAAGCGGACATGCATCACATCTCCGTCCGCCAGGACATGCTCCTTGCCCTCCAGCCTGAGCACTCCAGCCTCCCGGCACCTGGCCATCGAGCCGTGCTCCAGGAGCGTGTCCCACTTGACCACCTCGGCGCGGATGAAGCCGCGCTCGAGATCGGAGTGGATCGTACCGGCCGCTTTGTGGGCGACGGTGCCCGCGCGGATAGTCCAGGCGCGGCATTCGTCCTCGCCGACGGTGAAGAACGAGATGAGCCCGAGTAGCTCGTAACTCGCCCGGATCGCCCGTTCCAGGCTCGGCTCGTCGAGACCCAGATCGGCGAGGAACTCCTTCTGCTCGTCTTCGGGCAGCTCCGAGATCTCCTCTTCGATCGGCAAGCTCATGACCAGGGTCTGAACGTCGCGCCCGGCGTCCGGCGGCTCCGAGCCCAGGTCGCTGTCGCCGACATTCCATACCACCAGGAGGGGCTTGGCGGAGAGGAGCTGGAAGCCGCGCAGCCGCTTCTCGTCGTTGTCTTCGAGCTCGATCTGGCGGAGCGGCGTTTCCTTCTCGAGCGCCGGCCTGATCGTCTCGACAAGGAGCTCTAGCTCGCGGGTCTCGTCCGGCGAAAGACCGCGTTTCTTGTTCTTTTCGACTCGGTCGATCCGACGCTCGACCAGCTCCAGATCCGCGAAGATCAACTCGAGGTCGAGCGACGCCAGGTCCCGAGCGGCGTCCACCGAGCCCTCGGGGTGGGGGATCTCCTCGTCCTCGAACGCTCGAACCACGTGAACCAAGGCGTCGACCTCCTTGAGCTGCGTGAGGTTGAGATCCGCCGAGCCTTCTTGCTTGGTCACGCCGGGGATGTCTACGAACTGGACCGTGGCCGGTGTGCTTTTCTTGGGGTTGAAGAGCGCAGTGAGCTTCTCCAGCCGCTCATCCGGAACCTTGCAGATCGCCAGGTGCGCCTCCGAGCTTACCGAGAACTTGTCCGTCGCCTCGTGAGAGTGGGTGAGCAGGTTGAAGAGGGTGGTTTTTCCGGCCTTGGGGAAGCCGACGATGCCAAGCTGCATGGTTTTCCGAGCTCTCGAGGGGAGACCTGGTCCGCGCTGGACCGGAATGCGAGTCTAGCGTCCGGAGGATGTCGCAGGAAGAGCATCGCGTTGGGGGCGTCCCTGCTCGCCCCTCGAGCGATTCCGGCTACGGTCTTCTGTCCAGAACGCTGTAGACGGCCGGTACGAGCACGAGGGTCAGGAGCGTCGAGGTCAAGAGGCCACCGATCACGGTCAGTGCCATCGGGCTGCGAAGCTCGGAGCCCTCGCCCAGACCGATCGCCATCGGCAGGAGACCGAGGACCGTGGTCGAGGTGGTCATCAGAATCGGCCGCAGGCGCACGCGACCGGCCTTCTTGAGAGCTTCGATCTTGGCCTCGCCTTTCCGCCGGAGCTGGTTGGTGTAGTCGACCAGAAGAATCGCGTTGTTGACCACGACGCCGGCCAGAAGAATCGCGCCGATCAGAACCACGATCGAGAGATTCACCCGCAGCAGGAACAGCGCGAGCAGAACGCCGATGAGAGCGAACGGCACACTCAGAAGGATCACGAACGGATGGAGAAGCGACTCGAACTGGGAGGCCATGACCAGATAGACCATGAAGACCGCCAGGAGGATGGCCAGTCGCATCGAGTCGAACGAGGTCTCCATCTCCTGGCGTTGGCCACCGATTGTCGAGTCGAAGCCGGGCGGAAGATCGAGCGCAGCAAGCGCGCCGCCGATGTCGGCCGACACGCTGGCGAGATCGCGGCCGGCCAGGTTCGCAGTGATGGAGGCCACCCGGTCGCCCTCAGCGCGCCGGATCTCGGCCGGACCCTCGACCTCTTCCACCGTAGCCACCGCCGACAACGGGATGTTCGTGCCACCGCTCTGGGCAACGATCAGGCGCTCGAGGTCGGAGGCGCTGTCCCGAAACTCGTCGGCGGCTTGTAGCCGGATGTCGATCGCGCGGTCCTGGCGCTGGATGTCGGTTGCCACCGTTCCCTGCACCTTCGTCCGGATGACCGGCGCGACGTCGGCGATGGTCAGGCCGAACTTCGCCAAAAGGGTCCGGTCGAACCGGATCTGAAGCTCGGGGTTGCCTCCCTCGGTCGATGCCTTGACGTCCTCGATACCGGGAATCCCGCGCATTCGTTCGGTCAGGGTGTCTGCGAGACGGCGCAGCAGCGGAAGGTTGAAGCCGCGAATCTCGACCTCGATTGGAGTCCGGAAGCTGAAATAGGCCGGCCGGCCGAAGCGATAGTCGAGGCCTTCTTGCGCGTCGAGAGCCCGGCGCAGGTCGGCCATCAAGCTCTCCTCGCGCTCCCGGGAGGTCGGCGGGGTCAGAACCACGGTGACCTGACCGATGTTCTCGCGCGTCTCGCCGGCCGATCCTCCTTGCTCATTCGAGGCTCCGGCAATGGCATAGACGGTTGCCACCTGCGGCAAGGCGGCTGCGGCGCGCTCGAGTCTCGCCAGGCGTCGCTCGGTGACCGCGAGATTGGTGCCCGGCGGCATCTCGACATCGACGAAGAACTCGCCCTGGATGAGCTCCGGAATGAGCTCACGGCCGAGCCTCGGAGCCAGAGCCAGACAGCCAAGCAGAAGCGCCACTGCTAGGGCGATCGTGACCAGCGGGCGGGCGAGCGCTCGTTCGAGGATTCTCGTGTAGCCGCCGTCCAGACGTTGGAGCACGAGACCGAAGGCGCCCAGGATGGGCGAGAACAAAGCGTGCACGAGCCTGGCGATCGAGCTCACCAGCCACTTGACCGGCTTCAGCACCGCCACGGTCGCCGCTACGGCGGCCTTCGACATGCGGCTCAGCTGCGCCTCGGCCTCGGTGTCCTCGCGGGGCGTCCAACGCCGGGAAGCCAGCATCGGGATCACCGTCAGAGCCACCAGAAGCGAGACCACTAGCGAGAAGGTCACGGTCATGGCCTGGTCGCCGAAGAGCTGCCCGGCAATGCCCTCGACGAAGACGATCGGCACAAAGACACAGATGGTCGTCATCGTGCTGGCGACGACCGCACGCCCGACTTCACTTGTTCCCCGGTCGGCGGCCTCGATCTCGTCGATTCCCGTGTCCAGTCGGCGCTGAATGGCTTCCAGCACCACGATCGAGTTGTCGACCAGAAGACCGATGCCGAGGGTCAGACCGCCGAGCGACATGATGTTGAGCGAGATCCCGAAGGCGTACATGAGAAAGAAGGTGGCGACCACTGAGATCGGGATCGCCAGACCTACGATCGTGGTCGTCTTCCAGCTGCGCAGGAATAAGAACAGGACGGCAATCGCGAGCAGGCCGCCGAACATGGCCGTCTTGAGGACCTCCGAGATCGACTGCCGGATGTAACGAGCCTGGTCGGTAACCACTGTCAGGGCCAGACCCGCGTTGCTCTTCCGGAGCGCCGACTCGATGCCAGCGATCCGCTCGCGCACGGCGTCCGAGACCGCGACCGTATTGGTACCGCCTTCCTTGTAGACCGCGATCTCGACGCTCTCCCGGCCCGCGATTCGGGTGACGATGTCGCGCTCTTTGTGGAAGCGAACGACCTCGCCGACGTCGCGCAAGCGAGTCACCGCGCCGCCGGTACTCGACAGAACGACCTCCTCGAGGTCTTCGGGCCGCAGGTACTCATTGACGGTGCGAACCAGGAATTCGGTCTGGCCCTCGCGCAGGCGGCCTCCGGTCAGATTGATGTTCTCCTGGCCGAGCCGGTCGGCGACGCGGGAGACCGGAATACCCTGGGCGGCCAGAAGGCGCTCGTCGATCCGGACCTGGATCTCCTCTTCGAGTCCGCCGCTGACAACCGCAGCGGCGACGCCTTCGATCCGCTCGAGCGCCCGCTTGACCTGCTCCTCCGCGATCAACCGGAGCCGGATGAGATCGTCGTCGCCAGTCAGGCCGAGCCGTAGGATCGGATCGAGCGACGGGTCGTAGCGCAGCAGGAGTGGGCGCTCCGCGTCTTGCGGCAGCAAGAGCACGTCGAGTCGCTCCCGCACGTCAAGGGCCGCGAGATCCATATCGGTGCCCCAGGAGAACTCGAGCGTCACCTCGCTGATGTCGGTGCGCGAGCTCGAGGTCACCCGGACGACGTTGTTGACCACGCCGACCGCGTTCTCGATCGGCCGGCTGATGAGATTTTCGACCTCGACCGGTGCCGCGCCCTCGAACTCGGTGCGAACGGTGAGCGAGGGGTAGGTGATGTCGGGAAGGAGATCGAGCGCCAGCCGCTGGAATGCCACCAGCCCGAAGACGGTCGCCGCCAGGGCGAAGATGAAGACCGAGACGGGCCTTCGGGTAGAGAACTGGACGATCTTCACGCGCTGGCTTCGGCAGACCCGGCGCCGGTTCGATCGCGCTCACGGAGCTTCATCGGCATCCCGCCGACCGGCCGCATGACGGTGCCGGGTGCGGTCTCGATCGGGCTATCGGACACGCACTCGAGCTCGTAGCGTAGGGTGATCATCGACGCGATGACCTTGGTCTGGATCTCGGCCAAAGGCTGCCCGACGCAGAACCGATGGCCGGCGCCGAACGGGATGTAGGCGAACTGAGAGCGCTCTTCGGCGATCTCGGGCCGGAACCTCTCAGGATTGAACCGGAGCGGGTCCGGGTAGAGCTCCTCCATCCTGTGGGTGGCGTAGGGCGACACGATCACCATCGATCCCTCGGGCACCGGGTAGCCGCAGAGAGAGTGATCTTGGAGCGCGACTCGCGTGAAGTTGTAGGCCGGCGGGTAGATGCGGAGCGCCTCGGCCAGGCACCAGCCGGTGTATTCGAGAGCGGGAATATCTTCTCCAGCGGGGTTGCGGTCGCCCAGCACTCGGTCGGCCTCGGCGTAGAGCTGCTGGCGGACTTCGGGGTGATGGTGAAGCTCGTAGAACAGATAGGTCAGGTTGGCCGCCGAGGTCTCGAAACCCGCGTGGTACAAGGTGAGCAACTGGTCACGCAGTGACTGGTCCGAAAAGCCCTCGCCGCTCGCGAAGCGGGCGCGGGCGAGTCCGGAGAGCAGCGAGAAGTCGTCATCGCCGGACTCGCGCTGTCCCTGGATGGCGGCAAAGATGGCCCGATCGAGCTCGTCCATGATGCCGTTGAGCTTCTTGAGTCTCAGCACCGGCGGCGGTTTGAGGTGGGCCCACACGGATCGCGGCGGCTTGGGCCAGTTGTCGCGCATCGCGGCGACCAGTTCGGTCACCTGCTCGCCGAAGCGGTCGAACTGGGAGCCCAGAATCCACTGGCCGATGAGTAGCTGGACCATGCGCGTGAGGTGGGGCTCGATGTCGACTGGCTCGCCGGTGCGGGCCGGCTCTCGCCAGACCTCGAGCTCGGTGGCGACAACCGCCGCTGCGTCTGGCACCTGCGCGCGAATCGCCTTTCGATTCAGTATGTTCTGCGTCTCACGTCGCTGCCGCTTCCATTCCTCACCTTCGGCATGCAGCAGGCCTACGCCGATCGCTTGCTGAGCCTGGGCGTAACGCGTGTTCTTGACGTAGATCTCACGCTTGTCGACCAGGACTTCTTTGATCGCGTCGGGGGAAGCCGCCAGGAAAGTGGGCTTGCGCCCGTAGTAGAAGCGGGAAAACCCACCGTAGTCGCGCGCCAGCCGGGCATAGAACTCCATGGGATTGCGTCGGATCTCCGGAAGGCTGCCGAGAACCGGCAGCGGTCTGGGACCGGGAGGGACGGTCTGCGCCCGGGAGGAATCGATGGCCGGTTCACTCATCGCCGGCGGATCATTGGCGCGGGGGCTCGGCGCCCCCAGAAGCCGATTGACTGCGTGCACGCATGCGTTCCAGGCGCTGGTCGATCTCCGCTTCGGAAAGACCGCGTTCGCGCATGCGTTGCTTGATCTGCTCGAGCCGCTCCGGGCTCATCTGGCTCGGGTCTCTGGCCCCGAAGCCGCGATCCCCGCTTGCACCGGATTCCGGCCGGCCTCCGTCGGCGCTCACTTGTCCCGCCTCCTGGCCGGGCGCTCCCAGTACTTGAATCGGTGTGCCGTCGCTGAGGCCGTCCTGACCGACGACCACGACCTTTTCACCCGGCTCGACGCCTGAAAGGATCTCGACGATGTCGCCTTCTTCGAACCCGATCTCGACATCTCTGCGCTGGGCGAGGCCCTGGTCGTGAACAAAGACGGTGTCTCCGAGACTCTCAAGGGAGAGGGCGCTCTTGGCGATCACGATGGCGTTCTCGTGGGTGTCGGTCTCGAGGAAGACACGCGCGAACATGCCCGGACGGAGCTTGTCCTGGGCCTCGACGTCGAGTGTCACCTTGACCGTACCGGTGGCGGCGTCGATTACCGGGCTCAGCCGAAGCACTGTGGCCTCGAAGCGTTGGTCCGGCCAAGCCTCGACCGTGAGGTAGGCGTTCTGTCCCAGAGCAAGCTTGGGCAGCTCCCGTTCAGGTATCTGTACAGGGCAGAGAAGCGGATCGAAGTCCGAAAGCCGAAAAAGCGGTGTGTTGGGAGACACCTGCTGAGCGAGATCCACGTAGCGAGTCACGATGCTCCCGGAGAACGGTGCTCGGATCTCGGTGTAGCCGAGCAGGAGCTGATTGCCGTCGTGCTGGGCGCGGGCAGTCTCGAACCGGCTCTTGGCCTGCTCGAACTCTTCGGGACTCAGGAGCTGATCGCCGTAGAGTTCCTGAGCGCGCTCGTAGTTGAGGCGCGCTTCTTCCAGACCCACCCGGGAGATCTCGACCTGAGCGCGGAGGTCGTCGTCGTCGATTCGAGCCAGAAGCTGGCCCTTCTGCACGAGCTGGCCTTCCTCGGTCCGGAGCTGTTCGATCGGCCCGTTGGTCCGGGCGACGAGGTCGACCTCGTTGTCGGCCTCGAGAGTGCCGTTGGCCTGTATGTACTCCGAGATCGACCGGCGAGAGACGCTCGCCACTTCGACCGGTACGGCGGTGCTTGTGCCGGGCGGGCCGGCTCCGACGCCACCGGGGGCTCCACCGCTCGAGCGTCCGCTGCCGCCGCCGGTACTGCGCTCTCCCTCGGCCGCGGACTTTCCGCACGCACCGGTGCCTGCGAAAAGAGCCAGAGCCATGAGGATCGTCAGGCAGAGTCTCGGGAAGACCGACATGGGAACGGAAGCCTACAAGACCAACGTGTAGTCGAAGACGCTCATCAGAGCGCCCGGACGACCCGCCGCGAAAAGATGGTGGCGTCGTCGAGGAGCGAATACACCGTCGGCAGGATCAGGAGGGTCAGGAAGGTTGAGGTCGTCAGGCCGCCGATGATGACCAGCCCGATCGGAGCCCAGCTCGCGGCGCGACCCTCGACCGCGCCGAACACGCCGGGCAGCAAGAAGGGCGCGACCATAGGCAGAAGGCCGAGGATCGTCGTTACGGCGGTGATCACGATCGGCCGCAGGCGGTGCTGGCCTCCCAGAACGATGGCGTCGTCACGAGTCATGCCGTGCTTGCGCAGGAGATTGATGTGGTCGAGTAGAACGATCGCATTGTTGACTACGACGCCGATCAGGATGATCAGCCCCAGCATGGTCATGGTTTCCCAGGGTTGGCCCGCGATCTTCATGACCACGGCGACCCCGAAGAGCGCAAATGGAACCGAGAACATGATCGCCAGGGGCTGAACGAAGCTCTCGAAGAGGGCCGCCAGGAGCATGTAGACGAGGGGCAGCGCGAACAGAAGCGCGAACAAGCCGCTCTGCTGATCGCGCTGCTGATAGCGATTCCAGCGGCCGAAGCTCCAGTTGTAGCCGGGCGGGAAGGGTAGTCCAGAGAGGATTCTCGGGATCGCACGCATTGCTCCGAAAGCAGCTTGCGAGTCGATGGCGTTGGCGGAAACGGTGACCTGTGCCTGCCGGTTCTCACGCTCGATCGACTGCGGGCCTTCTACGAAGTCGAACTCGGCGAGCGCACCCAGTGGCAGCTGGGACCGGGTGGCGAAGACCGGCACGTTCTTGAGCTGTTCGAAGGTCTCGCGATCCTCGGGCCGGTACTGCACGACGATTCCGACCTCGCGGTCTTCGGTCTTGAACTGAGAGACGTTCCGGGTCGAAAGCGCCGACGAGACCGTGCCGGCAACCGCTCGAGCGGAGAGCCCGGCCTGAAGCGAGCGCTCGGGCGTGACGCTGACGTGGATCTCCTCGTCGCCGCTCTCGAGCGAAGTATCGACGTCGCGAATCATCGGTAGCGTCGCCAGCGAAGCGGCGGCCTGGTTCGCAAGCAAGCGGAGGATTACCGGATCGTCGCCGGTGAGCTGGACCTCGACACCCGAGGTCCCGTGCCGGCCCCGCTGGGTCGCGATCCGCAGGTTTACTCCGGCTCTGGTCGGCAGCATCTCGCGGAGCCTCTCTCTCGCCTCCGCCGTGGTGAGGTTGCCTTCGCTTTCATCCTTTAGATAGATGTCGAACTGGCGATTGCGCCGCCAGCTCGCCCGGGAGCGTCCGGTGCCGCGGTCGTAGTTGTAGGCCACGTCGGCGACGTCGAGGGTGTCGCGGTTGGAGTCGATCAGCTTGTAGATCTCCTGGTAGAGGGCCTCGGTCTGAGCCAGTGAGTACTGCCTCGGAGTGTCGATCTTCAGCACGATCTGGCGCTCGAGCGCCCGCGAGGAGAACGATTGCTCGATGGTGGAAAAGAGATAGATCGTTCCGCCGAGAAGGGCGAGGATCACCGCGACGAAAGCGAACCGGTGTCTCAGGGTGATCCGGAGGAGCCGGCCGTATGCCGAGCGCATCTTCTCGATCATCCGGCTCTTCTGAGAACTCTGCACTCGCAGCACCAACGCAGCCACCATCGGCACGACGGTCAACGCCACGACCAGTGAGGCGACGATAACGATACAGACGGTCCAGCCGATGTTCTGGAGGTAGAGCTTGAAGCGAACGCCGGTCGAGAGGAAGATCAACGGCAGGAAGACGCACATCGTGGTTGCGGTCGAGGCGGTGATCGGAAGCGCCACTTCGGCCGCGCCGGCGAGGGCCGCCGTCGGAGCGTCTTCCTTGAGCTCATTCCGGTGACGAAAGATCGACTCGATGACCACGATCGAGTTGTCGACCAGCATGCCGAGAGCGAGCATCAGCCCCGCCAGACTGACGACGTTGAGGGTCAGATCGAAAAGGCCCGCCTGGCGCAGGAAGAACATGAGAACGAAGGTCGCGACCACCGAGATCGGAATCGCGATGGCGATCAACGCGGTGGTCTGGAACCGGCGCAGGAAGAAATAGACCGCGACGATCGCCAGCAGTCCGCCGATCAGTCCGGCGTTACGCAGCTGCCCCAGGCCCTTGCGGACGTCCAGCGACGCGTCCGAGTAGATCCGGAAGGTGGCGCCCTCTGATTCTGCGAGACCCTCGATGGCCTCGAGCTCGGCTTTGACTCGCTCGACCACCGCCAGGAGATTCGCGGTCGAGGCCTTGTTGACCGAGAGGGTGATTGCGTCGACGCCGTTCAGGAAGTTATAGGTCTCCTTCTCGGGCAGGGTGTAGGACACCTGGGCCACGTCGCCCAGGGTCAGCCCGTCCGGACGCAGGACCAGGGACTCGATCTCGCGGGGCGTCTGGAACTCGCCGACCGTGCGCACGAGGAGCTTGCGATTGCCGTCACTGATATCGCCCGCCGAGAGATTGAGATTGCTGGCCCGGAGTGTGGCGGAAAGGCTCCTCAGGTCCACCCGATGAGCCTGGAGTCGCGCCGGATCGATATTGACCTGCAGCTCCGGTTCACGGATTCCGTTGATGTCGACCTGGGCTACGCCCTCCAGGCGCTCGAGCCGGCGAAGAACCGTCTGCTCGGCGTAGTCGAAGAGGCGCTCCTCGGGCCAGTTGGCGGAAAGATCGAAGCGCAGGACCGGAATGTCGGTCGACTGGAAACGCCGGATGAAGATCCGCTCGAGGTCGTCGGGCAAGAGATGTCGAACTCGATCGACTCGGTCCCGGACCTCGACCGCCGCCATGTCCATGTCGGTGCCGTCGACGAAAGTGAGGCGTACCTGGGCGGAGTCCGCCGCTGCGCTCGCCGACAAGGTGTCGATACCATTGATGGTTCCGAGGGATTCCTCGAGCGGCCGCACGATGATCCGCTCGACTTCCTCCGGTGACGATGACGGGTACTGCGCGCGCACCGAGATCGACGACGACGAAAAGCTGGGCAGGTACTCGAGCGGCAGCCGGGTAAGTGAAATCCAACCCAAAACCAGGATGCCCAGAACGGCCATCGCCATCGTCACCCGGCGCTCGATGGCGAACCCGACCAGGGGATTGGTGTGACGGCTCATCGGAGGGCGATTCTATCGGTACATGGGGGCCGGCGTCGGGCCTCCGTGCCCTCTGTTCGACAGCAAACCGGATCGAGGGCCTCGAATCGACTTGATAGGCTGCCTGGCGCTATGAGATGGGGGCTTGGAGCGGCAGCCTTCGGCCTGGCACTGGTCTTCGCCGCAACGGCCGGCAGCGTCGACGATCGCGTCCTCGCCGGCACCTACACCACCTTACAAGCTCGGCGAGCCGGGCCCGATTCGCGGTGTGTTCTCGGCTCTGGATGGGAACGGCGACGTGCCGACGTGGACGGTGGTCTTTACAGTGACCTTCGATACGGCCGACTACACTTACAAAGGCACCGCCGAAGGCAGCCTCGACGAAGGCGAGCTGTCGGGCGAGGTCGAGGACGCGAGCGGAGACCGGAGGTTCATGTTTCGAGGGAAGCACCGGGAAGGGAAGTTTCACGCGGTCCACGCCGAGACCACCGGTGGTTTCGTGACACCGACCGGAGAGATGACGCTGAGTGCGGAGTCGCTACCGGTCCCGGCCCCGGAGCCGGACACCCGGCTCGCGGCAACCCAGCGGACGCTTACGGGCACCTATGACTCGACCTACCAGAACCGGCCGAGTCGGATCCGCGGAGCTAGTGCTAGCGCGTCGCCAGGACTTCGTCGATCAGGAAGCTGCCGCCCGCCGCCGTCTCCGATCCGCTGAGGAGGCCGATGCGGAGCCTCCTGACGATCTCGCCGTGATTGGCGAGATCGAGGGCCTCGGCGCGCACCTTGCCCTTCCTGAGGAGCGCAGCGCGGCCGTCGGGGAGGTCCCGCCCTGACGCGCTCGACCACTCGACGCCGATGCGGCTCGTCCTGTCGCCTCGAATTCTGGTGGCGCCGATCTCCCGAAACCCGTCGGCGTCCCGAGCGAAGAGTCGGAGCCGATATCGAGATCCGGACCGCTCCAGCGTCATCGTCGCGGTAGCCTTGCCGCCGCCCAGGCGCAGGATCTCGATGCTCTGGTCGCCGAGCTCGAGGCTGCTCGGATTCATGAGCAGTGTCAGGGAGAGGCTCGATTCGCGGTTCGGACGCCTGGTCTCGACGAACGCGCGACGGCCGTCGACGCCGACCTCGAGCGCGTGCCCGGTGCCTCCGAGCCCGTGCCCGACCACGGTCAGCGAACCCTTGGCCTTCGACCAGCCCGAGAAGTCTCCGGATTCGAAGCCGGCGTCGAGGATGGTCGCCCGGCTCCTCATCAGGACGACCTCGTCTTCGAGTTCGTCGATCAGGACCAGGTCGAGCACCCCGTCGTTGTCGAGATCCATGGGTAGTGAGCATGAAGCCGCCTGTGGCGCCGCAATCGAGCGCTCGAGCGCGAACGAGCCGCTGCCGTCGTTCTCGAACAGAAGCCAGTTTCCGAAGAAGCTCGACGTCACCCAGTCTAGATCGCCGTCGCCGTCGAGATCCGCCAGGTCGGTGGCCAGAGGAAAGGGATCGGTACTCGTCATTCGAGGTGCCTCGAGCCCGCCCTCGCCGTCGCCCATCAGGATGGCGCCGTTGTCGGTCCGGCTGTTGACGGTGGCGACGTCTTCGGTGCCGTTGCCGTCGAGGTCGCCGATCATCACCATCCAGACCTCGCCGCCGCTGGCCTGCGTTGCGTTGAGCGTGAACGAGCCGGCGCCGTCGTTGGTCCAGATTTGGATCTCCTGGGCCGTCAGCAGGCCGACGACGAGATCCAGCAGCCCGTCGCTATTCATGTCCGCGGCGGCGATCGCCCTCTCGCCACCGCCTCCATTGTCGCCACCGCTGCCGAAGAAGAAGCCCTCGGTGAAGTCGCCCGCGCCGTCGTTTTCGAGGACCGTCACCCGGCCGAGCTCGAAGGAGGTGGCGGCGATGTCCGTATCGCCGTCGCCGTCGGCGTCGAGGACGGTGATGCCACGCGGCTCGCCGCCGACGAATACACTCCGGGCCGGCGCGAAGGTGCCGTCGCCGTTGCCCAGAAGGACGGACACGGTTTCATCCTGGGTGTTGGCCACGGCCACGTCCACGAGACCGTCACGATTGAAGTCCGACGGTTCGCTCGGGCTGGGGACGTTTCCGACCGGGGTGGTCGGCTCTTCGAAGCCGGCGAAGGTGCCGGTGTAGTCGCCGCGATTCAGGAAGATCCTGAGATCGTTGGTGTCTTCGTTGACGACCGTGAGATCCAAGAAGCCGTCGCCGTTCAGATCCGACCCGAAGCCGCCATAGGTGCGGGTGGTGGCCTCGGGATCGGATCGGGTGGAGAAGCGGTCGATCTCGGCCAGATCGAATCCGCTGCCTCGCGTCCGGGTCCAGAACTGGTACGAGAATCCGGCCGCGCGAAGAGGCGAGCCGTCGGCGCCGCGAAGGTCGCGTGACAGGATCACCATCACGCTCTCTCCGGCCGAGAAGCGTCGAGCCGGCGTCAGCGTCACCACCCGGCCGTCTCGACTCACCCGAAGCGCTCCGTCGGCGGCTCCGCTCCATCGGCCGAAGGCCCAGAAGCTGGCCGGGGTCAGGGTTTGCCTGTCGACGGGTCGGTCGAACTCGATCCGAATACGGCTGTCGAGAGAAGCGGTCAGGGATCGCGGCTCGGGACTGACGAAGACGATCTCGAGCGCCGCCCCGAGATTGGTGCCCAGAAAAACCAGTGCCAAGCCGACAATCGCCGTGCGGGCGGGAGCGGCTATCTGCAGGCTACGAGTCATCATCGACACTCCGTGGGCGGAGACGATCCTAGCCCACGACCGAGGCTGCTTCGGCCCTCTGACACCGAGCCGGAGAAGCAAGCTCGGTTTCGTCTCAGGGGCCGACTCAAACGTTGTCGAGCTCGAAGCGAAATGGCCGGACTGCCCACGAAGTTGCCGATTCCGACCCGTCACTATCCGCTGATCAAGCCCGAGATGCCCGGGGGGTGCGGTACCGCTGAACACGATCTGGCGGCGGCGCGAAAGACGCCGCAAAGCCCGGTAGACTTTGGCTTGCCGTGCTCTTCAACTGGTCCGTCAGAGCGCCATCGGCGCTAGTAGCCGCCCTCCTGCTCCTGTCCGGCTGCAGCGGCTGTGGCTCCGATCTCGGCGAAGACCTCGGCACCCGAGCCGTCGTCATCGGCATCGATGGCGCCGACTGGAAGCTCATCGACCGGCTGATCGCGGAAGGCGAGATGCCGAATCTCGCGGCCTTCCGGGAGCGCGCCGCCTGGGGCGAGATCGAGACCCTGACTGACATCCCGCTCTCGCCGGTGATCTGGACCAGTGTGGCGACCGGCAAGACCGCCGCCAAGCACGGCATTTCGTGGTTCATGGTCGACCGGCCGGACGGCACGCGCGTGCCGGTGCGAAGTGTGAACCGCAAGACCAAGGCGATCTGGACTATCGCTGCCGAGAATGGCCGGCGGCCGACGGTCGTGGGCTGGTGGGCGAGCTATCCGGCCGAAGACGTCGGCAAGGGAGCCATCGTCTCGGACGGTCTCGGCTTCCACGGTTTCGGCTCGACCGCCCGCGGCGGCGACGACCGTGGGAAGGTCCACCCAGCGTCGCTCTTCGGCGGGGTCAGCGTTTTGGTTCCGCCGGAACAGCAGGTGGGTGCCGACTTCGTCGGTCGCTTCGTACACATCACGCCGGAGGAGTACCGGCAGGAGATGTTCGATCCCGGCAGGTTCCCCGAGCGCAACCCGTTCAATCCGATTCACCTGTTTCAGCAGTACGCGGTCACCGCCGAGGGCTACACCGCGATCGCGGAGAAACTCCTGGCCGAGCGCCCCTACGACCTGTTCATGCTCTATTTCGAGCAGGTCGACAGCTTCTCGCATCTGTTCATGAAGTACATGGAACCGAAGCTCGAGTGGGTCGACGAGCAAGGCTTCGCGCGTTACAGAGACGTGGTCCTCAAGTGGTACGGGTACCAGGACGAGCTCCTGGGCCGGGTCTTGGCAGGAATCGATCTCGACACGACGGCAGTCTTCATCCTCTCTGACCATGGCTTCAAGAGCGGCGAGCGGCGGATCCGGAGCGAGAAGACGGTCGATGTCCAGCGCGCGCATCTCGACCACGAGGACCGGGGCATCTTCCTGGCCGCGGGGCCGCACATCCGGCCGGGCGTCGAGGTGGCCGGCGCAGCGGTCATGGACATCACGCCGACCGTGCTTCGCTACCTTGGCCTGCCGGTCGCCAAGGACATGGACGGTAAGGTCATCGAGACGATCTTCGAAGAGGAGTTCCGCCGCCGGCATCGCATTCGCTATGTCGAGACCTACGAGGATCCGGGGGGGCGCGTGGCCGAAGCCGGAGTGGAAGCCGACCCGACGGCCAGTAAGGAGAATCTGCGTGCGCTCGAGGCCCTCGGATACCTCGGTGGATCGTCGTCAGACGCGGTTGGAGGTGAGGTGGACGCAGCGGAGGAGGACGGCGAACCCTCTTCGCCCGAGATTCACAATAACCTGGGTCGGATCCACCTGCGAAACGGTGATCTCGACAAGGCCCGAAGCGAGTTTCGCACTGCACTCGAGCTCGATCCGCGCAACGCCGATGCCCTCCTCAACCTGGCTTCTATTCAGCGCGCCGAAGGCCGCACGGCGGATGCCGAGCGTCTGGTCGAGCGGGCGCTCGCGGTCGATCCGAGCTCGATCGGTGCGCTCTCCCAGCTGGCTGAGATCCGTCGAGACCTCGGAGACCTGGACGAGGCGCTGCGTCTGTTCGAGGAAGCGCTCTCGATCGACAATTCCCTGCCATTCCTTCACCTCGGCTACGGCGATGTCTTGCAGCGCGCCGGCCGCCTCGATGATGCGGCCGCGGCCTTTCGAATGGTGCTCCAGCTCGACCCGGACTCGTTCAAGGCGCGCTACAACCTGGGTGTCACCCTTGCCAACCAGGGGGATGTCGAGAGCGCGATCGCCATGTACGAGGACGCGCTCGAGGTGGGCCCGCATGACCCGGAGGCGGTTCTGGCGTGGAACAACCTGGGCGCCATCTGGCTGGACCGGGGGGACACGGGTCGGGCCATGACCCTGTTCGAGAAAGCGGTCGCGGCCAGCGGAGCACACCTCGAGTCTCGCTACAACTTGGCGTTGATTCTGCTGGCCGACGGCGCGGTGGATGGGGCCATCGGACATCTCGAGGCGGCCGCGAGTCTTGCGCCCAATCACGAGCAGGTCAACCTCCGCCTGGGGCTCGCCTATCTCGAGGCCGGCCGCGGTGAAGACGCGTTCCGCTCGTTTCTCCTCGTCCGGCGGCTCTATCCCGCCAACTGGGCCGCGCCGATGGGGTTGGCGATTCTGCACGCGGCCAACGACCGGCCCCAGGAAGCTCGCAAGCTCCTCGCAGCGTCGATCCGGCTCGGTGGTGCGACAGCCCGCGAGGCCGCAAGGGGCTATCCCGTCCTCCAAGCCTATCTCGACTAGACCGCCTTCTTCCCGCGCAGCCCTCGAATCCCCAACCCGGATCGCTATCCTCCGGAGCTCTGCGGCCCGGGGCTGATCGGTAAGGACGGTGAAGCCGTTCCAGCTACAGCAGCGGCCGAGAGCGCGTGCTAGCATCCCGTCCTCCGAAAGCTCATGTTCCGAAGCTTGTTACTGGTCGCGATCCGAGGTCGCTTGGCATGTGTCTGCCTGGCGGGACTCGCTCTGGCCGGACCGCTGGGAGCCGGGGGATTCGAATACCATCACCAGTCGAGCAAGGCGATGGGGATGGCCGGTGCCTTCGTGGCACAAGCGGAAGGACCGTCCGCGGTCTTTTACAACATCGGAGCGCTGGCGCTGACCGCCAAGAAGCCAAAGACCGCGGCGGGTGCGACCAGCGTCAACCTGAACGAGTCGCTCTACCAGGGGCTGCCACCGGGCGTGGGTGCCGAGACGGTCGGCGAGCAGTCTGAGATCTCGAACCTGAGACCGCACGCCTTCGCTGCGGCTCCTCTGGGCAAGACGGGCAAGCTCGGATTCGGTGTGACCGCGCCCTTCGCGTTCGAGACCGAGTGGACCGATCCCGGCAACTTCGCCGGGCGCTACCTGGTGACGGCGGCCGAGCTGAGCACGCTGGACCTCACCACCGGCGTCTCCTACGAGCTGGCGCCCGGAGTCGGGGTGGGAGCCGGCGTGATCTATCGGACCTCGGATCTGACGCTCATCCGTCGGGTTCCCTCCTTCGACCCGTCCGCCGGAGAAGTCGTCGACGTCGCGAGCTTGAGGCTCGAGGCCACACTGGACGACGGCTTTGGCTGGACCGCGGGCTTTCTCTACCGATTGAGCGACTCCATCTCGATTGGCGGTGCCTATAGGAGCGCCATCGAAATCGAGTACGACGGTGAGGCACGCTTCACCCAGATATCCACCGGCAACTCGAGCCTTGACGCGCTGATCGCCGCGACGACTCCGTTCGACGAGGATCTCGGGTTCCAGGCCCGCATCGAGTTTCCTGCCAGCGCGGCATTGGGACTCGCCTTTGGAGTGGGTGCCGGCACCGTGATCGAGGTCGACGCCAACCTCACCGAGTGGTCGAGCTTCGACACCTTGGCCCTGCGGCTCCCGGACAATCCCGAGTTCGACGAGGAGCGGCCTCAGGACTTCGCTGACTCGATGGCCTATCGGCTGGGGGTCAAGTTCGAGACCGCGAGCGGCTCGTTCCTGCGCTTCGGCGTCTCGATGGACGAGACGCCCCAGCCCGAGGAGACTATGGGCCCGTTGCTGCCGGACGCGGACCGCATCTCGTATGCGGTCGGCTTCAGCAAGGATTGGCTCGACGTCGCATTCCTCTGGCTCGACGTTCAGGGCCGGACGACCCAGGTCAATGTCGACGACCTCAACGGTACCTATAACTCCAACGCATGGGTCCTGGGCGTGACGATCAACAAGTGATCGTCGGCGGCCCTCAGCGCGAGGGCTAGCCGACCGGCCGGACGATCGCTTCCCGGCCGCGAGCTAGTTCCACGTACCTTTTGGCTTCGGCCAAGGCGTCCGCCCGGGTGTCGAAGACACCGATCCGAACCGCCTTGAGTGTACGCCCCGAGTTCGTGCGTAGCGTGGCGATGAACGGCTCGAAGCCCTCCGCGCTCAACGATGCGACCTGGTTCCTGGCGTTTTCTTCAACGGCGAAGGCTCCGATCTGAACGAAGAAACCTCCACTCGAGACGCTACGACGATGCTCGACGTCCGGCTCGGGCGCCGGGGAAGGCTTCGGTGCGTCGCCGGGTTCCGGCAGCGCCGGTGCCTGGACTCGCGCGGCCACCCTCTCCGGGGCCGGAGCCACGGCCTGGCGGGACACGGAACTCGACGCGCCAGCCGTCTCGACCCAAGTCCCAGTGCTCGGGCTTCCCGACGCGGGAGAGGCAGACGCCTTCGGCTCCGAGTTCTGTGCTGGCGCCGGCTTGGACTCGCTCGCCGGCAGTGACGCCGCCGAGGCGGTCGCCACGAGGCTTCCCTCGAATGACGACAGCGGTTTGAACTCCGCGGTCTGGGAAGCAGTCGGAGGCAGGTTGATGCGCAGACCCACGAGCATGCCCGCGAGGAAGGCCAGCACACCAAAGGCGACAAGGCCGCCCGAGAATAGCGTCAGCGATCGCCGATCGAGGAGAAACGTGTACATTCCCATCCGCTCCAGAAGCGATCGAAATCTCTGTATCGACTGAAGGGTGACCGATCATATTACGAAGTCCACTGCTATACTAGTGCCGCCTTACGGCCTTGTTACTGGTTGAGAGTTCTTGACGTCGGTGCCAGACCACGCTGGTCGGGCACACGGGGGATCGTTACCTTCAAGCGGGGTCACCTTCAGAGTGGCGATACGCACCGAAGCCTGCAGCAGCCGGTCTCCACGACCGCAACCCGGAACCGTCGCGCCTTTTCGGGCGGAGGGGGGCGTGGCGCTGTTTCTGGCCGCCTGCGTCCTTTTGGGTGCCTGTAGCGGGTTCACGGCCAAGATCAGCCGGCGCTTTGGAGGGGACGTTCCGTTCACGGTCGAGCTGGACTCCCTCCTGAACCACGACTTCCCGCTTGCGGTCGACTTCGTCGTCGTCTACGACAAAGGCCTCTACGAGGAGCTGGGCAAGCTGACCGCGGCGAACTGGTTCGAGAAGCGAGAACAGTACCGCTCGGACAACGATCCCGAGAAACTCGAGGTCCACTCCTGGCAATGGGTGCCGCCCTCGGACTGCCCACCTTGCGACGGGCCGGGGCCGCAGGTCGTAAAGCATCGGCTCGGAGCCCAGGGAGGAGTGCTGTTCGCCAACTACTTCAACGCGGGCGATCACCGCCACCTGATCGAGCCTCTGAAGAGCTTTGCCCTCGTTCTGGGCGAGACCGAGGCCAGAATCGAAGTGCCCGCGAATCCGAGGGCGGCAAAGAAGGCTGCCCGGCAGCGTGAGAAGGAGGCGAAGCGCAAGGAGAAGCGGGCCAAGAAGGAGAAAGAGCAGGCGCGGCAGGCGAAGAAGAAGAAGAAGAAGAAGGAAGCGGAGAGCGACTCTTGAGCCCCGGCGACGCACCTCCGCTACTGACGGATCTGTTCCGCGGGATCTTCTCGCTCCTGGAACAGAGCCGCCGCCGGATAGAACGCGGGGTATCCGCGAGCGGTGGGGCGACCGGAGGATCGGATGGCTCAGTCGAGGGCTTGCAGGCGCCGTTCATGGAGCTTCTCGAGAGACGCGATGCGGAAGGCGACAGGTCGGCGGACGCTCTCAACCTCGAAGAGGCGAGGTACGCATTGGCGGTCTTCGCCGATGACGCCATGCTGTGCTTCGAATGGCCGGACAGCAACAACTGGCGAGGCGCGACTCTCGAATCGCGCCTCTTTCAGACCGACAAGGGCACGCTGGAGGTCTTGCGGAGGATCGAGAAGCTTCTCGAAGTCGGGGATCCCGGGCGCCGGGAACTCGGCAGGCTGTACCTGTTCATACTGTCGCTCGGCTTGGGTGGCGATCCGGAGGACGGATCCGCCCAGAGGAGGCTCTCGAACTACCGGCGGCAGCTGCTCGCCTTCGCACTTCCCGACCGCTCAGGTGGCGAGTCCGACCCGTGGATCTCGCCGTCGGCCTATGAGCACACCGCGGGCCGGTCAGCGGGCGATCGCCTGCCCAACCTGAAGGCCTGGGCCTGGGCCGCTCTCGGAGCGCTAGTCGTTCTCTTTGCGAGCTCCTACTTCCTCTGGCAGGACGCCACCGCAGCGATCGATTGGATTCTGGAAAAGAGTGGGGTGGTGTGAGCGATCTCAGCGCGCTGAATCAGCTGTTTCAGACTCTGCTCAGGGATTATCTGGGTGTGCTCCTCGCCGTGCTGGCGGTCTTGATCGGCGCGGTCGTCTGGTGGCTCTACCGGTTGGCACAGGAAGCTCGACCGGATTCGGAGACCGACGACTCCCGGTTGCGGCCGGAGGCCTCCGTCGAAGCCGTGGATCTGACCACACCTCCTCCGCGGCCGGATCTTCGCAAGTCGTTCGCTCGTGCGCGAGCGGCACTGCGCCGGGTCTTCCGGCGAGGCCGGGCCGATTACGAGCGCCCCTGGGTGCTGGTGCTCGGTCCGGCACTCTCGGGCAAGACCACGTTGCTCGGCAGGTCCCGCCTGGGCCTGCCGTTCGGCCAGCCGCGGCAGCGGACCGAGCCCGATCACCCCGGAATCAACTGGTGGGCATTCAATGCCGGTATCGTGCTCGACGTCGTCGGGAAGGACCTGCTTCGCACCGATGGGCTCTCCTCCGATGACACAGAGTGGAAGACCATTCTCAGGCTCATCCGCCGAAGCCGCCCCCGACGGCCGATCGACAGCGCGGTCCTGACATTGCCCGCCTACACGCTCCTGAGCGACAAGAAGCCGCTCGAGCAGAGCCTCGCCGAAGCGTCGCGTCGTGGGGCGCTCCTGCAGCACAAGCTGGCCCAGGCACAGCGCGATCTCGGCATGCGGCTGCCGGTCTACCTGTTGGTCAGCCATTGCGATTTGATCCCGGGCTTCCCAAGCCTGGTCCCGGCAGCCGTGGCTGGCTCGGATCGCCGTCAACAGCTGGTCGGTTGGTCCAATCCGTCTTCGCCGAAGATGCCCTACTCGGGCGGTTGGGTCGAGCAGGCCTTTGTGCAGATCCGCGACGAGATCGAGGGCTTTCAGCTCGAAGCGCTCGCCTCGGGAAGCGCGGGCGAAAGCGACCGCGGTGAGGACTCTGTCCGCTTGCCGCAGCGGCTGGCCGAGCTCAGCCAACCCTTGACGATCTACGCCAATCACCTCTTCAGCCCGAGCGCCGGCTTGGAGCCGATGCTCTTCCGGGGCCTCTACTTCTGCGGCGGCGGCACCGGGCCCGGTGATCGAGCTGCGGTGGCTGCGGCCGGCACGGACGAGGCTGCGCCGTCCGAGGTGGTCTTCGTGGGCGACCTCCTGGATGACAAGGTCTTCCCGGAGACCGGCCTGGGACAGCCGACCGAGCGCGCCTCGACGAGAGCAAGCCGCTGGCGTGCCGCGCTGGCCGGTCTGACGATCGCGGCGCTGGCCTGGGTCGCCTTCGGCGCGACCCGGGAGGCCGATCGAGTCCGGGCCGTGGCGGAGGGCCAGAAGGCCTTTGTCGAGCTCGCCCTCGGACTCACAGAGCCGGTCTCCGTCGCGACTCCGACCGGCGAGGACCGTGCCCGCGGTTTTCTTGCCTCCGCCTCGGACGTAGAGGCCTTCCGGCTGCGCTCTCTGGGCCTGCCCGCCTCCCTTTTCAGCGGTCTTCCGAAGCGCCGGAACCGGGCTGTCGAGACGGGTTTCGAGGAGGACATCTTCCCTCCGATTCTGTCGAGTCTCGGGAATCGAGCCCGTGACCTCGAGCTCGTCTCCCCGGCCGCCCGAACGCCCGAGTGGGCGGACGAGTTGGTCGCGATCGAGGACTATCCGGAGTTCCGCGGGCTCGATTCGTGGACGCGGGAGCTTTCCAGCCTGGATCGGAGCGTGGCCGCCTACCAGCGATTTGCCGGCGATCGCATAGCCGCCGACGACGAACCGAGCGCCACCGGCGACGATCCGAACACCGAAGACAAAGGCTCGGAAGCGGGCGCCGACAAGTCGAACACCGGGTCCGCCGATGACAAGACGCAAACCGATGACTCGAGCTCGGGCAGTGGGATTATCGGCGGCCTCGTCGACGGGCTTTCGAAGGACATCAGCAGCCTGCTTGCTTGGCTCGAGGGGATCCCCGGCTACCTGATCGACTTGCTCTCGCGGATCTTCCCCGCGCGCACGGCTGCTTCCGAGCGCGTCGAAGAGCTCAACACCCTGACGCGCCCGACGCTCCAGAGCTCTTTGAGGCCCAAGGGCGGCGATCCGGAGGACTTCTATGGGCAGAGACTCGGCGCCGTCGCCTCGGTCGAGTTCGAGCACGATCCCCACCGCGCGCCCATGCGCAAGAGCGTTGACGCTCTCGCGGACAGCTTCCTGGAAGCGATCTTCGACCGCAACCCCCTACGGCTCGATCTCGATCTCGTGGCCGAGCAGTGGAGACGCCTGGATCTCGGCTATCAACCGACCGGGTCGGAACTCGACGAGTACCGTGCTCTTCGAAAGAACCTCGAGGAGATCCAGAAAGCGCTCGAAGCCAAGGACTCCATGGCCGAACCGACCGAATCGGAACTCGACGAGTACCGTGCTCTTCGGAAGAACCTCGAGGAGATCCAGAAAGCGCTCGAAGCCAAGGACCCCATGGCTAGACCGACCGAGTCGGAACTCGACGAGTACCGTGCTCTTCGCAAGAGCCTCGAAGAGACCCAGAAAGCGCTCGAGGCCGAGGACTCCATGGTGATTCAGTGGAGCGCTGCGGACGTGCCCGACCTGGGCGACGGATTCGACGAGATCCTGCGCCGCATCCACGATTCGCCGTTTCTGGGGCCCGAGGTCGCCGACGTCATCAGGCGCAAGACGCGGACCCGGTTCCTGGCGTTTCAAAACCGCTTGGAGTCTACGCGCGGTGACGACGACGTACTGCTCGCGCGGAGCGATCAGAAGTGGACACTGTCACCGGAGGCCGAGGAAGTTCTGGCCAGCCTCGAGGAGATTCTCGGGGTCTCTTTCGTCGAGGATCGGTGCCAGCCCTCGAGGGAAGCTCGGGCTTGGGACACGGCAAAGCTCGAGAAGGCACACGACCTCTACCTGGCCTACCTGGACTGGGATGGCGTCGAAGAGCTGCCGCCTCTTCTAGCCGACTCGGCGCCCGAGGTCGCGCTCGAGGGGTTGGAGAGGAACATGATCTGCCTGATCTCCGAGGGCCAACCGTACGCATTCCCGGAGGCACCGGCGGATCCCGGGCAGCTCGAAGACACGATCGGGCTTCAGATCGCCAACCTCCAGGCTGCGGAGAAGACCCTCGTGAGCCTGCTGGATGCTTTAGGCGATCTCGGTCTGAGTGCAGATCGTGCGGCTCTCGCGGGCACGATTCGGAACCAGAGGACGCACATCTTCACTCAGCTGACGACACTCCTCGAGGCTCTGGATCTCTACGCCTCTCTGGACGGATCTTTCGCTTGGTGGCAGGGCCTACCCGGCCCCGGACTCGAGGCCTTTGGAGCCAAGACGGCCGACCAGCTCGACGACTACTTGAAGACGACTCGGGAGACGGTGACGCGCTTGTCTTCCGCCTATGCCGAGCCGTTGCAGGCGACTTTCTCCGGCAGCTCGGCTCCCGGATCCGATTCCTGGGACGACATCGTTTCCGATCTCGCCGACTACGCGGCCAAGACGCCTGGCAATCCACTCGCCAGCCTCGAGGACTTCGTGTCGACGATTGCCATCAACGAGCCTCCCAAGAAGAAGAAGAAGGACGACGACAACGGCGATGATGCAGACGCGACGGACGCACCGAGGCCGGATGTCTTCGACTTGATGGCTTGCTTCGCGTCGTCCGGAGCCGAGAACTGCTCGGCGTGTTCGATGCCCGCCGCCGTTGCGTCCGGGGGCGACTACTTCTTGAACAAGCGAGCCAAGCTCAGAAACGACCTCCTGAGACGCTGCGGCGAGCTCGCGGACGAGGGCGGCTACGAGCAGTACATGAAGCTCGGGAGACTTTTCAATCAGCGGCTGGCCGGCCGGTTCCCGTTCGCCTCCGAGCACGCCCTCGAAGACGCGACTCCGGCGGACATCGGCAGCTTCTTCGACGGCGACACGAAGGCCGACAGGCGGCCCTTCTCCGAGACCCGGCTGCTGCTCGACAACCTGCCCGAATGCAGCCGGCAATTCGGTGATAGCCGGGATCGAGCGCTCGGGTTCATGAAGGAGATGGTGGCCGCGCGCAAACTCTTCCGGTCCTTCCTGGCGCCGGAGGCCAAGACCGAGAATCCCGTCTTTGACGTTCGTGTGAGATTCCGGATCGACCGCACCAAGGAGCAGGGCGCCAACCAGATCATCGATTGGCTCATGAGCGTCGGCGAGCCGGCCGAGAAAGGCGAGCGCAGCGAGAACGGCGAGAAGGTGATCGATCTGCTCAATACCCGTTCGGTAAGCCCGGCTCCGGACGCCAAGGATCCCCAGGACCCCGACGGTCGCTGGCTGTACGGTAAGCCGGTAACGCTCACGTTTCGGTGGGCGACCGGGTCGCTCTTCTCGCCGAACGCGCCCGCGGATTCGGTGCACGGGCTCGCCGATGGCCGAACCCTGACCTACCGGTACCGCGAGCCATGGTCGCTTCTACGACTCCTGGTCGAGTACCGCGTAGAGGTCGAGCATTTTCCCTTGCTCACGGAGTCGAATCCGATCACGACGGAGTTCTCGATAGACACCGTCGAAGAAGGAGCGGAAGAGCCGCGGACGGCCGCCAGGGTCTATCTAGCGATCAACCTGCTACCGCCGGACGGCGGCAAGCCCCTCGAGCTGCCGGACTTCCGGCGCTCGGACGCGCCCTTGACCGATCAGCCGCCGGCGCCGGCCAAGTGCGCGATCGAGAGCGCGCCGGAGGACTCACAGCCGGCGGCCAAGGAGGCAAGGCCGGCGGCCGCAGAGGCGCGCTAGGGGCAGGATGGGGCGGCGGCAATCGCGACCTGCCGGCTCTTTACACTCGTGCCGCTCGTGCTGCTCACCGTGAGGGTGACGGTGTAGGTGCCGGCAGCGGTGTACGTGTGGGAGGCGTCCTGGTCTTCGCTGGTCCCGCCGTCGCCGAAGTTCCACGACCAGCTTTCCGGACTTCCGGTGGATGCGTCGGTAAACGCCACGTCACAGTCGGTGACCACGAAGGTGAAGTCGGCCATCGGCGGCCCAACGTCGACGAACTTCGAGATCTTGTTCGAGCCCGCCGAGTTGGTCGCGGTCAGGCTCACCGTGTACTGGCCAGCGACTTCGTACTTGTGCGTCGGGTTCTGCTCGGTGCTGGTCTTCTCGTCTCCAAAGTCCCACAGCCACGCGGTCGGATCGTTGGTCGACTTGTCCTCGAAGATCACCACGAGGTCGGCGCCGGCGGTGGCTTCGAAGTCGGCCTCGGGGGTCATGATCTCGGCGCCCGCGGTCACGAACTTCGAGACATCCGAGGTCTCGCCGCCGCCGCGCACCTCGAGCTTGACGATGTACTCACCGGCACTGTCGTAGACGTGAATCGGGTTCTGTTCGGTGCTTCGCTTACCGTCACCGAACTTCCAGAGCCAGCTGGACGGATTGCCCATGGACTTGTCGGTGAAGATCACGCTCAGGCCAGAGCCGGCGGTGGCCTCGAAGTCGGCCTGGAGCGCTCGCTCGACGGCCACGAACTGGGCCTTGTCGCTCGCGCCGGCGGGGTTCGAGACCTTGAGCCGGACGCGAAAGGTGTCGGCCTTTGTGTATCGATGGAATGGGTTCTGGTCGGTGCTGCGGCTACCATCGCCGAACTTCCAGCTCCAGGCTGTGGGCGTTCCGGTCGACGTGTCGGTGAAGATCACTTCGAAGCCGTTGGCCTCGAAAGTGAAATCGGCCTTGGGAGGGTCTCCGGGATCCACGATGTTGATCGTGATCTGGACCACGGCCTCGCCGAATTTCGCCAGGATCGACGCAGCGCCGGTTTCGCTGCCGGGAAAGAACTCCACCTTGGCCTTACCCTGCACCAGCGCCTTCTCGACCAGCTGGATCGGGTCGCCCATCTCGTCGAGCCCGAAGTTGCCGAGGTCGGTCTTGAGGGTCAGCAGCGCACCCCCGGCCGGCGGCGCAGCGGTGTTCGTGTTGGCGACGGTCGCCTTGATCAGGGTGGAGTCGCCGTTGGCGAAAAGCTCGTTGACGGTGATGAACAGATTGATGGTTACCGGCTCACCCGAGGGTCCGGGATCGGGAGGCTCTACCGGTGCTACCGGGTTGCTCGCGTCGCAGCCGGCGACCAGAACAGCCAGCAAGAATCCAGCGATTCTCGTCATGGGAAAGGCCCGTCATCATAACAGGTGGTTATATACAACTGCTTGTCAGGCCTCTTCTTTTTGGGCCGGTCTGCTTGGGCCGACGGGAAGAAGTGGTTACACTGAGAGGAGAGATTCTGCATAGCGCTCTCGATTCAAGAGTGAGTAACAGGACGAGAAAGCCCATTCGGTTCCGGTCCGGCGTCGCCGAGTCACCGGTCCCCGGCGTGCGAAGACGACCCTTCGCGCTTCAGCCGAGCCCTCCCGAACCGTCCGCGTCTCCGGCGGAATCGCGTGCCGAGAACCGCCCGGGACATGACTTCGGGTCCGTCTCGGTGGGCGGTTTGAAGGCGGCCCTGCCTCCGGACCTCGAGGCCGGTCTTGAGAAGCCTTCCGGATTGGGTGTGGGCGACGCCGGCGTCCGACGCAACGTGCTCAAGTCGGCGGCTCGAACCGGCCTGGCCTACACCGGAGGTTCTCGGTTCCATACCGAGCCGGCGCAGACGCGGCATGTGTCACCTGAGTCGTGGTCAGGAGCTCCAATTCAGCGCCAACCGAGCAAGACGGCCCAGAAGCGTCGAGAAAGACAGAAACAGAATCAGGAACGCAGACAGCAGAAAAGACAACAACTGGAAGAGCAACGCCAGAGACAGCACGATCAGCAAAACCTGAAGAGCTTGAGAAAACGAAACCGGAAGGATCGTTCGAAGGGCCGAGGTCGGGACGTCGGCAAGGCGGCTCGTGTCGAACGCCATCAGCGGTTCGAGCGCGACCGAACGGAGCGATTGCGGCCCGCCCATCCCCTCGAGCAAGTCCTCCCAGAGCTTTCAAAGCAGGAACAAGCTCGCTTCGCCAAACGGGCCGAGACCGATGATAGCTACGATGTTCGGGGTAAGGGACTGGTGCTCTCGCGGGAAGGAGAGAGCAGCCCGTTCGATGAAGACTTTGGCGACACGGGTACGATCATGTGGCGGGCCGACACGCGTGCCCCTGGAAAGGTACTGCGCACAGGCTTCACCACCAAGGAGGAGCGAGATTCCGGGCCTCGGAGTGAAACCGAAGGCGGTGAGCCGACGGGCAACGAAATCGTATATCGCACCGGTACCGAGGACATCGTGCCAGCGACCGGCGTGTGCCTGGCGCGGGACGTGCGCGGAGCCTGTTTTTTTCCGTTCGAGGCCGAGGAGCACGATGAGGACACCGGCCAGGAGGGCGGGTACCTCTACGCAATTCGTACTCGTCAGGCGGTAAACACCTTCAAGGCGCAGCAACAGGCCGAACGTGGGCAGACTCAAGGGGCGGATTGGCGGGATCCGAAACGTTTTCAGTACGACCCGACCGAGGAGCACGACGAGGATGCCTCTGCAGTCTGGCCCTACGCCGAGTACGTCACCCACCGGGTGGATCCGGAGGACATCGTCGGTGCCTATCATTTCACTCGGGATCGCCTGGTCAATCCGAACACACCGAGAGTCGAGCCGAAGTCCGGCATGGGCTTCTCAATCGGATCCGACAATCTGGTGCCAGGAAAGAAGCGCCGGCATCATCCGAGCATCCTGCTGGACGAGGCCAACGATACGGTGCGCTCCTACGGTGAGCGCTATCCCAAGAACCCGGACCAGTACTTGTCCTACCAGGGCACGGTGCGCAAGACCGGGAAAGGCCATCCACGGTCCGAGACCGAGGCCGCTCAGACAGCGGAGCAGGTCAACCCGTTTCCCCAGTCAAGGGTGCGACAAAACCGCAAGAAGGCGGAGCGGCGCCGCAAGCTGGCGGAGAAGAAAGAGAGCAAGCAGAAGGGCAAGCGGAGCCGGCGCCAACGCAAACAACCGAAGAAAAAGCGCGGTAGTCAGAAGCACGGCTAGCCGAGGTCCGGAACTAGGACCGAAGCGGCTGTCCTACGGTTGCCCAGACGAGTTGGCGTTTGGTTTTCTCCACGGAAACGCCGGCGCGGCTCGAGTCTCTTCCTACTTATTGCCGCCCTGGTTCAGCTTCTTGATGATCTTCTTCGTCTTTCCGCTCTTATTGGAACCCTTTTTCCCCTTTCGATGGGCGATGTTGCCCTTGAACTTCCTGGCCGCCGCCACGGTCTGGTCGACCGTCTTTTTGTTGGGTGTTTGATACGTGAGGATCGTGTTGGCGTTGCGGTCGCTTTGACTCTGCGCCCGGGCCTTCGCGCTTTTTCCCCCGCCCTTTTTCTTGTTGTTCTTGTTGTTCGGACAGTCTTTCGTGTGGCCGTTGTGCTGAAAGCACTTTCCGCACTGCGCTCGCTGTACCGGCTTGGTTTCGCCGCTGACGTCGCGTAGCCCCGCTGCCGCGGAGCGCGATGCCTGCGGGCCGTTTCCCGAACACCCCGGGCATCCACATCCCTTCGAGTGAGCGGCTTCCTGCAGTGTCACGGCACTTTGGACGCCGCCTGAATGAGCCAGCCGGGGCTGTCGAGCTCCGGTCATGCGGAGGGCCCGTGCGCCCATGTCGTTCGCCTCGTGCTCGAGATCTGCGCTATCGTTGATTCCCTTCCCCTTCATCTGCATCGTGGGTCGAACACGTCCCTGCTTCTGCTGGACCACGTGCCAGGCTTCGTGCGGGAGGTGGTGCTCCTGCCCCGGTGCTACGTGAATGTCGGTGCCCTGGGTGTAGGCCAGGGCGTTGAGCTGTCGGGGCTTTGAAGAGTTGCGATGGACCCGCACGTCGTTCATGGCGATGCCGGAGAGGCTCTCGATTCCCGTCCGAAGGCTCGGGGGCAGGCCCATCCTCGACCCGCCTACGGAGAGCGCTCCGAAGTCGTGTCCGGCTCGCTCGGCATTGCGCTGGACCGGTTGCCCCGTTGATTCCGACGGGGCGTCGGGACGGGGCCCGAATGGGCGTGAGGAGAGTAGGGAGGGAGCCGTGTCGGTCTCTATGGGCCGAGGGGAGCGGCGATCTTGAGCCTTCATGCCAGCCTCCTGCGTCGCACGATCATTGGGTAGTCGGGGTTGTCGGCCGATCATAGCAATCGAGTGTTCCGTGCACCAAGAGGCCCCGCGGGGGAAGCGTGGTACGCGCCTACGCGTTGCGGTGCGTGAGACGATCCCATCACGGCAGCCGGGGAGGAATTCCCTTTAGGAAGCTCCCGTGGGAAGCCTCGGGCGCACCTCGGAGTAATATGCGTCGAGCGGAATTCGCTGTTCAAGACAAGCCTCTGGCACCTCCGGCGGCAATCCGGTGGAGGGGACAACCAGGAAGCGGCGACACCTTGCCGGTCGCGATTGGAAGGGGACACAGATGAACGTAAGCACTCTACGCGTGGTCCTGGCGCTGATCATCGTCGGCGGCTTTGTCGGGATGGTCTCTCTGTTGCTGGTGGCGGCGACGGTCATGGAGCTCACACCCGAGCAGCGAGCCTTCGTGCTCAACCTGATGGAAGAGATCTCCAAGGTCATGGCCGGGTTCATCGGCCTGATCATCGGGTACTACTTCAGCAGACCCCAGGCGAGCGCCGGTTCGGAAGAAGGGGAGACCGGACCCCCCAGCCAGGGCTGCCGAGTCCGGCGAGTTGGGCACCGGCTAGATCGGGTCCTTGTTCAGCCGGCGGCGGCGCTGCTTCGCACCTGGTCCAGCACGGCTTCTTCGGAGCCGTCCGGTCCGGGATAGCGTTTCAAGAACAGCTCTTCCCGCAGCTCGGTGAACCGGCCGTAGAACTCGGCGATGTCGTCCTGGCTCAAATCGGGCAGCTTCAGGATCGATTTCCTGTGACTGGCAGGCAGATCCAGGTAGTTTTCGGGGAGATAACCCGAGTCGCGGCACAGATCGAAAAGGTGGGTGCCGAGGTAGGGGTAGAAGACGAAGTAGCCGAAGTCGGCGGCGTCGAGCTCTTCGGCCAGAGCGAGGGTTGCCTCGAGGTCGTCGCGGGTCTCGCCGGGGAGTCCCATCATGTAGTTGGCAGTGACCATGATGCCCGCGTCTTCAGTCCATGCGAAGGTCTGTTTGATCCGCTCGTCGGTGACCGGGCGTTTCATGACCTGGCGCCGGATGCGCTCGCTGCCGCTCTCGACACCGTAGGTGATGTGGGCGCAGCCCGCGCCGGCGAGCCGGGTCAGGAGCTTCTGGTCGACGGTCTCGACCCGGGCGTGGAGAGAGAAAGGCCTGCCGAAGCGCTTGCCGTAGAGGTCGCAGAAGGTCTCGACCCAGCGGCGCCTCAAGGTGAAGGTGTCGTCGAGGAAGATGACGTAGGCGAGCTTGCCTTGGGAATCGAGCTCGTCGAGCTCGGCCAGGACGTTCTCGTGCGAGCGCCGACGACCGTAGACGGCGGTGTCGCGGTACAGCTCGTCGAAGTTGCGCGCCGCGCAGTAGGTGCAGGGGTAAGGACAGCCTCTCTGAGTCGACATGTGGACGACGCCCGGCGGTTCGTTTAGGAGATCCCTGGCAAGGAAAGCAATTCGATCGAGCGGCTCGATCGGCGCGCGAAGGCGGGGCCGCGGCCCGCCCCGGACCCATATGTTGTCGAGCTCGCCGGGCTCGATCTGACGCCGCGTGCCTTTCTCGCCTCTCTGAGCCAGGGCGGTGACGAAGTCGAGCATCGCCGCTTCGCCCTCGCCCAAGCAGACATAGTCGAACCCTGGCCGCGACAGGACCTCTTCGGGCGAGAAGGTCGGGTGCAGCCCGCCGGCGATGACCGGCATGTCGACCTGGGCGCGGATCGCCGCGACCAGCTCGCGGCCCCGCAGCCACTGCCTCGAGGTCAGTGACAACGCGAGAAGATCTGGAGCCTTCGCTCGTACCCTCGCGATCACCTCCCCGGTCGGTTCGTCGACACCGATGCGGAGCATCTCGACCCGGTGGCCGTGGGGGCGCAGATAGGACGCGATGAAGGCCGGGCCGATCGACGCGACCGCCCACTCGCTCTGGGTGTCGACCTCGAGAAATAGAACGGCGGTCACCGGTCAATCCCCTCTCCCTCGATCCCCCTCCCACATCTCGCGGAGTCGGGCGGATCAGTCGGAGTCCACATCCGCGAGCTTCTCCGCGATGATCAGGTGGGTCCGGTACTCGATCGTGCTCCGGTCGTGCATCCGCACGCGCCACGGCAGGGACTCCTCGTCGGCGAGGATTCGCGCGCCGTCGATCGACGCCGGGTGGGCGCCGGGAGTCAAGAGCGCGCGCAGGATCTGCTCGGGCGATCCGCGATGCTCGCCACGCTGCGAGTGCCCACCGATCCAGCCTTCCACCGGCGTCGCACCCGGCGTCCAGTCGTACGGGCAGGCGAGCAGAGCCTTGCCGCCGGGCATGAGGACGCGAAATATCGAGGTCAGCGCGTCGACCGGCGATTGCGCCGAGTCGAGGAAGTTGAGACCGACGATGGCCGCGAAGCTGGCCGCCGCGACCGGAAGCGCCACCGCATCGCACGCCCAGAAATCGGTCCGATCCGCACCGGGAAGATCGACCTCGAACTCCCGCGCGTCGTAGACCAGGCCCGTCTTCCGGCGTGGGTACCGAACCTGGCCGTGGCGTAAGACGCCGGCCGCCATGCGCAGCATGGCGGTATTGAGGTCGACCCCCAGAGTCTTTCTGCCGGTCCGCCCGGCAAGCTCGAAGGTCACTCGCCCGACCGAGCACCCAAGATCCAGAACCGGACCATCGGGAAGCTCGCCGGCCCGATCGACAGCCTCGGCGAGCAGCCGGGTGACCGAACCGGGCTCGCCACCGCGCCCTGTCCGATCTTCGACAGGGTCGAGGTCGGCCCAGTGGTCCCAACCGTAGCTCGAGAGCTGCTGACGTGTCGTATCGAATTGAGAACCCGGTCCGCAACAGTCGCCCAGGAGACTCTCCATCTCGGCCGACAGGTCGTTTCGAGCGAGGATCTGTCCAACGTCGCGAGCAATCAGCCCGCGGAGGCCGGAGACGAGGTAGGGGATACCCTCGATGACCGGAAACTCGCTCAGGCAACTCGGATCCGAGCAGCGGACGATGCCTTCGATCAGGTGTCCGGGCTCTTCGCGCAACGCACTCGCAATCTCGAGCCCGGCCCCCGAGGCTTCCCGGGTTCTGCGGGCCATCGCGCAGACCGGGCAGACGGGGGCCAGATCCTCGAAGTGCGCGCGGCGCATGCCCTAGCCTCCGATCATCACCGTCGGGCAACCCGGGGGCAGGACCTTTCCGACCGGGCTCGGGATCGGCGCGACGCAACTCGAGTGGGCTGTCATGTCGTTGATCCGCGCTGCCGGCAGCCCCGAGATCATCACGGTCGCCGAACCCTTGGCGATCATTCCCGGGCCGGCCGGCACACAGCTCGGCAGGGTACACGGGGTCGTCGTATCGGTGGCTCTCGCCGCCGGCTGCTTCCCGATCAGCACGGTGGGCGCGCCGCTGACGATGGTCAGCGGGATGGCTGGGTGTGGCACCGGGGTCGGGGTCGGCGCCGCCGGGTGGATCGGGGCGTGGCAGTGAGGAGCGTCCTGGAGGACCATGTCACCCATGCGGGCGGCGGGCATGCCCACGACTAGCTGTCCTCCTCGTCGGGCAGGTCGGGTGAGGCCGGCTCCTCGGGCACGTCGAGCAACGGCACGAAGTCGCCTTCCACGGCCGCCTTCTTGCGATGCACGAAGAAGGTCGAGGCGATTGTGCTCTCGAGCGCCTCGAGAGTGCCCGGCTGGCGCCCCGGTGCGTGGACGATGAGACGCCCGTCGATCGAAGCGACTCCGGGAGAAACGACCGGCTCGGGCAGCGGAGTCGAGCTCTTCCAGCCGGCCCCGCGCGGCTCGAAGCTACTGACATCGGCGCTCCAGCCGAACAGGCTCCGCCCGCCGACCAGAAGGACGGCCTCGCCGATGACGGCGGCCCCGCCTTCAGCTCGCGGCGCTGGCAGGCGCTCCCGGCGGGTCGTCCAGCGATCCACAGCGGGCAGGTACTCCTGGTTGATCGAGCTCACCGCCCGCCCGAGCAAGCGGAAGAACCAGCGCCGCCGGCCGCCGAATCCATAGACGCTTCTACCGGCTTCGCCCACGTCGCCCGCCGCGTTCATGGAGTATCGGGCTGTCGGCACAGGGCGCCTCTTGGTCCAGTGATCGACTAGAGGGTCGTAGACCTCGTTCTTGGCGCTGACGACCTCGAAGAACCAGAAATCCCGCAGCCCGCCCAGGGCGTACAGCTTGCCGTCGGACTCCGCCAGCGCGAGATCGCACCGCGGCGTCGGCAGGGCTTCTCGCCACGACCATTCGTCGGTGGAGGGGTCGTACTCGAGTGTCGGCCCGACCTTGTCGCCGCGGTGGTCGACTCCCCCGACCAGGTAGATCTTGCCGCCGGAGGCCGCACAGGCGAAGCGGGACCGGGGTTCCGGCATCGGACGCCGCTCTTCGAGCGTCTCCCGCTGGGCGTCGTACCTCCAAGAGCGGCCGTTGGCGGCGAAGCTGTAGATCGAGTCTCCCGACGCCGCGCTGTGAATCTCGCTCAGGTCCTCGCCGATCGCGAGCACCGCTGCCGTCCGCCATTGTGGCGCTGGCGTTGGAATCCCCAGCGAGCGGCCGGTGTACTCATAGCCGGGCGGCGGCGTCGGGGTCCCGCCCAGAATCGAGTAGCCCGCCGGAACCGTTCCTACGTCGGGGGATATCTTCGAGCGTGTTACCGCTGCGTCGGCCAGCGCGAAGGTCTCGACCGCTCCTGGAGAGCCCACCGAACCCAGCAGTGTGTCCGCGGACACCGCTCCCTCGACGGTCAGAGCCGGGTCCCCCGAGAGCGGATCGTCGGGCCGGATCTCGAGCGGGCCATGCATCCTGTCGCCGGCCTTGCTCACCGCTCCGGTCGTCAGCGGCTGGAACACCGGCCGGCAATCGCGGAAATCAAAGCCCCACTCGTTGAAGCGAATCACTGCCAGCGGACTCAGAAGATGCCCGACGCCGTCGGGCGGTCGGGCTGCGGAACCGCCGTGGTCTTCTGCGGGCCAGTCCACGGCTCCCGTCGAACTGCGCGTAGCAAAGATCCAGTAGTCGCCGTGACGGTTCCGAGGGTCGCCCTCCAGACTGACCTTGATGCCGCCGTCGAGCTCCACGGCCTCGCCGCCGTCGAGATCCGCCTTGCCATCCCAACGCAGGATTGTCGGTCGCTGGTCTTCCTCGGTGGCGACCCCGGCTCCCGGGTTGCCCTCCAGGGTCAGAGACAGGTTGTCCTCGTCCACGTCGAGCACCTTGCAGAGCTCGGTCGCCGTTCTGTTCAGAATCGAGCGCTCGTCGACGACCTCGACCCAGTCTTCGCTCGAAAACGGGATCGAGTCTCCCGGGCCGGTCTTGGAGAGAGTCACGATCTCGGCATCAGGCTCGAGTGGCTGGATCGGCAGCTGGACAGAGGAGTTGTCGCGAGACCATTTGAGCTGCGTGCCGCTCTCTCCATGGATCTCCACGCGGTAGAGACGGTTCTCGAGGGCGCCTACCGGATTCTCCCTGCTGACCACCAGACGGACGTCATCGCGGCCCTTCTGCGCGAGTCGCCTCCACTCCTCCACCGAACCGCCAATGTCCTCGGGGCTCTCGACCGCGATGGGTCGGCACTTGACCTGTGCAACGACCTGGGTGCGCATGGCTGTGTCGGCGCCCCCAAGGGCCGGCTCGAGCAGCGCCGGATCCTGGCTCGGAGACACCGAGCGCTCCCAGACGTCCAGATAGAAGAGGTAGGCCTTGCCCGGCCTCTGGTCGTCGGGAAACTGGTTCGAGGGCAGGTCGGGCTGCCGGTGCAGGCTGAAGGCGCGCTCGTTCTCGCACAGAGAGCCCCCGGCGTAGAAGCGGCCTTCGCCGACCGCCAGATCCTCCAGCACGAGTTTGGGCCGGGCCTCGTCCCGGCCGCCACCGAGCACGGCGTGGTTGCCGTGGCCCGAGCGATCGAGCACCACCTCAGCGCCACCACGATAGAAGCTCCACCATCCGAGCTCCCGGTCGTTTCCGGTCGAGAGCCTGATCTCTCGAAGAAAGCCCTCGAAGCCGCTAACGCCCCCGCGCTTGAGGTGAGCGAGCCCCACCATGAAAAAGGCGCCGGTGCTGCGGCTCGCGAGATCCGCGAGACCTACAGCCGGCTGACCAACCTCTTGGTCGTCCACGAACAGGGAGAACGTGCCCTCGTTGTGACGGAGTCTTACGCGGCTCCAGAGCTCCGGCGCGATCGGTTCCGTGCTCTCGAGTATCGGCCTCTTCTCGCCATCGCGATACACGCGCAGGAGCCCGTCCTCACCGAGCGTCAGCATGTAGCTGTACTGGGGGACTTTGTCCGCGTCCGTCCTGTCGAAGCGACAGAACAGCGTTCCGGCGTGCTTCTTGCCGGGCTTGATGCGGATCTCGATGTTCAGGTCGGCAGCGGCACTGAACAGCTCCACCCCCTCATGACCGAGGCTGAGATAGGAGATCTTGCCATCGAATTTCAGCGCCGCCTTCGGCAGGATCTCGAAACCGCCGGAGCCCGCGGGCGCTCCGCTTGGGCCGATCAGGTCGGTTGCCTGGGCGCTCAGGCGATGCGCGACGATGTCCACGTGCTCGTTCCAGTCCGCGTCGAGCTGCACGCGGCCCTGCTGCATTCGCACCGAGCTGTAGTGCTTCTCCGGGTCGAAGGTGAGCCTGGAGAAGTCGCCTCTGCGATCGCCCTTCACGCTGCGTCCTTTGTGTGGTTACCGTTCGGCATCAGGTTACATGGAAAACACGAGGCTCGAGCCCCCAGGGGAGGTACTCACCCAGGATGCCCTTGAGGTTGGCTTCCCGAAACGGGTTGCGGAGGCCCGAAAAGGCCCCGATCTCCGAACCGTTGCTGGCACCGGTGAGGATTCTTCGTGGGCATCGATCGGAGAGCTGCGCGTAGCCCGGCTGCCCGTAGTGGCGCGAAGTAAAACCCGGCTTGCCTCCGCCGTTGCCATCGATCGGAGCGCCGGCCTTGTCGACTACCTCGGGACGCGGATCGCCGGGAGGCACGTAGCAGCAGACCAGAGCGCCGAGATGGGGCCGGGAAACCCGCACCGGCCCATCAAAAAGCACGTCGATCGCGTCGAGCTGAGCGACCGAAACGCCGCCGAGGACCGTGCACCTCTCGAGCCGGGAAGGACAACCCACAGCGTCCGGCTCAGCGCCGGCGAGAACCGGTCCGGAGGCTCCATCCAAGATCGAATCGATTGCTTCGATCGTCCCGGACTCGCTCCCGAGAAACAGCGCATTCACGATCGAGGACTCGATCCGGACGGCAACCTTGGAGCGCGGCGGCTGTGCGTGTTGAGGAAACGCAGCGGGATCCGTGGGCTCGAAGGCGAGCCAGCTGGCCTCGGGAGAAGGCGCGAGCAGCCGCTTGCGGTCCGGATCGTAGATCGTGCAGTGCTCGACCTCGAGCCTGAGAAGGGCCCCTGGCTCACTCTCCCGGATGATGACTCGACCTCCGAGAGCGAGTCCGGACAGGGTCAGGGTGCCGCCGCCGTTCCCGAGCTGCACGACGAGGTCTTTGAGGATCGTGGGTGCTTCGCCGGGCTCCGCCTCGATCCGCATCGACGAGCCGTCCCGCACGGAGATCGCGATCGGAGATCGATCATACGTTGCGCTGTCGACGATCCGAATCACCTCCGGGGGCACGGGGCCCCTTCGGGCGGAGGGCGCCTCCCGAGTCGCCTCAGCCAGCCCGGGAAAGAGCAGGGCGCCTTGTCCGGCCGACTTCGCCTCCGGGCCACCCGGTCGAGCTTCGATCCGGCGGTCGTACGGTCCGCCTCCCAGCGGTGCGGAAAAGGCATAGTGATAGGTGAGTCGTAGCTCCCGAGGATCCTTCTCGGACAGCAGGCGGCCGGTTTCTGGATCGAGCGTCACGCGCAGATCCCTGCTGGAGTTGGCGTTTTCGGCGTCTGCCGGCGTCGGCTCGTAGGTCTTCAGAACGCGGGGCTTGTCCCAGCACGACAAGTCGGCGATCGCGATCCACTCCCATGGGATCGGCTTACCGGCCTTGGCGTCGAAGATCGTCAGGGTCTTATTGGCCTGCGCGTCGAGAATCCCCACCTCCTCGCGCCACTCGAGTCGCGCTAGCGCCGTGCGTGAGATCGGTCCGGTTACATCTGCCTTACCGAGATTGTCGGGCCGCCGTCCAGTGCTCCTGCCCGGCAGAAAGAGAGGTTGGTCGACGCCGAGCGGATGGAATGTATAGCGGCCGGGCCCGACTCGCCGGGGTGCCCGGTCTTCGACGGGTTGTACGGGCAATCTCCAGAAGAAGAGGCCCAGGCTGGCGAGGTTGTACCCACCTCGCGGGCTCGGCAGGGGTTCGAGACCCGGAGAGCCGCTGATCTGGGGCCGATGCGAGATCCGGTCGAACGGGCTGTCGAAGTCCGCGAGCGCGAGCTCGTCGCTGACGTTTACCAGTCGGCCGCGGTCCGGCCGAGGGTGCTCGGCCGATTGCGTGACTCCGAGGTGCTTGTAGAAGGCCACCGTCCGGCAGGGCCAACCGGTGACATCGCGCGCGGCGCGGGCAACAACCGCCTCCGTGCCCTTCCTGTGCCTGTAGAAGAGCGTGTTCGCGATCCGTGTTCTCTGAGACGGGAACCAGTTCTCCGGCCGGTCGAGCCCGCGGATTCCGATCAGCTCTCCGAGTAGCGGCGCGATGCGCTTCTGACAGGTCTCGATGAACCAGTCGTTGTATAGACCACTGATGTCCTCGTGCAGCTCTCGGTACTCGTGCTCCAACACTGCCATGAGCGCGCGCAACGGCTGCCCTTCGTAGTAGTCGCGGTTCCGCACGAACGCGGGCAGCGAGCGGTACAGGCGCTCGGTCTCGACTCTCACTCGGCCACCATATTGAGGGCCACGCCTCCGGGATCTCGAAGCTCGAGCAGCTCGGCCGGCGCCAAGGACTCGTGCTTGGAGTCCCAGCTAGCGGCCGCGGCCGCCATGTAGGGCTCCACCTTGGGTTTGTCCCCGACCCGGTGAAAACGCTCGAGGCGCACGGATCTTACGCCGCGCACCTCGCGAATCCGGCGAACCAGCTCGGACGCCGAAACCCGGCCGCCGAAGCGGCTTCGCCGGTAAGAGAAGACCTGTGTCAATCGGGAACGAATCTCGGGCTCGATCTTCGCGGGCCGCCTGTCAGCATCGTGGCGGACCGTGGCCTCGAGCTCGAACCGAGCCCGGCGACAGCCGTCGATCGAGATCTGCTTGCGGTCCGATCGCGCCGCCTTGACCGCCCCGATCAGCTTGCTATGAAGCTCGTCGCCCCTCTCCAGAGGCTGGCCATCCATAGTCGCGACGGTGACCTGAAGTAGCGGCCCCCTGCGGGTCGCGAGAATGGTCGCCTCGGCTCGGTCGATGCCCCCGTAGTGTCTGCAGAAATCCTCGTAGTCCAGAAACGAGACGATGCGGTCGAGCGTACGGATCGACAGCGGAGCCGCGATTCGAGTGTCGTCGGCTGTCTCGCCTCGCTCGCCCGCGGCCACCGGTAGCGGATTCGTGACCTCCTTGAGCCCCAGCGGCGCCGATTGCAGCACCTTCAGCTTGTTCGAGTCGACTCCTTCCGTCCACATGCCGTGCCGGTAGGTGGCGACCACGTTTTCTTCACCGGTGGGCAGTCGCGAGCCCATGACCCCGTCTCCGAAAATGACCTCGGGTATCCCGTCGCCGTCGTCGCGCACCATGTATACGCGGTCGGCGGTCCCCGCCAGAGCCAGCGAGTCGGCCTCTTCCCAGAGGACGCCGTTGACCCGCACCTCGAGTGTCGTCGAGTATCCCTTCGCGGTAGCCGCCCGCAGATAGGTCAGGGGCGAAGCCTTGAGCTTGAAGCGCTGGTTGACCTGGGTTGAATCGCCGCTCCCGAGCGGGTCCACCTGCACCGAGCTGCCCTGGCTGGCGTTGGCGATATTGGCCAGGATCTTCACGGTTCTGGGGTCCAGGCACTCGCCGAGCGCCGGGTCGAGATTCAAGGCTGGACGCCGCGAATCGGACGTCGCCCCGCTCCACTTGGCCGTGGCCGGCTCGGCGACCTCTTCGTCCTCGGCCCGGGCCGGACGCCATTCGATCGCGGCGCGATCGACGTCCACCCACCCAACCGAGCCGTCCGACCGCCTCAGCCGGAGGGAAGGCGCGTCGTCGCGAGCGTCGTACGGCTCGAGCACCTCGAGCTCCTCGCCCGGCAGGAGGACCTTGGGATCCCTCTCGGTGACCAGGCTCCGCTCGGCGTCGTCGTTGAAGCGCAGGCGCATCCTCTTGCCGGTGACGACGACGCGCCTTGGACGGTCGAAAGGCGTGATCGAGCCCGAGGTCGTGTCTAGGGCGATGACGGCCTGATTCATCGGCTCGACGATCGGCAGGCGGCCGACGAGCGGCTCCAGCCGGCTCGAATGGGCGAGGACTGAAGTCGTGCGCAGATCGAAGTCCTCCAGGCCGTCGAGGAGACGATCCGCCCTGATTCGAGTGACTCGCGCCGAGAGCGTGAAATCGCTGCGCTGAACCTGACTCACCTCGCGGGCTCGAAAGACGGCAGTCCGCGGCGGTCGGTCCTTTCTGTCCTGATAGAGAGCGAGCCAGTCGCCTGCCGAGACGCCGGTGACCGGGCTCGCGAGGTCGATCTGTCCGTCCCGAAGCCGGAAGCCGGGCCAACTCGTGCGCTCGAAGCCCTCCTGGGGAACCGCGACTGCGGGGCGGCCTTCGGCGGATAGGGTGAGCGCCGTGACCGGCCGGGTCATCAAGGGGTCGCCGTCCGCGGCCCAGAAGACTCCGAGGTCGTGCGACCTGAAAAGCCCGGCCGGCGTGCCCGCAACCAGGGCGGTCGATAGGGTGATGGGGTCGGGCATGACCGCGATCGAGTGGATTTCGGTCTTCGAGACCGATGTCTCGAAGTCGGTCTCGGGCAATCCGGCGCTGAACCCCTCCCAGGTCGAGCCCCCGTCGATCGAGCGAAAGACGCCCTGATCGGTGCCGGCGAAGAGGAACTCCGTCTCGGTTCTCTCGTCCCACCAGGCCACGAGCGAGAAGATCGTGTTCTTGCTCTCGCCGGTTTCGGAGTCGTAGCCCGGCAAGCCCTGATTGCAGGCGCTCCATCTCCTGCCGTCGCTGGCGCTGACAAAGACCCCCTTGTCGGTTCCGGCCATGAGCCGTTCGCCCTCGCGGGTTCGGAGCAAGGACCATACGACCAGGCCGGCTCGGCCGGTCTTACTGGCGTAACCGGGCAGACCCCGGTTGATCGCCTCCCAGGTGTCCTGGCGGCTTTCGAAGACGAAAACGCCGTGCTCGGTGCCGGCATAGAGACGGTTTCCTTCGGGGAGCAAAGCCCGCACGGGGGAAGAGGGAAGCCGGCCGGAGCGCGGGAGCCTCTGGGAGCCGATGGGCACAGGCAGCTCCCGCACGGCCTCGCCGAGAAGGGTCTGCCACGACTCGCCGTCGGACGATTGCAGGACGCCGTTCTTGGCAGTCCCCGCGAAGAGCTGGCTCTGGCCGTCGCTCGCCAAGGCCACGATCTCCTGGCCGATGAGGTCGCGTCCCGAGCGGTTCCACATCTCGCTGCCGGCAAGCCTGAAGATTCCGTTTTCGGTGCCAGCGAAGAGCGAGCCGTCGGGTCCGGCAACCAGCGCGGAGACGTCCAGGAGCGGCAGTCTCGTAGAGATCGAGTCCCACTCCCCGGCTGAGGTCGCTACGGCGACTCCGCCGAGCATGGCTTCGGTCTCGAGTTTGACCTCATCCGGCAGGTCACTCCACTCCGGGGCGTCATGGCCGAAGAGATCGAAGTTCCGGCCCATGGCCAGGACGTACGGATTCTGAAGCACCTGTCCTGGGTCGACGCTGGTCGCAACCGACTCCCACGAAACCAGGGTCGAGGCCGGATAGGTGCCCTCGGCTTCGAGGCTCTCGACGGCGCCCAAGCGGTGAAGTCCGGCAAGTGTCGCTCCCTCGACCTCGCCCACGGTCAGAATGAGGGCGCCGGACTCGAGCTCGGTCTCCGCGCCGCGGAGCCGCAGGGAGTCGACGGATCCCGCGAGCGTTGCCGGAATCTCCACAGAAGGCGCGATCGGGCGCATCGCGTTCCAATCCGCTCGGGCCAGGATCTCCTCCGTGGTCTCCCAGTTCTGGGGCATCTCGGCTTTGGGCGGGATGCTCATCACCGCGGTGCCGGCGGGAACCGTGACGGTCACGGGCAGGTCCGGCATGTCCTTGACGTCGTAGATCGAGAACGCTAGCGGCGACGACGATCCGACGCCCGGGAAGCGGACGTAGTCGATCAGCCGTACGAGCTCTCGGACCGAGGCCTCCTCGCGTGCGGTCGCAAGGTAGCCTTCGTTGACGATGCGCTCCTGGTAGAAGGTCAGTACGTCGCCGACCGTCGCCCAGGCCTTGAAGAGGCCGATCAGCCAGCTTTCCTCGTGCGCGACGTTGAAGGCGCGGAACGGCCGGTCCCCGGCGAAGTCGCCGTCGGAAATCTCCTCGGCCCGAATCCGTTCCGTGAGGTCGTCCAAGAAAGACTGGTAGTGACCGATCCGGTAGTCGATTTGCCGCGGCTCGCCGGCGAACTCCGGCTCGGTACCCAGAATCCACGGCAACCAGCGCATCCGCTGCATCCATTGCGCTTGGAGCGGCAACCGGTTCATACGCCTTCCTCGAGCTCGATGGTGAGGCTCCCGCGTTCGCCCTTGCCGGGCAGGTCGCGCATCTCGATGACCTGAAAGGGGCCTGGCTCGATGCGATGGAGCACCTGGGTCTCGGGCGCGACGCGCGAATTCGCCCGCGAGAGGGGTCGGCGAGCCGTCTCACCGTAGGGCCGGAAAAGCGTTGCCGTCATCGAAAGAACTCCCGGAACGCTCATGGCTTCGTCGAGCACGGCGCCCAGGTCGAGGGGCCGGCCGAGCAGGAGATTGTCGGGGTGAAAGTAGCCTCGCTTGCCGCCTTCGTGCTCCCGGGTTCCGAGAACGCCCGCGAGCTTCTCGGCGACCTCCTCGAGAACGAAACCCTGGTCGAGCCGGCCGCTCAGCCGGATGGTTACCGGAAGGGTCTTCGGCGCCCGGATCTCGAGGTCACGGCCGGCGACCATCAGAGGCTCGAGTTCCGAGTGCAGACTCCGCTGGAACTCGGGAGTCAGCTCGCGATCACCCTCTCTTTGCACGTACAGCCGGACGGTGTGGCAGCTTCCAGCCCACAGCAACTCGCCAGCGGCACAGAGCACTCCGGGAAGGCCTGCAACCTTGCGGGTAGTGTCCTCGAGCGTGACGCAGGTGGCGTGCTGGCGAAACAGGCGTGGGCCGACCAGTCTCGCTTGCTCGAGCGCCTGCGGGGCTTTACCTCCCTGGGAGGGGAGCGGATTGCGGACGCCGGTAAATGTGAGCGGTGGCCGTGGCGGCCAGTGAGATTCGATCTCGGACGTCACGACGACGTGCGCCAGGGCTCCCGGCCCGATCCGTCCGCGGTCGCCGTCGCCGACGCGGTATTCGGCCGAAAAGACGGCGCCGGCCGCCGGTCGCCGGCCCTGATTGCCGTCCCCAAACCGGACTTGTATCCGCCCGTCGGCGCCGGGCTCGGCTACGAATTCCGTGCCGAACGGTTGGCTTTCCAACAGATCCCTCTGAGCCGTCCACTTCCTGCCGAGGCTCTCGTGGGTGGGCTCGAAGTAGGCTCCCGAGGTCATCTCGGCCGTCGGATTCTCTTCGTGCAGCGCTCGTAACCCCAACCGGCTCGGTGCCGGTGCTGCTGGCGGCGGCAACGCCTGATCTGCCTCGGTCGGAGTCGGCAGTTTGCGTCGAGGTTGCGGCGACTCCAGGAGCGAAAGCGCGGGAAGAGACAGCCAGAACTCGTCTTGGCGGATCATTGCAGCCGCCGAGCTCTGTTCGGCGGCCTTGGCATCGAACGGCAACGAGTAGATGAGGTCTCGCGAGGCGATCTCGAGCGGCTGAGGGGAGTCGACGAGATCGAATGGGTCTCCGTGCACGGACATCCCGTTATCGGCGAGGACGACATTGCCGCGCACGACCGTCACGTTCTCGACGGTCCGATCGGGGGTCTTGAGGCGGACGGTAAACGGGAAGGGAAGCGCATCGTCCTCATGGAAGCGAATCTCGGTGATTTCGGTTCCTGTCAGCGGATCGTGCGGACCCGTGATCGTGCCCGACTCCGAGCGACGAAACCGCGGCGTCTCGATGAGCCGCACTGCGTGGCGCCGGCCCGGATCTGCGTCGCTCTGATCACCCGTCCTGCGGTCCTTGACCTCCTCGAAGATCAGTACGTCGGCTTTCTCGAGCCGTTGGATCCATCCGACCAGGGCCGCCGATGTGGCTCCCTTCGGGAGGCAGTAGTCCTCTGCGCCCCAGGTGTGGATCTCCAGGCGGTTGAGCTCGTGAGAGAGGTGCTTGGCTTCGTGGAGGGTCTCGAAGACCGAGCTGCCCTGTCCGATCGCCTGGTTGTACTCCCAGGAGTGCTCTTCGAGCTGCGCCGGCAGATCGCCGGCCCGCGTCAGTAGGCGAGTTCCCTTCCGGAGCGTGGTAGCGAACGGCCATTCGGCCATCTCGAAGTGGACCCAGACGCGCGAGTTGCAGCCCTCGTGGAGGTAGTAGCTGAGCAGGCGCAGGTGGCGCCGCGCCGAGGTTCGCAGCCGCGCGGTGTCTAAGTAGGCCTCGGTGCCGACCGCGTCCTGGAAGTAGCTCAGGTAGTCCGCCTCGGCCGCGAGGGCTTCGACCACCGTGACGCCGATATCGGCCGGATTGCGTTCGGTCCATGCGGGCACCGCTCGCGACATGGTCTCGAGCATGAGGCGCCGGAAGCTCTCGTAGTCCTTGGCCAGGTAGTCGATATCCGGGGTCGTACCGGATTCCTCGTCCCCGAGCTGCGATCGAGATCGGCGGGGAATTCGACCGTCGAACCGGAAGGGTGCAGTCGTGAAGAAGCGATCCAGTCCGACGGCGCCGGTCAACTCGATCGAGTATTCGTTGGAATCGGCCCCGAGCGTTTCGGCGCGCTCTCGGTCCTGTACCCACACGAACACGTCTCCGCTGGTGGCGAACGTATCGGGCAAGGGCTCGACTCGGAGCGCGGTGTCGATGCTTCCGTCGACCCCCCGGATCCTGATCTTGGCCGGCACGATGTTCACCGGAGTGAAGGAAAGAAAGTGAAGTCGCAAGCGCCACCGTTGCGGATCTCTGGTCGGCTCCGCGAGTACGTAGTCGAGGCCGGTGATCTCCCTCTGCTGGCGAATTGCGGCACGCCGCTGCTCGCGGAATTCAACGTCCTGGCGCTCGTCGATCATGGCGCGGCGACCTCGTAGGCTACGGCCATCGGCTCCTGGTGGGTGCGGTCGATGTATTCGACGGTTACCCGCAGTCCATTCACCCGGTGCCGGATCTGGACCTCGGTCACCTCGATCAGGTCAGCCAGGAAAGAATGGAGGTTTTGCTGCACCAGAAATTGCATCGCGACGACCTCTTCGCGTTCGCCGGGTCCGAACAGCAACCGCAGTAGCCCGCAGCCGAAATCCGGTCGGTTCACTCGTTCCCCCGGAGCCGTGAACAAGATCTGCTCGATCATGTTGCGGATGTGCAGGTCGTGGTCGGCTTGCGCGACCCGACCCTGGCCGTCGAGGAGAAAGGGGAAGTGAACCTGCACTGCGTTTCTCGATTTCCTAGTTGATGTTGACGATGGCGCCCGTGACGCTGACCGCGCCGCCGCCCTTGAGATCGAGCGTGGCGCCGCCCTCGACCGTTGTGGCTGCGGCGCTCTTGACCGAAACCGGTCCCGCGCCCTCTACGGTGACGCCCCCGGCCGCTTTGACCTCCGCGGAGGCTCCGGCCTGAATCGACGCGCTCTCACCGGCGGTCATCTCGACCCCGCTCGCTGCCGTCACGCTTACCGATTCCAGGGCGGTCAGGCTAATCTTCGGCGCGGTCAGCGTGATGCCTTCGAGGGTGATCTCGATGCTGTTCGGCCCCATCTGCAGCTTGATGCCCTCCGCAGCGTTCATGGTGATCGTGCAGGTGGGGCCCACTGCCATCTCGGCGCCGTCGACGTCGAACTTGAGTGACGTCGGGATCGGCACCGCCGGCGGTAACGACTCCAGCTCCATACCGCCGACTGCCGGCGTGTCGTTGAGCATGAACTTGCCGGTCAGCGTCTTGAGCATCTTGGCGAGCGCGGGCATCACGGGATTGGCGGTCAGGGGCTCGGTGAACTCGAATTCCTCCCAGTAGCAGCCGGTCCAGATCGGTTGGCTCGGGTTTCCTCCCTCGAACTCGACCCAGACGTTCGAACCGATCTCCGGGATGGTGTAGTGGCCGACCAACTTCCCGGCATACGGCACACATGGGTGCGCCCAGGTCAACAGGGCATGCGGCACGGCCGGCACGTTGACCATGATCCTGTGGAGCCCAAGCGGATCGATATTGTTCGTGACCACCCCCCGGTACTTGCCGAAGAAACAGTCGGTCGGTGGCGTGGCGTCGTCTAGCATCTCTGCAACCTCTTTTGTTGTTCCGTTTTCTCGCTTCTAGAAGAGTGGGGTAGTGAACCCGGCCACCGCCGGGGTCGTGGTGATCATGCCTTCGCGGGTCAGCGTGAACTTCTGCTTGAACTGAAGGGAGCCGTGGTCGAGGTTGATCGAGTGCACGACCTCCTTGACCACGTAGAACCCGTCGAATGAGATTCCCATCCCGCGCACTCCGACGATCCCTGGCGATGTCAGGATCGAGCCGTAGAGCGCGGTGTCGAGCTCGCCCTGAAGAGTCACGGTTTCTTCGCCCTCTAGATTGGCCTCGCCCTCGGCCTTCTTTAGCACTTCCATGTAGGAGTCGACCCGGTTGTAGCAGGTGTACTTGCCTCGGACCGCGAGGATCGGAAGCCAGGCCGGCAGGGTCTCGGGGACCAGCGCCAAGGGTGCGAACATGAGCCGGCCCAGGGGCTCGACCGCGAACGGCGGGATCCGGGTGACTCCGACGCCAGCGAACGGCATCGGCAGGTCCCCGACGAGACACGTGCCGTACTGGAGCCGCGGCGCCAAGCCGTTGTGGCTGGCGCTCATCGATTCGACATTCGTTCTCGAGCCCAGGTTGATCGTCAGAGGTACCTGGGGAGGCAGAAGGCGGTTGGGAGGGCCCCAGTAGGCGAGGTTCAACCCCGGAGCGGGGCCGGGCAAGACGCTGAACTTGTATCCCACCAGGCCCGCGAGCTGCTGCAGAAACTTCCTGTCAGTCGTGACCTGCTGATCGGTCGTGTCTATATCGGGCAGGTCCCCGAGGACCGGGATCGGCATCGGCACCACGCCCAGCGCCGCATACCTCGCCATGATCGCGAACACCTGGGCCAGCTTCGGAAAGAACGGATAGCTGAATGACACCTCGACCATGTCCATCTTGACGCTGACGTCTTCGCCCGTGACCGTGAGTCGGGCGGCCCCGTCGCCCTCGGGCGGGCTGAGCTCGCGGTTGGTGATGTAACCGTCCATCAATACCTTGTAGAACGAGCCCAGCCAGGCAACCACGATCACCCGGTTGAATGGCAGGAGGAGAGGGTGGTCGGCGATCGAGTAGTCGATGCCGCTGCCTTCCTTGCGCGCATGGAAGGTCAGCTGAAAGCCGGAGGGTGCCTCGTCCTTGCGGGTGATCTCGACCTGACTCAGGGCTTCGCTGATCACCGTCGGAGCCGGCACCGGCACCACCGGTCCCATCAGCAGCTGGATCTTGATCGAAGACGAGCTCATAAGTCCCAACGGGTTTGGTGTCTTCTAGACGCTCGGGATGGACAGAAAGACCCTCAGGCGACGGCCGGGTCGAGCCGTCATCTCATGTGGATCCATGATCGCGCTCGAATCGCACACCTGCCAGAACTGCTCGGGCTGCCCGAGTGCGCGATTGGCGATGAGATCGGGGCGATCCTCGGTGTTGACCACGGTTTCGGCGAGCAGCTGTCGCCCGGTATTCCTCGGGATGAGTCGCCGGGCTCGATAGACGATCTGCCGGCCATCCCCGGTAAGCAGCACGTGGTCTTCGAGGGAGTAGTAGCGGCTGGTGTGACCGAACATCGCCGTTACTCGCCGGCTCCACTGGTGGAATCGAACTCCGAGAACTCCTGTCTGGAGAGGGTCTGTCCCTCCTGCAGCTTGTGAAGAGTGCCTGCTGACACGGTGGTGACCAGCTCGGGGGCGGCCAGCTTTTCGAGGCTCTTCTGGTATCCGGAGAACCAGGCGTGAGCATCGCTCGAGATCTGGACGCCGGAGTAGGTCAACACATCCATGTTGAGGGCGACCTTGGCCCGGATCGGATTGAGATTCGGATCGAAGAACTCCTCGGTGATCTCGAGACTCTTGATCTTGACCGGAATCACCCGCGTTCCGAACACGAACAGAGTGGTCGGCGCCGGTAGCGGCACCGCTTCGATGAGGCCCGTGGCCAGGGAGTCTTCCTGCGACTCGACCGACTTCAGCGACGGATAGGCCATGATCTCGAGGGCCGCCAGCTGACCCCTGAGGTCGCCGAAAAGGTTCTCCAGGTTGATCTCGAGGCTGATGGTCTCGGTGGGCGCACCCGAGAACCGGGGCGTACCGACGCGCTGTCCCTGGCCGCCGCCGTAGAAGCTCGGAGTGACGTTTCGAGTGACCTCGGTCGGATTGAACTGGAAGCGCACCATTCCGTCGGGCGACCAGAGCGCGCCCTTCAAAAGGCGGCGGTAGAACTGTGCTTCGGTCGGGCCCTTGGCCTCGCCCGCTCGCTCCATCGCGGTCTTGGAGTCGGTTCGAGCCCAGGGGTCCGGGACCTGGCCTTCCTGGTGTTGCTTCATCGCTCACCTCCGTGGCCCGGCTTGTCGGGCCCTGTCGTGGTCGGTTCGCCGCGGCTCGCGGCTTGCCTGGAGTTCGTCCATATTGACCTGGCGACTTCGGCGCCGATCGCTTCGGGCCGGATGCGCGTCGAGGTCTTCATTGTTCGCGTGGGCACGCTGGTGACCGAGATGTCGCCGCGGCCCGCCGCTGGCATGCGGTTCTCGAACGCCAGCCTGCGCAGCTCGCGCTCGATCGCGTCGACGACTCGGGATCGGTGAAGTGGAGAGACACCGTCGAGGACGACCTTGTCGATCCTGATCTGGTGGGACCTTCGACTCATAGGATCACGTCCAATCTCGCACCTCCGAATCGGGAAACGGTTTACGAACCTTGGCGAAATCGCTCTTTGCCGCCTCGAGCAAGTGCTCCATGCGCACCGGCTCACCGGCTTCGGCAGCCAGGAACGCGGCCCCGAGCGCTATGTTTCGAATGCTGCCGCCGGCCACGCTCAGACGCGCCAGTTTGGCGATGTCGAGCCCCTCGGTCTCGGTTTGCGGCGGAAATGTCCGCTGCCAGATCTCGGCTCGTTCGTCGGCCCTTGGGAACGGGAACTCGACGATGAATCGGAGCCGCCTGAGGAAGGCCGCGTCGAGCGAATCCCGCATGTTGGTCGTGAGAATCGCCAGCCCACGATAGGACTCCATCCTCTGGAGCAAATAGCTGACCTCGACGTTGGCATAGCGGTCGTGGCTGTCTTTGATCTCGCTGCGCTTGCCGAAAAGGGCGTCGGCCTCGTCGAAGAGCAGGATGACGCTGCCCTCCTCGGCGGCATCGAAGACCCGCGCGAGGTTCTTCTCGGTCTCGCCTATGTACTTGCTGACCACCGAAGACAGATCGATCCGGTAGAGATCGAGCGCGAGGTCGGTGGCCAGCACTTCGGCAGCCATCGTCTTGCCGGTTCCGCTGATGCCGGCAAAAAGCGCACTCACTCCCAGGCCGCGGTCGCCCTTTTCGGAGAAGCCCCAACGCTCGTAGACCTGGCCCTTCTGCCTCACGTTCGAGGCGATCTGGCGAAGCGTCTTACACTGCTCGGCGGGCAGCACCAGCTCGTCCCAGGTGGCCTTGTTCGAGATCCGCTTCGCCAGGTCGTCCAGGCGAGGCCGGACCTGGTTTCTACAAGTTTCCCAGATCGCCGAGGCGAAGCTCTGAGCGTCTTCGTTCTCGCCCGAGCCGCCCTCCTCCTCGGGACTTCCGAGCGCTCCCGCGAGCGCGGCTCGAATGGTCGGCACGCTCAGATCGAACTGGCTCACCAGCCGGTCGATCTGTCCCTTCAGCTCGCCAGACCGGTCGCCGAGGAGCTTGCACCAGACCTCGCGCTGCTCGGACTGTTCCGGCTTCTCGATGTCCACCGTGAGAACCGGCCTTTGAGTTGGCGCGCGGCGCTTTCGACTGGTGAGAAAGAGTGGTCCGTGATATCCCTCGAGCACGAGGCTGACCGCCCCGTCCCGCTGGGCGTCGCCGGGCTCTACCTCGTCGCAGTCGAGAAGTAGCGCTCCGGAGTCGAGAAGCGATTCCCGGTTCCACAGCCGGTTGAGCTTCTGGAGGTCGCCCGGGACAGTCGGTAGGGCGACCGCGGGGACCCGCCGGAGCACCAGACCGAGTTTCTCGGTGACGGCGGCCGCCACCGAACGCTTGCCCGCGATCTCTCCTCCGCACAGCTGCAGTACTGGGAACTGGGCGCTGCCGGCGGTATTGACCCAGACCCGTGCCAGCCGCTCGGTGAGCTTCGTGTGAGATGGCACGAGCTCACCCGCTGGAGGCATGGGTTCGCCCAGGCCGGCGAGCCGCTCATCCTGGCTGTCGACTCCGGTGAGATAGCAGAGAATGGATTCGTCGATTCGGAGCGGGCTGGTGGTGATCGCGTCTCCCGGGCCGATGTCGATCAGAAGCCAGTGACGCAGTGCGCCGGAGGTCGATACGGCGGACCAGTCGGCGTCGGGTAGCGCGGCGAGCGCCAGACCGAAGGTCGGATGAGAGCGCTTCGAGTCTTGATGGGCGGTGGCGCACAGGGACGCGAAGCCTCCATCGAGCTCCATTCCCGCGCACAGGACGAGAATCCTCTGCTCGAAGTCCGAGAGGCCGAGGGTCTGAGTCAGGCTGGCGAGTGCCGGCTGAGCGGGCATGGCGGTTATGGCCTCTTCGAGCTCGGCGAGCCGCATCTCGGTCTCATTTGCGGCATCCGGTGCGCTGTCGCCAGCGGCCGCGTAGCGCTCCAGGTGGTCCCGGACGAGAGCCACCTCGGCCATCAGATACCGTTGATTGGCCTGGTACCAGTTCGTTCCGTCGGTCTCGGTCATGGGATCGAGGCCCTTGGCCCGTTGTAACGGCCGAACTCGGGGCTGGTTGCGTCTTCTTCGACGGTGAGCGCGCTCGCGACGCCATCGACCTCGACCCGAACCAGGTAGTCGCCTGCTTCGATGTCGTCGAGCGGAAACGCGATCTCGGCTCCCGTGTTGGAGTCGCCCGCGGCCTTGAATTGATAGCTTCGTGCTCGCCGGCTCTCCGGGACCGGCCACTCGTTGACCAGCAACTCGATCCTCTGGCCGGAACCGACCTCTGGCTCGAGTCTCAGGACCATTCGCGAGGGCTCGGTCTCCTCGGCGCCGGCCCGGACCTCGGGTACGCTCGCGACTCGCGGCCGGAGCACCAACGAGACCGGAATCGAGTCGACCGCCGGACCCGACGGGTACCTCCGTCGTACCCGAAGCGTCTTGACTCCCGCTGCCAGGCCTTGGGGCAGGTCGAGCTCGAGAGTGTAGGGAGTGATGGTCCGTGGAACGACCTCGACGTCGCCGAAGGCCACGCTGACCTCGCCGCCGCGGAACCCGCGTCCCGAGATCAACAGGCGCTCGTCGCCCCCGTATTCGACGATCTGCGGCTCGACCCGGTCGATTTCGACCGGTGCCCAAGGCAGGCCTGTGACGCGCGAGGCGAGCACGGGCATCGCGGGCTCCGGATCGAGCTCGGCTTCGATCAGCACCACCTGGCAGCGATAAACGACCGACAGCGTGTAGGGCACCTGGAAGAAGACGGACCAGATTCGGTGAAGCTCTTCGTGAGACAGTGGAAGGAGGCTGAGACGCAACACATCCAGCTGCTCTTGCAGGCCCGAGTCCGCCATGCTGCGGCCACCGATCTCGTTTGGGATGTCCTCGGGCTTCAGGAACGGCTGGGCATGCAGGGCGGACATGGTTGCCCCCATCAGCAGTTCGGGCACCAGATTGGATTCCTCGCCGTAGAACGAGAGCAGGTAGTCGATGTCGAGCGCGAGTTGCGGCCTGCGCAAGACGCTGCCGTCGCTTCGCCGGGTCGGCAGCTCGGCATTGCGATGGGTCGGGTCGGGGTTGACCTGGTACGGAAAGATGTTGACGAGCCCAGCGGAAGCTGCCACCGGATCCAGTTTAGGCGGCCCGGTTCGAACCGACGCCCCCGGAACGGCCGCCGAGGCCGGCTTGTAGATGAGCTGGCGAAGAGCTCCCGAGACACCCGCGATGGCGCGATAGTCACTCACCGGAGGCCGCTCTTTCTCTGCCGCAGGTACTCGTCGAGAGTCAGCCGTGGGCGAAAGGGCGCTGGTGGCGGCGGCTCCGGCGCGGGCTGTACGGCGCGGACCTCGACGCTTCCGATATGGATCGAAAGCGGTGCGTCCGTGGGCGAGGCGTGACCTCGACGGCCGAGTCTCGAGCGTGGCGATCCTTGCCCGGGGCCGACCGGCGTTTGTGCCTCGAAGGCCGGCCACTCCGGCAGCTGCGAGAACACGCCTCCCGGTGCCCGAGGGCTGCCGAGCTCCGGCGGCGCCGCGGCGGGTCCGGTCACGCTCTGCGGCGTGATCGGCATCGTGGGCGCTGCTGCGTCGAGGCTCTCCGGAATCGCCGGAAGGATCGGCTGCGCTGGAGCCTTGGACCTCGCTTCGACCGCCGGTTCGACTGGCGTCGGCGGCCCGGTTGCCGTGATCGTCTGGCTCTGCGGGCCGGCCGGCTCGGCTTTACCAGGCCGTGGCACTCGGATGTGGGTGACCATAGGCTCCAGTGCCCGGCGCGGCTTGCCGGACCGGGAATCGCCCGTGCTCGGGTCCGGCGGAATGGCGCCCGGGTCCTGTGAAGGCACGGTGAATGGCGGCGCCCCGTCGAGGCTGGGCGGGGCAGCTGGTGTCTTCGGGATCGAAGCCGGCGGCGGAGCCGCTCGACGCTGAACGACTCCGTCTCGAGCGGGTAGAGGCGCGGGGGGAGGTGCGGGAGTCGAAGCCTGCGAAGCCGTCG